>DATAFB010000148.1:0-16369 GCA_036257695.1 Solirubrobacterales bacterium | reverse complement strand
TCCCGGAGACGCGGTGGCGATCATGTGCCGCAACCATCGCGGGTTCATCGACGCGACCCTCGCGTGCTCGAAGCTCGGCGCCGACGGGCTGTACATGAACACCGCATTCGCGGGCCCGCAGCTGACCGAGGTCGTCGAGCGCGAGGAACCGGTCGCGCTCGTCTACGACCAGGAGTTCGCCGAACTGCTGTCGGAGGCGGGACGCGACGTGTGGCGGTTCGTCGCCTGGACCGACGACGACGTCTCCGACCCCACTCTCGACGAGCTGATCGCCTCAAACGACGGCTCCAACCTGGCCGAGGTCCCGGAGGAGTCGAGCCGGTTCGTGATCCTCACCTCGGGAACGACCGGAACGCCGAAGGGGGCGCAGAGGTCACAGCCCGACTCGCTCGGTCCGCTCGCCGCGCTGTTCTCCAGGATTCCGCTCAAGACACGCGAGAAGACCGTGATCGCGGCGCCGATGTTCCACTCGTGGGGCTTCGCGCATCTGCTGCTCGGCCTCTCCCTCAAGTCCACCTACGTGCTGCGCCGCCGGTTCGACCCCGAGGAGACGTTGCGCGCGCTCGCGTCGAGCGGGGCGACGGCGCTCGTCGTCGTCCCGGTGATGATGCAGCGCATCCTCGAGCTCCCGGACGACGTCATCCGGCGCTACGACGTCAGCCGGCTGCGCGTCACCGCGGCGAGCGGGTCGGCGCTCCCCGGCGAGCTCGCGACCGAGTGGATGGACACCTTCGGCGACAACCTCTACAACCTCTACGGCTCGACCGAGGTCGCGTGGGCGACGATCGCGACGCCCGAGGACCTGCGCGCCGCCCCCGGGACCGCGGGCAAGCCTCCGCGCGGGACGCGGGTGAGGATCGTCGACCACGACGGGCGCGATGTTCCCCCGGGGAAGACGGGGAGGGTGTTCGTCGGCAACGACATGAACTTCGAGGGCTACACCGGCGGCGGCGGCAAGGAGGAGCTCGGGGGCCTGCTGTCGAGCGGCGACGTGGGGCACTTCGACGCCGGCGGGCGGCTGTTCATCGACGGCCGCGACGACGAGATGATCGTCTCCGGCGGCGAGAACGTGTTCCCGCGCGAGGTCGAGGACCTGCTGGCCCGGCACGAGGCGATCGTCGAGGTCGCGGTGGTCGGCGTGTCCGACGACGAGTTCGGCCAGCGCCTGAAAGTGTTCGTCGTCGCGCGCGAGGACGCCGAGCTGTCCGCGGACGACGTCAAGGGCCACGTGAAGGCGAACCTCGCCCGCTTCAAGGTCCCGCGCGAGGTCGAGTTCGTCGACTCGCTGCCGCGCAACGCCACCGGCAAGGTGCTGAAGCGCGAGCTCGCCTGACGCCCGCCCGGGCTCCCGTTTGCGATCACCGGCAGGGGGTAGAGGACGAGCGAACTCCGATCTCCGAGAGGAGGCGAGAGAGATGCCACCGAGAGGAATCAAGAAGGGGACCAAGCGCGCTCGCCAGTACGACCACGTCAAGCGCAGCGAGCGTCGACAGGGCCGTTCTCCCAAGCGGGCCCGCGAGATCGCGGCGCGGACGGTGCAGAAGGAGCGTGCGCGCTCCGGAGAGTCGCGCCAGCGCTCGCGGACCTCGACCCGCGACATCTCGTCGGGTCGCCGCGGCGGGCTGCGGTCCGGGGGCGGAAGCGGAGGCCGCACCCGCGACCAGCTCTACAACGACGCCAAGCGGCTCGGCATCGAGGGGCGCTCGAAGATGAACAAGCGCCAGCTCCGGGCCGCCGTCGCCGGCAAGCAGAGCTGACCCCGGACCCCGAGGCTCGTGTGACGGAATCTCGCGCACGGCGGCGAATAGCATCGTCTCCGTGCGCGAGGTCCGAATCCGCGACACGCTGAGCGGCGAGGTGCGCCCGCTCGGTCCGCCCGAGGGCGGGCGGGTCGGGATCTACGCCTGCGGACCGACCACGTACGCCCGCATCCACGTCGGCAACGCGCGGCCGTACGTCGTCTTCATGCTGCTGAAGCGGTTCCTCGAGCACGAGGGCAACGAGGTGACGCTGGTGGTCAACGTCACCGACATCAACGACAAGATCTACGACGCTGCGCGCGAGGCCGGGCGGCCGTCGGCGGAGCTCGCCGACGAGATGACCCGCGCCTACCTCGAGGACACCGACCGGCTCGGGCTCGGGCGCCCCGACGAGGAGCCGCTCGCGTCGGAGACGATTCCCGAGATCGTCGCGCTGATCGAGGCGCTGATCGCCTCCGGGCACGCGTACCGCGCCGACGGCGACGTGTACTTCCGCGTCCGCATCTTCGACGGCTACGGCAAGCTCTCCAACCGCGATCCCGAGGAGATGGACCAGGGCGAGGAGACGGGGACCGAAAGCCTGAAGGAAGACCGGCTCGACTTCGCGGTGTGGAAGGCGCGCAAGCCCGACGAGGACACAGCGTGGGACTCGCCGTGGGGCCCGGGGCGGCCGGGGTGGCATATCGAGTGCTCGGCGATGGCGGAGAAGTACCTCGGGCCCGAGTTCGCGCTCCACGGGGGCGGGGCCGACCTCGTCTTCCCCCACCACGAGAACGAGATCGCCCAGACCGAGGCGGCGCGAGGGGTGCCTCTTGCGCGCCTGTGGATGCACAACGGGATGGTCCGGGTGGCCGAGGAGAAGATGGCGAAGTCGGTCGGCAACATCTTCCAGCTCGCCGAGGCGCTCGACGAGTTCGCGCCCGAGACGCTCGTCGCGTACCTGATCTCGGGCCACTACCGGCAGCCGCTCGAGTTCAGCGCCGAGGCGCTGCGCGAGGCCGAGGCCCGTGTCGAGCGGATCCGTAACTTCCTCCGAGAGGACCATCCTGCCGGCGACCCCGCCGCCCCCGGACGCGAAGCGGAGGAGGCGGCGGGCCTTGATTCCTTCGTCACCGCAAGGCGGGAGCAGTTCTTGGACGCGCTCGCCGACGACTTCAACACCCCGCGCGCGCTCGCGGCCCTGTTCGAGCTGATCGCGGAGGGCAACAAGCGCCCGCTGCCGGGCGCACACGCGGCGCTCGAGGAGATGCTGCCGCTCGTCGGCCTCGAGTCCCTGCTGGAGCGGGAGGCAGAGGCGGACCCGGAGTCGCTGGAGCTGCTCGCCGAGCGCGAGCGGGCGCGCGCGGCGCGCGACTTCGAGCGCGCCGACCGGATCCGCGACGAGCTCGCGCAGCGCGGGTGGGATGTCCGCGACGCCCCCGAAGGCGCGCGCCTCGTGAGGCGCAGGTAGGTTTGGCGCACCGCCGCGACGTCGTCTACGGACGCAACGCCGTCGCCGAGGCGGAGCGGGGAAGACGGCGCGTTCACCGCGTGTGGCGGGCCCCCGAGGTCGACGCGGCTGAGCTGACGCGGCTGGCGGGCTCGCCGGACCACCAGGGCGTCGTCGCCGAGGTCGACCCGTACCCGTACGCCGACGCGGGGTCGTTGCTCGACGCTCGCGACGCGCTCGTCGTCGCCCTCGACCAGGTCCAGGACCCGCGCAACCTCGGGGCGGTGTGCCGCTCGGCCGAGGTCGCCGGCGCAGCGGGCGTGGTGATCCCGGCGCGCCGCTCCGCCGCCGTCACCGCGGTGACCTGCAAGGCGTCCGCGGGCGCGGTCGAGCACCTCGCGGTCGCCAGGGTGCCGAACCTCGCCGAGTGGCTCGCCGCGGCCAAGCGCGCGGACGCGTGGGTGTACGGCGCCAGCGCCGAGGCGCCGACCCGCTACGACGCGATCGACTGGGACGGCAGGGTCGTGCTGGTGCTCGGCGGGGAGGGCAAGGGCATCCGGCCGCGTGTCGCGGCGAGCTGCGACGCCACGATCGCGATCCCCCAGCGGGGCCGGATCGGGTCGCTTAACGTCTCCGCGGCCGCCTCGGTGCTGCTGTTCGAGGCCGCGCGCGGCGCCGCTGACGCTTAGCACGGCGCCCGGACGCTGCAAGCGTTCGTGCAATCGCGCGCGCAAGGGGGTTGACAGAACAATGCGCGGCCCTACACTTACGCGCGTAAAGGTGAACTTCAGGCTGAGAGTTCAGCCCGGAGCTCGCCCGAACGGCGCCCCAGGGGAGGTACGGCGCCACCAAGCTCCGGATGAAGGAGGTTGCTGTGGCAGTACCGACCCAGGAGTTCGCGCCCGTCTCGCCCCGACGCCCGCCCAGTCGGGCGTCGCGGGGCCATGAAGCTCAACCAGAGGTCGAGGACGAGTACCTCGTCGCGGTGGCGAAGCGGGGGAACCCGGACGCCTACGACCAGATAGTGCGGCGCTACCGCGGCTTCGTCCGCCTCAAGGCGTCCGCCTACTTCCTGCTCGGCGGCGACTCCGACGACCTCAACCAGGAGGGTCTGCTCGGCCTGTTCAAGGCCGTGCGCGACTTCCGCTCCGACCGCGAGTCGAGCTTCCGCAACTTCGCGGAGTTGTGCATCACGCGGCAGATCATCACCGCCGTGAAGACGGCGAGCCGGCACAAGCACGCGCCGCTGAACCAGTACGTGTCGTTCGGGCAGTCGCCGGCCGGCCAGGGCGACTCCGACGCGACGCTCGAGGACGTGCTGCCGGGGCCGCTGATCAACGACCCAGCGAACCAGGTGATCGCGAGCGAGGAGCTCGACAGCCTCGTCGCGTGCCTGTCGAGCGTGCTGTCGGACCTCGAGAGCCGCGTGCTGTCGCTGTACCTGGACGGGCACTCGTACGAGGTCGTCGGCGAGAAGCTCGACTGCGACACGAAGACGGTCGACAACGCGCTCCAGCGCGTCAAGCGCAAGGTCGGGATCCATCTCGCCTCGCGCGAGGTCAAGCTGTAGCCCCGCGCCGCCGATAACGGAGGCGTGGGGGTTGGTTCTCGGCAGGGTCACCTGATCGTCGCGGCGCTCGCGGTCGCGGCGCTCGGCCTGCCGGCGTCCGCCGCCGCGCAGCGCGACGCCGACCCGCTCGCGCTCGGCCCGATCCCGCCGCGACCCGGCGCCGCGCCGGTGCGCGACACGCTCCTCGATCGCGGCGAGCCGAGCCCAGGGCGAGCGAACGCGTCGTCGCTCGCGCGCGAGTACGGCGACGGCGACGGGCACTCGATCTCGATCGAGGTCTCGCGCACGTACTCGAACCGCGTCCGGGTGGCGCGGGACCTGGCCGCCTTCCTCGGCGGGTTGCTGCACGGCGACGAGATGGGTCAGCTCAGCGCGACCGTCGCGACCCCGGTCGAGATCCGCTACCTGTGCGGCTTGGGGGCGCTCGCGTGCTACTCGCCCGCGGCCGAGCAGATGATCGTCTCGGGTGAGGACGCGCCCGGCGAGCCTCCGCGCGAGTTCGTGATCGCGCACGAGTACGGCCACCACATCGCCGCCAACCGCAGCAACCGCCCGTGGAGCGCGCTCGACCGCGGTACGAAGAGGTGGGCCACGCACGAGGGCATCTGCCGCGGGATCGAGCGCCGCGAGATCCACCCAGCGGACTACTTCGAGAACCCGGGCGAGGCGTACGCGGAGGCGTACGCGTTCCGCCACTACCCCGACGTGATCGGGTGGCAGTGGGAGATCGCGCGGCCCGACGCGGCCGCGTTCGACGCGATCCGCGCGGACGTCGAGTTCCCGTGGACGCGGCGCACGAACGTGAAGTGGTCGGGCCGGCTCTCCCGCGGCACCCCGCGCGAGGTGACCCGGGTAGAGACCCCGCTCGACGGGCGGCTGAAGCTCCGGCTCGACGGCGCCCGAGGCGCCGATTTCGACCTCGCTCTGCTGACGGCGCGCAGGGGCAAGGTGCTCGACCGCGCCGGTGGGCGGGGGCCCGACAACACGCTCCGCTACACGGTGTGCGGCCGGCGCGCGGTGCGCGTCGCGGTGATCCGCGACCGCGGCCACGGCGAGTTCGACGTCACCGCCGCGCGGCCATAGTTCATCTTCCGCGCGCGAGTTGCCACACCCTGCGTATGCCCCGCGCGCTGCGCGGAGCTAGCGTCCCGGCGAGAGCCATGGACCTCCGCAAGCACGTTCCGACCCTGAGCAACCACCCCGTGGACGTCGGCCATCGGATCGAGGGCGCGATCCTCTCCGAGCTCGTTCGGCGCGGCTACGGCGTGCTGGTGCCGTTCGGTGTCAACCAGAGATACGACCTCGTGATCGACATGGAAGGCCGGTTTCTCCGTGCCCAGTGCAAGACGGGTCGATTGATCGATGGGGTCGTGCGTTTTCCGACGCGGAGTGTCAGGGCCAACACCAAACGCACATTCACGCGTGGCTACGTCGGCGACGCGGACATCTTTCTGGTCCATTGCCCCGAGAACGGCCGCGTCTATGCTGTTCCCGTCGACGATGCTCCCGGCTGCAGCATGTACTTGCGCATAGCTCCAACTGGGAACTCTCAGGCGCACCGCGTGCATTGGGCGACTGAGTACGAATTGCCCGGGTAGCTCAACTGGCAGAGCAACGCATTTGTAATGCGTAGGCTGCGGGTTCGAGTCCCGCCCCGGGCTTGACCGATTTCACATGGAAAGACGGCGAGCGGTGGGTCGTGTTCCGCCACGGCGCGCTCGGCGACGCCCCGGCGCTGCTGGGCGAGCACGGCTGGGACGAGTACGAGCTGCTGACCACGCCGCGGGCGCTCGCGACCGCCCCGCCCGGATTGCGCGAGACCGCCGCCGCGACCCACGAGGTCCCCGCCGGCCCGGTGCCCGAGGTCGCGGCGGCGATCTTCGACGCCGCCGGCGCCACCTCGCTCGTCGCGCTCGGCGGCGGGCGGGTGATCGACGCCGCGAAGGCGATCGCCGCCGTCCGCGGTGGCCGGGTGTGCGCGATCCCGACCACGCTGTCGGGCGCGCCGATGACCTCGATCCACCGCCTCCCCGAGGGACACGACGCGGACGGTCTCGTGCGGCCGGCGCTCGTGCTCGCCGACCCCGAGCCGATGACAGAGCTCCCCGAGCAGCGTCTGCGGGCGACCGCGATGAACGCGCTCGCGCACGGCGCCGAGGCGCTGTACGGCCCACTTGCCAACCCGGTAGCGGAGATGGCCGCGCTGCGCGGGGCGGCGGCGATCGCGGCCTCGCTCGACGCCGACCGCGCCGGCCGCGGCCGCGCGGCGCTCGCCCTCGGCGCGATCCTGTGCGGTTATGCCGTCGGCTCGGCCGGGTTCGCGCTCCACCACGTGCTCGGCCAGACGACCGTCCGCGTGTGCGACGTCCCGCACGCGGCGGCCTACGCGGCACTGCTCCCGCGCACGATCGAGGCGATGCGCGACCGCGTCCCCGACAAGATCGCGGCGCTCGCGGACGCGCTCGGCACCACCCCGGAGGCGATCGGGGATCGGATCGACCAGCTCGCGGGACGCCCGCCGGGCCTCGGGGAGCTGGGCGCCGACCGCGAGCAGCTCGACCGCATCGTCGAGGTCGCGCTCGAGCGCCCCGAGCTGGGGCTGATTCCCGACCCGCCGTCGGCGGGCGAGCTCGAGGCGATCCTCGAGGCCGCCTGGGAGCGCTCCGGCCCGCAGTAACGCCCCCTCGCGGCGCGTGTACCAGTGTGGGTGAGCGAGGACCATCTTGCCCGCTATCACGCCTACACGCGTGATCGCGGGGTCAACTTCGTGCTCTACCTGCTGGCCAGGCTGGTGCTCCAGCCAGCGTTCCTGATCTGGCTGCGCCTCGCCCGCCACGGCCGAGAGCATGCCAAGGTCAAGGGGCCTCTGATCGTCGCGGCCAACCACCGCAGCTTCCTCGACCCGTTCGTGATCGGGGTCACGCTCCCGTGGCGGCGCCCGCTCCACTACGTCGCCAAGGTCGAGCTGTTCGAGAAGCGGTGGCAGGGGTGGATCCTGTCGCGGCTCGGCGCGTTCCCGATCCGCAGGGGCGCGTCGGACGAGGACGCGATGACGACGTCGCGGATGATCCTCGAGCGCGGCGGAGCCGTGTGCATGTTCCCCGAGGGGACGAGGATCCGCGCCGGCTCGCTCGCCGAGCCGAAGCGCGGCGTCGGCCGGCTCGCGCTCGAGACCGGTGCCGCCGTGCTGCCGGTCGCCGTGTGCGGGACCGAGCAGGTGCGGCGCGGGTGGCGCATCAGGCCGCGCAAGGTGAAGCTTCGCGCGGGACGGCCGATGACGTTCCCGCGCACCGAGCGCCCCTCGCCGGCGCTTGCGGCGACGGTGACGGAGCGGATCTGGCCAAACATCGAGTTGCAGTGGGAGTGGCTCGGCGGGCTTCCGCCGCTGCGCAAGTCGGCCGTGATCGGGTCGGGGAGCTGGGGGACCGCGATGGCGATCCTGCTCGCCCGCGGGGGGCTCGAGGTGCAGCTCGGGTGCCGCACTCGCGAGAGCGCGGAGCGGATCGCGTCGGCGCGCGAGAACGAGCGCTACCTCCCCGGCGTCGAGCTCCCCGACGGCATCGCGGTCAAGCGCGCCACCGACATCGAGCTTGCCGGAATCGACCTCGTCGTACTCGCCGTCCCGTCAGCGGGGTTGCCCGCCGCCGTCGGTGCGCTCGCCGACCGGATCGGCGGCCGCTCCGGGGTGCTGCTGCTGACGAAGGGCCTCGTCGCGCCGCTCGGCTCGCTGCCGACCCCGTACGTCGCGGAGCGCGTCCGAGCGCGCGCGATCGCCTCGCTCGGCGGCCCCGCCCATGCCCGCGAGGCGGTCAGCGGCATCGCCGCGCTCGTCCTCGGAAGTGTCGACGAGGACCTGCGCTCGCAGCTCGGCGAGGTGTTCGACCGCGCCGGCCTCGTGTGCGAGCGCACCGGCGACGACGTCGGCGTCGAGGTGGCGGGGGTGGCGAAGAACGCCGCCGCGCTCGCAGCCGCGGCCGCCGAGCCGCACGGTCTCAACGCCGCCGGGATCGCCGCCGCCGAGGTGTGGCGGGAGTGCCTGGCGCTCGGGACCGCGCGCGGCGCCAGGCTCGAGACCTTCGCGGGGCTGGCCGGGGTCGGCGACCTGACCGCGACGGTGATGGCGCCGGGGAGCCGCAATCGGCGCGCCGGCGAGCTGCTCGGAAACGGGGTCCCCGCGGCGCAGATCGCGGAGCGGATCGGGCAGGCGTCCGAAGGGCTCGACTCGGTGCCGCTGTGCGTCGAGGCGCTCAACGAGGCCGGGATCGAGGCCCCGGCGCTGGAGGGCCTCGACGCGCTTATCGATGGCCGGATCGATCCCCAGGCGTGGGTGTCGAGGCTGCGCCGGGCGGAGAGCTCGCGGAGGGCAGCTTGAGCGGGCCGCGGTTCCGCAGCAGGCCGTGGGGTCTACGCTTGCCGCATGGCAACGCAGAAGCGGGACGCTTCCGCCGACTCGGCCGCGCCCGACGCTTCCAAGGCCGAGCTCGACCGAGCGTTCGAGGACCTCTACCGCAGCCATCTGCGCGACGTCTACTCATACTCGTACTACCGCGTCGGCAACCATCACGACGCCGAGGACCTCACCGAGCAGACCTTCCTGCAGGCCTATCGCCACTTCGAGCGCGCGCGCCGCGAGTCGAACGGGCGACCGCTGCGCCCGTGGCTGATCCGGATCGCCCACAACCTCGCCGCGAACTACCACCGCGACCGCTCGCGGCGGCCGACCTCGGCGCTCGACAGCATCGAGCCGCCGTCGCATCCCCACGGCACCGAGAAGGTCGTCGAGGGGCGGGAGGAGTTGCGGCAGGTGATGGACGGGCTGACGGGGCTGCCTGGCGATCGCCGCGAGGCGCTGATCATGCGCTTCGCGCTCGGGATGAGCAACCGCGAGATCGCTCGCGCGCTGGGGCGGACCGACGGGGCGACCAAGGTCCTGATCCACAGGGCGATCAAGCAGCTCGAGCAGCGAATGGCCGAGGAGGACGACGAGTGATCAGAACACGCAGACCGTCAAGTTCGCTTGCGAACTTGGCGATTGATCATGAGTGAGGCCCACGCCGATCTCGAGGGCCTGCTGGCCGACGCCCTGCGCCCGATCGAGCCGCCGGAGGACCTCGCGGGACGGGTGGAGTTCACCCTGTCCGCGGTCACGGAGGCCGCCGCCAACGAGCTCTCCGATTGGGCGGACGAGCTGTCGAAGGGCGAGATGGCGGCGCTTCGCGACCCCCGCAACTGGGTGCGCCCGGTCGCGGCCGTCGCGGCGGGCGGCGTCGCCGGCACGGCGCTGGTGGTGCTCGAGCTGAGACGGCGTCGCGGCGTCAAGGGCGCCGCCGGCCTGCGCGGAGTGGCGGACTCGCTGCGATCGCGCATCGAATAGCGCCCGCTGGGCGGCGGGCGCTATTCGAGCGCGTGTGTGAGCGACGCTCAGGCCGTCGCCGGCTCGGTGCTGCGGGTCGTGGCGCCGGCGGCCAGACCGGTGAGGCCGAGCACGAGGTGGAGGATGTTGTCCTCGGTGTTGACGGGCAGGAAGTCGAGGATCACCCCGAAGCCGTTCGAGGTCTCCGCGAACCCCCAGATCGCCACCACGACGTACACGAGCCCGAGCCCGAGCGCATGGCCGCCGGCTACGCGGCGCGCGTCCACCTGCTCACCGGCCTGGAGTCGTGGAAGACCCGATGATCCCGGCGATCGTCAGCGCGCCCCCGACGAGCAGTGCGTAGAGGCGGGCTGGGCTTGCGTCTGCCATTTCACTCCCTCCTGGGTCGAGTGATCCGCGCTCTGAATCCGAGCGTAGGGCTGATCGGGTGATGATGCGAACGAACCGCCGAATCGGATCACCGGCATGAACACAGAGGATCTCCAGCGCCTCGCGGACGAGGACCTGATGCCGCTCGTCGCGCGCAAGGACCCGAACGCGTTCGAGGTCTTCTACGATCGCCACGGCGGGGCCGCGTACTCGCTCGCGCACAGGATCGTCGGTGATCCGGCGGCCGCCGAGGACGTGACCCAGGAGGCGTTCCTTTCCATGTGGCGCAGCAAGGCTCGCTACGACCCGACGCGGGGCAGCGTGCGCGCCTGGGCGCTGGGAATCGTCCGCAACCGCGCGATCGACACCCTGCGCAAGGAGGGAGGGCGGGCGCCGAAGCTCAACCTCGACGACGATGCCGCGCTCGACCGCACCGAGGCGCCAGAGCGCACCGACGCCGAGGCGCTGCGGCGCGAGACCGCGCGCCAGGTCCGCGGCGCGCTCGGGGGCCTGCCCAGCGAGCAGTCGCAAGTGATCGAGCTGGCCTACTTCGGCGGCTTCACGCACTCCGAGATCGCACGCATGCTCGGGACCCCGATCGGCACCGTGAAGGGCCGCATGCGCCTCGGGCTGGAGAAGATGCGAGGACAGTTCGCGGAGGGGACGCGATGAGCCCCAACGACCACGAGCGGTGGGAGGACGATCTCGCGGCGTGGGCGCTGGGTGCGCTCGAGCCGGGCGAGGCAAAGCGGTTCGAGCGCCATCTGGCGCGGTGTGAGCGGTGCCGAGCCGACCTGCGCTGGCTGCGCCCGGCGGTCGACGCGCTCCCCGCCGCCGTGACCCAGGTCGCGCCGCCGCCGCGGCTGCGGGGCGAGCTGCTGGCCACCGTGCGAAGCGAGGCCCGCCGCGGCGACGTGCCGCGTCGCGGGCGGTGGCCCGGGTGGCTGTCGATCCCGCGCCCGGCGCTCGCCGCGCTCGGGGCAGCGGCGCTCGTCGCCGCGGGGATCGCCGGCTACGCACTGCGCGGCGACTCGGACGAGGCGACCTACCAGGCCGAGGCCACCCGCGCGGCGCAGGGCGCCGAGGCCGAGCTCGTCGTCGAGGGCGACGACGGGACGCTCGAGGCGAGCGACATGCCGCGGCTGCCCCGCGACCAGGTGTTCCAGGCGTGGATCCAGGAGGGAGGCGACGGGCCGCTGCGGCCGTCGACCGTGTTCGTCGCGGAGCAGGGGGGATCGGCGACGGCGACGATCCCGGACGTCGAGGGCGCCGTGCGGGTGATGGTGACACGCGAGCCGCGCGGCGGCAGCGAACAGCCGACGACCGCGCCGATGATGCGCTTCGAGCTCGGCTGAGGCACGCCCCGGGGGGCGGCGAAGCCCGGTCGCTAGATTCCGCTGTCCCCGTGGCCCAGACCTGCTACCGCCACCCGGACCGCGAGACCAACGTCTCGTGCTCGCGCTGCGGGCGCCCGATCTGCCCCGACTGCATGTACGACTCCCCCGTCGGGATGCGGTGTCCGGAATGCGCCCGCGACCGCACCCGGGCGCGCGTCTCGACCGCGCGCGCGACTGCCCCGTACGGCACCTACGCGCTGATTGCACTCAACGTGATCGTCTTCATCGCCGAGATCGGGGGCGGGGGAGGCGCGACGTCGCTCGAGGGCGGTGGGCGGCTGATCGCCGACGGCGGCCTGCTCGGCCCCGCGGTCGCGGATCAGGGCGAGTGGTACCGGATCGTCACCAGCGGCTTCCTCCACGCCGGCCCGCTGCACCTCTTCCTGAACATGTTCGTGCTCTACATCCTCGGCACGGTGCTCGAGGAGGGGATCGGGACCGCGCGGATGCTGGGCATCTATTTCGTGTCGCTGCTCGCCGGCTCGTTCGGCGCCCTGCTGTTCGACCCGAACCAGCTCACCGTGGGAGCGTCGGGCGCGGTGTACGGGATCATGAGCGCGACGTTCCTCGTCGCGCGGCAGCGCGGGGTGGAGCAGCTCGCCTCCCAGATCGGGCTGTGGGTGATCCTCAACCTCGTGTTCACGTTCGCCGTCCCTGGGATCAGCATCGGGGGCCACCTCGGCGGCCTCGCGGGCGGCGCCGCGGCGGCGATGGTGATCCTCGCCGGCGAGCGCCGCCGGGTCGGGATCGGCGCCGAGGCGCTCGGCCTGCTCGTGATCGCCGCGGTGTCCGTCGGCGGCGCGCTGTGGGCGGCGGGGCTGAGCGACTCGCCCGCGGTCGGCTAGGTTTGCGCACCCTCGAGCACCGGGCGCCACCCCATCGCATCGGGGGCCGGCACGGCGTCGGGGTGGAGCAGGTGCGCGAGCAGCTCGGTCCCCTCGACGAGGCGCGGGCCGGGGCGCGAGAACGACGCCGCCGCGTCGACCGCCACCACCCGCTCGGCGCCGAGCGCCGCGAGCTGGTCCCGGTACCCGAGCGCCTGCTCGAGCGCCTCGTCGGCGTGCAGGCCGCACGGCATCGCCACGACGACATCCGATCCGGCGGCGCGGACCTCGTCCCAGCCGACGACGCGCGATTTGCGCCCCGGCTCGCCGAGGACGTCCTCGCCGCCCGCCGCGGCGACCATCTCGGGGACCCAGTGGCCGCCGACGAACACCGGGTCGAGCCACTCGAGCGCGGCGACCCTCGTCCGCCCCAGCCCGGCGACGGAGGTGCGAACAGCGTCCACCCGCGCAGCGAGGCGGTCGCGCAGCCGCCCGCCGCGGTCGCGGGCGCCGGCGGCGTCGGCGAGCCGCACGGCGTCGTCGAGGACCTCGGACAGCGTCTCGGGGTCGAGCGAGATCACGTCGGGGCGGGTCGGCAGCCGCTCGGCGACCGCGCGGACGTCGTCGTACGAGACCGCGCACACCGCGCACAGCGCCTGGGTGACGATCAGGTCGACGTCGAGCCGGGTGAGCGTCTGCTCGTCGAGCTCGTACAGGGCGCGCCCCTGAGCGGTGACCTCGCGCACCGCCGCGTCGATCTCGCCCGGTCCGAGGCCGCCCGGGATCACGCTCCGCGTCAGGCGGGGGAGGGTGGTCGCCTCGGCCGGGTGGTCGCACTCGTGCGTGACAGCGACAACGCTGTCTCCGAGGCCGAGCGCGAACAGCATCTCGGTCGAGGACGGAACCAGGCTCGCGATCCGCATCGCGGCGGACTATGACACTCGGGTCGGAATCAGCCCGTTGCGGGTTCGAACAGCTCGATCGGGTTTCCGGCGGGGTCGTCAAGCAGGATCTGCTTGCCACCCTTGCCGGTGACGATGTTGTTGCGGAAGCGAGCTCCGGCAACCCTGAGCGCTTCCACTGTATCCGCGAGGTCGTCGACCTCGAGCTGAACCCGGTTCCATCCGCCGGGCTCGGGCTTGCGTCCGTCGGGCATCGCCTGGGCCGCACCGCCCGGACCGTCGGGGGCGCTCAGCATCAGCCTCAGGTCCCCTCGCGAGAGGATCGCGAACGCGGGCGCGGGGTGAGCCTCGACCTCGAAGCCGAGGTGGCGCGCATAGAACTCGATCGCCGCGTCAACGTCGTCGACGATGTAACGCACCCCGACAGTCGTCATCACCCTCCATTCGAAGCGGTCGGACAGGTGAACTGTTCCCGAGATCGCGCTTCTCGAATCACGGCGCAACCGTGAGCATTAAGCTCCCGCTCGTGGATCTGCTCGACGACGAAGCGATCGAGTCACGGCTCGCGGATCTCGAGCGCTGGGAGCGCGACGGTGACGCGATCGCAAAGACGTTCAAGTGCGGCGACTTCGTCGGCTCGGTGGACTTCGTAAGGAAGCTGGTCGAGCCGGCGGAGGACATGGGCCATCACCCCGATCTGTCGCTGTCCTGGGACGAGGTCCGGATCACGATCACCACGCATGCCGCCGGCGGACTGACGGAGAACGACTTCGAGCTGGCGAAGCGGATCGACGCGCTCGGCCAATAGACGACGTGCGGATCGTCTACGTCGTCGGGACGCGCCCGAACTTCGTCAAGATGGCTCCGGTGATCGCGGCGCTGCGCGCGCGGCTGCCCGACGGCAGCCACACGATCGTCCACACCGGCCAGCACTACGACCGGCTGATGTCGGAGGTCTTCCTCGACGAGCTCGGTGTCCCCGAGCCGGACCACATGCTCGGGGTCGGGTCGGGGACGCACGCGGAGCAGACCGCGCGCGTGATCGAGCGCCTCGAGCCGGTGTTCGCCGACGAGCGCCCCGACCTCGTGCTCGTCCCCGGCGACGTCAACTCGACCCTCGCCGCCGCGCTCGCCGCGGCCAAGCTCGGGATCCGGCTCGGACACGTCGAGTCGGGCCTGCGCAGCTTCGACCGCACGATGCCCGAGGAGGTCAATCGGGTCGTCGCCGACCAGCTCTCCGAGCTGCTGTTCATCCACTCCGAGGACGCGGCCGAGAACCTGCGCCGGGAGGGGATCTCCGACGAGCGGGTCCACTTCGTCGGCAACACGATGATCGACACCCTTGTGGCGCTGGAGGGGCGCTTCCGAGCCGCCGACGCGGCCGGCAGGCTGGGGCTCCCGGAGGGCCAGTACCTGCTCGTCACCCTGCACCGTCCGGCGCTCGTGGACGGCCCGTTGCTCGAGGTCGCGATGGACCACCTGAGCGCGGTGGCGCGCGACCTGCCCGTCGTGTTCCCGGTCCACCCGCGGACGCGCAAGATGCTCGGCTCCGCCGACCGCCCCGGGGTGACGCTCACAGAGCCGGTTGGATACCTCGACTTCCTGTCGCTGGAGGCGTCGGCGCGCGCGGTGCTGACGGACTCGGGCGGGATCCAGGAGGAGACCACCTACCTCGGGACCCCGTGCTTCACCCTGCGGACCAACACCGAGCGCCCGGTGACGGTCCGCGACGGGACCAACACCGTGCTCGGCCTCGACCCCGAGCGGATCGCCGAGATCCCGGCCCTGCTCGAGGCGGGGGCGGCGGCCGGCGGCGACCCGCCGCCGCTGTGGGACGGGCGCGCGGCCGAGCGGGTCGCCGATGTCGTCTGCGCCGAGCCCGGTTAGAGCGGAAAACGCTCCGTCGCCGGCCGAGCTGCGGTGCTACAAGGTGGCGCGCGACCCTGGGGCAGGGAGAGGGTCGCGCGCGCGCTGACGAGAGAGGAGTCTCGTGAGCGAATTCAGACTGACGGGTGGGCGTTGGCGGTGAGTGAAGATCCGGATAAGGGGCGCCCCTGGATTGGCGCTGTTTGCAGGGTTTCGGTTGTGAAATACCTGTGAACGGGGCCTTTCGCCGTCGGCGGCACGAGTAACATCGACCCGGAAATGGCCACGAACGCGGTCATCGTGCGGTCGGGCACGGCGGGGTTGGCCCGATGAGCACGCAACCTGGGGCGGTGCGGCTGGCGGTCATCGACACCGACAGCGGCTTCGTCAGGGTGCTGTCGAAGCGGCTCGACGCCGCCGGCTGGGAGTGCAGGGTGCTGTCGAGCGGCGTCCCGACCGACGAGCTCGTGGCGATGAAGCTCAACGCGCTGCTCGTCGACATCTCGATCCTCGGCCCCGAGGGGTGGAGCTTCCTCGACCGTGTGTGCGGCGTGCTCCCCGACCTCGGAGTGATCGTCTGCACCACCGGCTCGACGGTCGCGCAGCGGGCGCGCGGGCTGCGGCTCGGCGCCGACGACTGGATCAACAAGCCTTCCCACCCGGAGGAGGTGATGGCGCGGATCGAGGCCGTCGTCCGCCGCCGCCGGCGCGGCCGCGCCAACGCCGACGTCGGACCGCTCGTCGCGGGCGAGCTCGAGATCCGCCCCGACCAGTTCCAGGCTTTCGTCAGCGGGCAGAGCGTCGGGCTGACGCGGCGCGAGTTCGAGTTGCTCCAGGTCCTCGCCGAGGCGGAGGGCAAGGTGATCGAGCGCGAGGAG
>DATAFB010000146.1:0-3486 GCA_036257695.1 Solirubrobacterales bacterium | reverse complement strand
CGGCGAGAACGCGACCTCGTACCGAGTTGAGCTCCAGGTCGACGCGTGGGACCGCACGCGGCTGCTCGAGGACCTGTCGCGTACCTTCGCCGAGGCCGGGATCAACATCCTCGAGGCCAAGTGCTCGACCCGGCACCCGATGGTCAAGAACCGGTTCGTGGTCGAGGTCGGCGACACCGGCCAGCTCAAGCAGTGCATCGGCCGCCTGCGCCAGGTCGACGCGGTGTTCGACGCCTACCGGATCACGCCCGGGGTTTGAGCGCCGACAGGGGCAGCGGCCGCCCCGCGGTCAGCGTCGTCGTCCCGTTCGCGGGAGATCGCGAGGGTGCGGAACGGCTCGCGTCGAACCTCGAGCGCCTCGACCTGCGCGCCGGCGACGAGACGATCGTCGCCGACAACACGCGCGGCGGGATGCCGAGCGCCGCGCTCCCCGCCTCGGCGCAGGTCGTGCGTGCCGCCGCCGAGCGCTCGGCGTACCACGCCCGCAACGCCGGCGCCCGCGAGGCCGTCAACGACTGGATCCTGTTCTGTGACGCCGACTGCCGCCCGGTCCCGGGCCTGCTCGCCGCCTACTTCGGGCGGCCGCCGCCGGGCGACTGCGGCGCGCTCGCCGGCGCGGTCGTCGGCGAGCCCGCTCAGCGCGGCCTGATCACCCGCTACGCCCGCGCCCGCGGGTTCCTCAACATGGCCGGCGGCAACGCGGGCCCGGGATGGCGGATCGCGATCGGCGGCAACGTGCTCGTCCGCCGCGTCGCCTTCGAGCGGGTCGGCGGCTTCGTTGAGGGGATCCGCTCCGGCGGCGACGTCGACCTGTCGCGGCGGCTGATCGCGGCCGGGTGGACGATCGAGGAACGCCCCGCCGCGCTCGTCGAGCACCGCCACCGCAAGCGCCTCGTCTCGTTCCTGGCGACGATCGCGCGCTACGCGGCCGGCTCGCGGTGGCTCAACCACCGCTACCCGGGCCACTCGCCGCGTTGGCCGCTGACGCGCCAGCTCGCGCTGTCCGCGCGCGACGCGGTCGTGCTGACGCTCCGAGGCGACCGCGAGGAGGGGACCTTCCGCGCCCTCGACGGCCTCGGCCTGATCGCCCACAACGTCGGCTATCTGAGCGGGAACGGGGCCCGATCCGGCTAGCCTCCACTCGCCCCGCGCGAGCGCCGTCCACCGCGGCTTGAACCCACGCCGCTCGCACAGCCCCCCGCGACGGCGTAGCCGACAGAGCGCCCAGCCGAGCGGGCGAGCAGCAGGAACGAGCGTCGTCGGTCCCGCCGCGCTCGATCGCGATGTCGCGGTGCTCGCCCGCGCTCACCCGTCCTCCTCGCGCAGCTCCGCGATCGCGGCCCGCAGCTTCTCGGCGACCTCGGCGATGTGGCCGTCGCTGTCGTACTTGCGGCGCGGCCAGAAGAACCCCCGCAGCCCGTCCTTCGGCTTGCGCGGCACGACGTGGACGTGGAGGTGGGGGACGCTCTGGCTGACGACGTTGTTCATCGCCACGAAGCTGCCCGGCTTGCCCATCGCGCGAGGGATCGCCCGCGACAGCAGCTGCGCGGCGGCGAACAGCGGCGCGAGCATCTCCCGCGGCAGGTCGGCGAGCGTCTCGACATGCTGGCGCGGAACGAGCAGGCTGTGGCCCGGGAACAGCGGCCGGTGGTCGAGGAACGCGATCGAGTGCTCGTCCTCGTACACGACGTGGCCGTGCTCGTCCCCGCCGACGATCGCGCAGAAGCGGCACCCGGGCGCGGCCATGGCTCAGGCGACGATCGTCAGCGCGCCGGGCTCGATCGACAGATCGAGCCCGGTGTGATTGCCGATGTAGTCGCCGTCGACCTGGAGCGGGAACGCGCGCAGCCTGCCCTCGGCGTCGCGGGAGATCGACTCGACCCTTGCCGCGGTCGCGCCCTCGAAGTGCTCGATCTGGCGATGGTCCGGGGTCGGGAAGCGATCGACCAGCACCCGCGCCGCGATCGTCGGCATGTCGCGCTGGGCCGCGCGGCGCAGGACCGCCAGCGACAGGGTCCCGTTGTCGAGCGCGGCTCCGCCGCACACCCGCACGGGATGGTCGCGGAAGTACGTGTAGGGGTCGGAGTTCTGGGCGATCGCGGTGATTCCCTCTGCTCCCTGCCCGTCGACCTCGAGCCGCATCCGCACCGGGTCGCGCAGGTAGCGGCGATAGAACGCCGACACCGCCGACCACGTGAAGTACCACTCGCCGGCCCGCGCCTTGAGCTTCGGATGCGAGTCGACGCGCCGCACGACGGCCGCGTCGAGCCCGGCGCCGCACGCGAACACGAACCGCCTCCCGTTCACCACCCCGAGGTCGATCGGGCGCGGTCGCGGGTCGTCCGCGAGCCCCAGCAGGTGCTCGGTGGCGTCGACGACGTCGTTCGGGATCCCCAGGGTGCGGGCGACGACGTTCGTCGACCCACCCGGCAGCACCGACACCGGCACGCCCGTGCCGGCGAGGCCGTGCGCGACCTCGTTCAGGGTCCCGTCGCCGCCGAAGGCGACGACGATGTCGTACTCGCCGCTGCCGGCCTCGCGGCCGATCTCGATCGCGTGGGCGCGCGCCTCGGTGTCGACCGCGGTGACGTCGTAGCGGCCCTGGAGCGCGTACACGACGAGGTTCTTGAGCCGGTCCGAGACGGTCGTCGCGTACGGGTTGACGATCACTAGCATGCGCTTCTTCGCCGGACCGCCCGCGCTCATGTCGGCGTGCCGGCCGAATCCGCTGCGAGCACGTCGTCGAGCGGCCCGACCCCGACCGCCTCGTACCGCACCCCGCCCTCGTCCTCGACTTCTCGCACCCGCCCCTTGTTGATCAGCAGGTCGAGGTGGCCCAGCACCTCGGAGGTCGTCAGGAACGCCTGCGTCACGGCGATGTTCCCCCACAGCTCCTGGGCGATCTCGTAGCCGCTGCGAGGCCGCTCGACGAGCAGCTCGTGGATCCGCTCCGCGCGGAGACGGTAGCGCTCGAAGCGCTCGTCGATCAGCGCCACGTGATCGGTGATCACGTCGCCGTGCCCGGAGAGCACGACCTCGGCCGGCAGCTCGCGGGTGCGCCGCATCGACTCGATGTAGGTGACGAGAGCCTGGGGCCGCTCGTCCGACCCGTCGAGCGGACCGGTCATGAGCGCGTTGGCGGTCACGTGGCCAATCAGGTGGTCGGCCGCGAAAAGGATCCGCCGCCGGGAGTCCCAGAACAGCGTGTCGGAGGGGCTGTGCCCGGGGCGGTGCTGCACCTCGAGCGTCCGGTCGCGGAAGTCGAGCATCTCGTCGTCGTGGAGCGGCCGGGTGACGTTCGGCCGCGACCCCCAGGCGCGGAAGCTGCGCGACACGCTCTGCAGCGCGGTGACGACGTCCTCGGGCACCCCCTGGCGAAGCATCAGCGAGGCGGCAAACTGGTCGTCGCGTTCGGCGTCCTCGCCGAAGTTCCGCAGCAGCTCGACCGCGACGTCGATCGCCGCGACCTCGGCGCCCGAGCGCGAC
>DATAFB010000124.1:0-11721 GCA_036257695.1 Solirubrobacterales bacterium | reverse complement strand
GTCGACCAGCGCGTGGTGGGTCTTCGACAGCACCGCGAACCGCTTGCGCTTCAGGCCCTGGACGAGCCACAGCTCCCACAGCGGCTTCGAGCGGTCGAGCTGCTGCGAGAACAGCCGCCCGGCGAGCCTGCGCAGCTGCTCTTCGGACCCCGGCGACGGCAGGGCGGAGTGGCGCACGTGGTACTCGAGGTTGAAGCTGGGGTCGTCGATCCAGAACGGCCGCCCCATCTGCAGCGGAGGGGTGGCGAGCTTCTGGCGGAAACGGGGGACGAGGTGCAGCCGCGAGCGAACGTGGTCGAGGAGGTCGGGGTAGCTCGGCGGCGGCCCCTCGAAGATCAGCACAGCTCCGACGTGCATGTGGCTCGCGGAGCCCTCGTTCGTCAGGAACGACGCGTCGATCGAGCTCAGGCGGTCCATGTGCGTCTGCTTGTCGGCCATCGATGAGACCCTACCGCGACACCATGGCAGCGGGTGAGAGATTTCGTCTCGCGGCGGCGCTCGCCGCCGCGCTCGCCCTCGGCGCGGTTGCTGCGTGCGGCGAGCGCGAGGAGCCGTCCCCCGGAACACCCTCGGCGGGCGACGCGGAGCGTCTCGCGGGGCGCTTCGACGAGCGCCGTGCGTTCGCCGACCTCCGCGCCCAGGTGAGGCTCGGCCCGCGCCCGGCCGGGTCGGCCGCCGGCCGCCGCCTTACCGCGCTGCTCGCCTCACGCCTGCGCGAGGCGGGCGCGCGGGGGGTCGGCGTCCAGCGACCGCATCGCAACGTCGTCGGCGTGATCCCCGGGGACGAGCCCGGTGCGATCGTCGTCGGGGCCCACCACGACACGAAGGATGGGATCCCGGGCTTCGTCGGGGCCAACGACGGCGCCTCGGGGGTCGCGGTCGTGCTCGAGCTCGCGCGCGCGCTGCGCGGGCGCGTCCGTGGGCCGTCGATCCACGTAGCGCTGTTCGACGCCGAGGAGGCGCGCGGCGAGCGGCCGTTCACCGAGGACGGGACGCGGGGAAGCGCGCAGTACGTGCGCTACTCGCGCGGCGGCGGTCGCCAGGGGTCGCCGCCGCTCGACGAGATCAAGGCGATGACGCTGCTCGACCTCGTCGGCGACTGCGATCTCGACATCCCGCTGGAGCAGAACTCCGATCCCGCGCTGTACGACCGCTTCCGCGACGCGGCGCTGGAGCTCGACCCGGAGGGCGGGGGGGAGCCGTTCGTGGGCGAGGCCGACGCCGTCCTCGACGACCATATCCCGTTCGCTGACGCCGGCCTCCCCGCCGTCGACCTGATCGACTTCCGCTTTGGCCCCGGTCCCCCGCCCGGCGAGTGGTGGCACACGACCGAGGACGACCTCGACCGCGTCTGCGCCCGCAGCCTCGGGGCGGTCGGGCGCCCGGCGACCGTGGCGCTGGCGGGGTCGCTCATCGGGCGGGGCTGAGCGCGAGAACGCGGAGCGCGGACCGCTCGAGGGCCGCCCGGTCGAGCTCCCCGCGGCGCACGGCCCGCTCGAGCGCCGCGAGCGCGTCGCCGCCGTCCGCCGTCCCGGCGAGCAGCAGGACGTCGTTCCCGGCCTCGGCCGCGGCGACCGCCGCCTCGGGCTCGGGCATCACGTCGCGCACGGCGCCGGCGCCGAGGTCGTCGGTGATCGTGGCGCCGTCGAAGCCGAGCTCGCCGCGCAGCAGCCCGTCGACGACCGCAGGCGACAGCGACGCCGGCCGATCGGGGTCGAGCGCGGGGTAAGTCGCGTTGGCGGTCATCACCGCGGGGATCCCGCGCGCGATCGCCTCGCGAAACGGCGCCAGGTCCTCGTCGAGCCGGCGCCGGGACGCGTCGACCTCGCTCGGCGCCAGGTCGGTGTTGGCGATCGCGCGGCCGAGCCCCGGGAAGTGCTTCGCGGTCGGGGTCGCGCCGCCGCGCTCGAGTCCGTCCGCGAACGCGACCCCGTTCGCGGCCACGATCCGGGGGTCGGCGCCGAACGCGCGCGAGGAGATGAACGACGACGGCGAGGCCGGTACATCGAGCACCGGCGCGAGGTTGACGCCGATCCCCAGCTCCGCGAGAAAGCGACCCGTGCGGCGCCCCTCGCGCCGTACGGCGGGCTCGTCACCCGGCGCGGCGAGCTCGGAGGGCGCGCGGTCCGGGGGACCGGCCGGAAGCCGCTTGACCTCGCCGCCCTCCTGGTCGATCGCCACCAGCAGCGGCGGATGGTCGCCCCTGCGCGCCTCCCGCTGCAGCTTCGCGACCTCGTCCTTCAACTCGCCCGTCGGCTGGCCGGGTGGCGGGAAGGCGATCACACCGCCGATCTCGCCCCGGCGGGCCTGGCGCGCGAGCTCCGGCGTCGCGACGCCGTCCATCCGCACCATCAGCAGCCGGCCGATCAGCTCGCGGTCGGGCACCGCGTGGCGCCCCAGTCGCCCGATCTCGCCCGGTGTCGGGCCGACGCGCCCGTCGCCCACCGCGGCCTCGACGGCGAGCGCCACCGTTGCCACGGCGACCGCCAGCACGGCGCCCGCGACCCGCCGGCGGCGGCGAAGGACCGCCGCGGAGGGCGGCCGGCGGGGCATGCGCGACGGGTGCGCCACGACGGCTACCCTTGTACCTGATGCCCGAGAATCACCACGGCGACCAGCCTGTCGCCTCGCAGTCGGAGGCTCCGCCTCCGATGCTCGACGCGACCACATCCACACCGACGCGGGTCCTGCTTGCTGCCCCGCGCGGCTACTGCGCGGGTGTTGACCGGGCCGTGCAGACGGTCGAGCGCGCGCTCGAGCAGCACGGCCCGCCGGTCTACGTGCGCAAGGAGATCGTCCACAACAAGCACGTCGTCCAGCAGCTGACCGAGCGCGGCGCGATCTTCGTCGAGGAGGAGACCGAAGTGCCCGAGGGGGCGCTGGTCGTGTTCTCCGCCCACGGCGTGGCCCCGAGCGTGCACGAGAACGCGTTCGCCCGCCGGCTGCAGACGATCGACGCGACCTGCCCGCTGGTGACGAAGGTCCACGTCGAGGCGCGCAAGTTCGCCGCCCAGGGGTACACGATCGTGCTCATCGGCCACGAGGGCCACGAGGAGGTGGAGGGCACGACGGGCGAGGCGCCCGAGAGCATCGTCCTCGTCCAGACCGCCGACGACGTCGACGACCTCGATGTCCCCGCCCCAGACCGCGTCGCCTACATCACCCAGACGACGCTGTCCGTGGACGAGACCACGGACATCATCGAGCGGCTGAAGCGCAAGTTCCCCGGCATCGTCGGCCCGAAGACCGACGACATCTGCTACGCGACGACCAACCGCCAGCAGGCGGTCAAGCAGCTCGCGACCCGCTGCGACCTCGTGCTGGTGATCGGGTCCACGAACTCGTCCAACTCCAACCGGCTCGTCGAGGTCGCGCGCGAGCACGGCGCCGCGTCGCACCTGATCGACAACTCGCTGCAGGTCGACGAGGAGTGGGTGCGGGGCGTGGAGACGGTCGGGATCACGTCCGGCGCCAGCGCCCCCGAGGAGCTCGTCGAGCAGCTGGTCGAGTTCTTCCGCGACCGCGGCGCCGAGGACGTCTCCGAGCTGCGCACCGTCGACGAGGACGTCCGCTTCATGCTCCCCGGCGAGATCCGCAAGGGCCTCGCCGCAGTGTGAGCCGCGCCGCTACGGCACTCCCGGCGCGAAGCTGACCGACCACACGCGCACGCCCTCGGTGGGCCGCAGCCGCATCACATGCTCCTCGTGCGAGTCATGGGCGGTCAGCTCGACGAGCCCCGGCGCCTCGACCGCGACGCGCCGTGGCGGGCCCCCGTCCACCGACACCTCGATCGCTCCCTCCCCGTCCACCGAGGCGTAGGCACCCCCGGCGGCATAGCCGAGCTCGAGCCCGAGGCGGTCCGCCGTCGGGGCCCATGGCTCGTCCGCCGCGCCTCCCGGCAGCACCTCGTCGGTGGGCCGCATCACGAGCGCCTCGGCAGCGTCGCTCGGGCGCAGCGGCGGCAGCGGGTCCGGGAGCCGCGCGTCCGGCGCCGACTCGAGCACCAGCTCCTGGATCGCGGTCTCCGTGGCGCCGTACTCGCCCTCTCCGAAGTGGAACCACCGCAGCACGCCGCCTCGCCCCCACACGAACAGCGACGGCCACCCCTCGCAGCCGTACGCGTGCCACACGCGGCGCGCCGAGTCGACGGCGACGGGGTGGACGATGCCGAGCCGGCGCGCTGCCTCGGCGACGGCGGCGTCCGAGGCAGTGAACGGAAACCGAGGCGTGTGGACGCCGAGCACCGCGAGCCCGGTGTCGGCGTAGCGCTCGTGCCACGCGCGCACGTAGGGGAGCGCGCGGACGGCGTTGAGTTGCGCGAAGTCGAAGAAGTGCACCAGCACCGGGCCCGACGCGGCGAGCCGCTCAACCCGCGGCGGCGCCTCGCCGATCCACGTCAGGTCGGCCGGAAATGGTGGAATCGCGATGTCGGAAAGCGTCGGTCTCATCATCAAGCGCCGGAAATGCAAGCAGACATCAATCGCGCGAAACCCAAGCGTTTCGCGCGGTCTCTGTAGGGACGGGGAAAGGTATGCTCCGGCCGTAGACCGAACCGACACAAACGAGGGGAGCGCGGAGTGAGCAGCACCATCTGGGATCGCATCGAGGAGAGCCGCAGCCGCTGGAACGTGCTCGAGCATCCGTTCTACGTGCGCTGGACGCAGGGCGAGTTGAGCCGCGAGGAGTTGGCGCGGTACTCCGGTCAGTACCGGCACGCCGTCGAGGCGATCGCGGAGATGAGCTCCGCGGCGGCGACCGAGGCGCCGGAGCGCGACGAGCTGCGCGAGCACGCCGAGGAGGAGGTCGGGCACGTCGCGCTATGGGACGGCTTCGTCGATGCTGTCGGCGGCGACTCGGCGGCCGGGGCCACGGCCGAGACCGACGCGTGCGTGCGGGCCTGGACCTCGTCCGACGGGCTGCTCCCGACGCTCGCCCGGCTGTACGCGATCGAGAGCGGCCAGCCCGAGATCTCGACCGTGAAGCGCGACGGGCTCGTGGAGCTGTACGGCATCGCCGACGGTCCCGGGACCGAGTACTTTCGCGTCCACGCGGGCCGCGACGCCGATCATGCTGCGGAGGTCCGCGAGCTGATCGCCGAGCGCGTGGCGCTGGGACACGAGGACGCCGTCGTCGCGGCCGCGGAGGACGCGTTCCGCGCCAACTGGAGGCTGCTCGACGGCGTCTAGACCGCCCCGCGGGGGGCGGCGATGCAGCCCACCCAGCAGCCAGACTGGCGCCGGCGGCGCGTCGACCGGGCGATCGGGATCGTGGTCGGGATCGTGCTCGGGATCGCGGTCGTGATCGTGTTCGTGTTCTACGGCAGCAACGACACGATCGACGCCCCGTCGATCGATGAGAACGACCGGCCGCCCGCCGAGCGCCAGGCGCGCGGCGAGGACGGTCGCTGAGCCCTTGTGACCATCGCCGCGCGAGGCTAGCGCCGGGGCCGGAGGGAGTCGGCGATCAGCTCGGCGTCGCGACGCAGCATCTCCTCGTAGCTGCCGGCGGCGCCCGGGGCCTCGACGAGCAGCCCGTACTCGACCTCCACCCCCGTCTCCTCCGCGACTAGCCGCAGCGCCTCGGCGTCGTCTCCCTCCTGGGCGAACACCGCAGGGACCCCGGTGTCGCGCACCGCGCGCTCGACGTCGTCGAGCTGAGCCGCGCTGGCCTCCGCCTCGGCACCGGTCGCCGGGAACGCGGTCGCGGCGACGTCGAAGTCGTAGCGGTCGGCGAAGTACGCCAGCGAGTCGTGGGATGTGACGAGCTCTCGCTCGGCCGGCGGCACGGTTGCGACGGCGTCGACGATCTCGCGGTCGAGCGCGCGCAGCTGGCGCCCGTACTCGCGCGCGTTCGCGCGGTGGCGCTCGGCGTGCCCCGGATCGGCCTCGGCGAGCGCATCCGCCAGCGAGTCGGCAGCCGCGGCGACGCGCGTCGGGTCCATCCACACGTGGGGATCGTCGCCGAGCGTGTCGGCGTGCTCGGTCAGCTCCCAGGTCGGGGTGTCGACCTCGTCGAGCGGGATTCCGGCCTCGAGCCCCGACCCGTTCGCGACCACGAGGTCCGCCTCCTCGAGCGCCTGGCGATCCTGGGCGCTGAGCTCGAAGTCGTGCGGGCTCGCCCCGTCGGGCACGATCTGCGTCACCTCTGCGTCCGGCCCGGCGACGCGCTCGGCGATGTCGGCGGTGACTCCCGTCGTGGCGGCGACGGTCGTCGAATCGCCGCCGTCGTCGGAGCCGCACGCTCCGAGGGCGACCGCGGCGACGGCGAGGGCCGCCGACGCCGCCACGACGCATATCTTGGCCGGGGTGGAATTCACGAGAATGAGAATCATTATCATATACACGAGATGACCACGGGCGACTGGGGCGAGACGGCACGGCGAGCGATGGGCGGCGAGGGCCACCGACTCGGCGGCGCGCGGGAGGCGGTCGTGGAGCTCCTCGCCCGCCAGGACTGCTGCCTGTCGGCCCAGGAGATCTCGGCCCGGCTGCGATCGCGGGGCAGCGGCGTCGGGATCGCGAGCGTCTACCGCACTCTCGACCTGCTTCATGGTCTCGGGCTGGTGCAGCGGGTGGATGTCGGCGAGGGTGGCCAGCGCTACGAGCCGGTGATCCCGGGCGGTGAGCACCACCACCACGCGGTGTGCGACTCGTGCGGGGCGGTGACCCCGTTCGACGACACCTCGCTCGAGCAGGCGATCACGCGCGTGTCCAGCCGGCTGGGGCACGCGACGAGCGGCCACGACGTGGTGATCCGCGGCACGTGCACGCGCTGCGAGCGCACGCGCCCCGCGCGGCGGCGGGCGCAGTGAAAGGCGCGGCCGCGCTCACCGCCCGCGGGCTCGACGTCAGCTTCGGCGGCACACCGGCGCTCGTCGACGTCAGCCTCGAGATCCCGTCGGGCTCCCGGGTCGCGGTGCTGGGCCCGAACGGAGCCGGGAAGAGCACGCTGTTCGCGGCCGCGGTCGGGCTCGTAGCCGCCGACCGCGGCTCGATCGAGCTCCACAGCCGCCGCGTCGCGTTCGTACCCCAGCATCTCGACGTCGATCCGACGTTCCCGGTCACGGTGGCGGACGTCGTGCGCATGGGCCGCTACGGGGACCTCGGGTGGTGGCGGCGCTTCGCCGAGCGCGACCGGGGCCTGGTCGCCGACGCCCTCGACGTCCTGGGGATCGGGTCGCTGGGCCGGCGGCGTTTCGGGACGCTGTCTGGAGGCGAGCGCCAGCGCGCACTGCTCGCGCAGGCTGTCGCCCAGGACGCCGAGATCGTGCTCCTGGACGAGCCCCTGACCGGCGTCGACGTGCCGACCCAGGAGGCGATCAGGGAGCTGCTGGGACGCTGGCATCGCGCCGGCCGCACCGTCGTCGTCGCCACCCACGACCTCGCCAGCGCGACTCGCGACTACGACCTCGTCCTGTGCCTCAACCGGCGGGTCGTCGCCTTCGGCCCGCCCGAGGCCGCGACGACGGAGGAGGTCCTGTACGAGACCTTCGCCGGCCGCATCGTCAGGGTCGGCGGGCTGATGGTCGACGTCTCCGAGCACCACCACGTGGAGTAGGTAGTGGTGGCGTCGAGCATCGAGGGCGAAGCCCGAGACTGCGAGGCGACTGGCAGGTGGGTTCTGGTGCCATGGAAGTCCTGATCGAGCCGTTCGAGGCCGAGTTCGTGCGCACCGGGGCGATCGCGGCGGCGCTCGTCGGCGTCCTGTGCGGGGTGGTCGGCTGCTACGTGATCCTGCGCGGGATGGCGCTGAT
This sequence comes from Solirubrobacterales bacterium, assembly GCA_036257695.1. GTDB lineage: Bacteria > Actinomycetota > Thermoleophilia > Solirubrobacterales > 70-9 > DASPWW01. The sequence continues at coordinate 3,968 of DATAFB010000124.1, read as the reverse complement.
GGCCGACAGCCTCGCCCACGGCGTCCTCCCCGGGATCGCGGTCGCGTTCGCGCTCACCGCGGAGGCCGGCGGCGGCGAGCCCGACAAGCTCGCGATCGCGCTCGGGGCGGTCGTGGCCGGGCTCGTGACCGCGATGGCGACGAACGCCGTGCTGCGCCGCAGCCCGGTCCGCCCCGACACGGCGGCCGCGGTCGTGTTCGTGCTCATGCTCGCGCTCGGCGTCGTCCTGATCTCGCGTGTCGAGGGCTACTCCGTCGACCTGACCGCGTTCCTGTTCGGCGACGTGCTCGGGGTCGGGGAGGGGGAGGTGGTGGTGAGCGCGGTCGCGGTCGCCGCGGTGCTGGCGCTGGTGGCGCTGCTGTACAGGCCGTTCCTGCTCGTTTCGTTCGACCGCCAGCGGGCCGCGGCGGCGGGGGTGCCGGTCGATCGGCTCGAGCTGATGCTGCTCGTCGTCGTCACGGTCGCGGTCGTGATCGGGTTCCAGGTCGTCGGCGCGCTGCTCGTGCTCGGCCTGTTGATGGCGCCCCCCGCCGCCGCTGCGCTGCTGACGCGGCGGCTCCCGGCGATGATGGCCGTCTCGGCGGCGATCGCCGCCGCAAGCGCGCCGCTCGGGCTGCTGCTGTCGTGGCACCTCGACCTCGCCGCCGGCGCCTCGATCGTACTCGTCGCCGTGAGCGCCTTCGTGGTGCTCGTGGTCCTGCGCCCGGCGGCCGAGTGATCGGCCCCCGCTGGCGCTCCGTAATACTTGCCGACATGGAGCTGCCGATCGCCCACGCCGGCCATTGGGCCCTGTACGTGTTGTACGCGGTCCCCGTCGTCGTCGTGCTCGCGTCGATCGCGGTGACGATGGTGCGCCAGCGCCGCGAGGGCCGGCACGGCAGCGAGTAGCTGCTCAAAGCTCCTCGGCGACCCGCGGCGCCGCGCGGGTGAAGACCCACACGCCGATGACACAGACCGCGACGAAGATCGCCGTCGGTGCGATCATGTGCGTCCAGCCTCCGACAGCCTCGACTGCGGTCGGCGCGGTCGGGTCGATGATCCAGTGGCGGACCTGAGCGAAGAAGGGGGTCAGCGGGTTGATCGCCAGAACGCCCTGGTAGGGCTCCAGGGTGGGGACAACAGACGTGTCGAACGGGTACAGGATCGGGCTGCCGTAGAACAGGGCCGCGACGATCACCGACCACATGATCGCGACGTCGCGGAAGCGCACGTACAGCGACGACAGCAGCAGCGACGTCGCCGACGTGAGCACGAACAGAATCGCGACGAGCAGCGGCAGGAACAGCCACGTCCACATCGGGTCGACCCCGTAGGCGAGCAGGAAGATGGCGACAGCGATCAGGTTCATGCCGAGGTTGAGGAGGCCCGTGAGAACGGTCGCCATCGGGATCACGAGGCGGGGGAACTGGGTCTTGCGCACGATGCTCTCCCGGCCCACGACTGACGTGACGGCGTTGTTGGTCACCTCCTGGAAGAAGCCGATCAGGACGATGTTGAGCAGCAGCATCACCGGGTAGTTCGGCACCGTCGAGCCGAGCCGGAAGATCTTCGTGAACACGAACAGCAGCACCGCGAACAGGAGCAGCGGCCTGACCAGCGACCACACGTAGCCGAGCGCCGTCCCGAAGTAGGTCTTCTTGAACTCCGTGACCGAGATCAGGTAGAGCAGCTCGAAGAAACGCCTCCAGCCGCCTCCCAGGGCTGAGGGGCCCCGGACGTCGGTCAGCACGACTCCGCCGCCCGTGTCGTTCAACGACCCTCCGGGCGTTCCGGGGCAGCGTCGACGTCCGCTTCGACCAACACCAGCCCGCGCGGCGGCGCAGTCCCGAAGACCACGAAGTCGAGGACGTCGATCCCGTGCAGTGCCAGGTCGCCCGGATTGCGCCGCCGCGCGACCCAGCACTTGAGGTTGTAGCGGCCCGGCATCAGCGGGTTCTCGACCGTCCCGCTGATCCTTGCGCGCTGCCCCTCTGCGAGCCTGTCCGGCTGCCCCTCCTCGAGGAGGAGCGTACGGTGGAAAACAAACATCTCGAGGCCGTCCTCGTTGTAGCAGTGGAAGCCGAACGTCGGTCGTTCGAGGTCGCGCAGGGCTTCGAACACGGCGCCGAACCGGATCGGCTTCCCGAGCTCGACGTTGACGGCACGCTCCGACTCGTTCTCGAGCCACGAGTCGACGAGACGGGCGTGCACGTCCGGAACGACCCCACCCTTGGCGGCGGCGCCCCCGTCCCCCCCGGCGAAGTTCAGCCGCAGGTACTGGCGCTGCACCTGCTCCGGGTCGCCGATGTGGACGATCTCTCCATCGTGCAGGAGCAGCGCGCGGTGGCAGAAGCTCTCGACCGCGGTCATGTCGTGAGTGACGAGCACGATCGTGCGGCCGGCGTCGCGCATCTCGTGGAAGACGTCCTTGCATTTCTGCTGGAACGCGGCGTCCCCGACTGCCAGGACCTCGTCGATCAGCAGGATCTCGGCGTCGGACTGGAGCATGACCGAGAACGCGAGCCGGACCATCATCCCCGACGAATAGTTCTTCAGCTTGAGGTCCGCGAACTCACCGAGCTCGGCAAAGTCGAGCACGGCGTCGACCCTGCGACGCGCCTCGCGCTGCGACAGCCCCATCATCACTCCGTTGAGGACGATGTTCTCGCGCGCGCTGACGTCGGGATTGAACCCAACCCCGAGCTCGATGAACGGAGCGGGGCGCCCGACCATGCGGATCGTTCCGGCGTCGGCGCGATAGATGCTCGCGAGAATCTTCAGCAGCGTGCTCTTGCCCGAACCGTTTCGCCCGACGATGCCGAAGAACTCGCCCTGCCGGACCTCGAACGAGACGTCGCGCAGCGCCCGAAGCTCGCGATACTCGACGCGGGCGAATGGGCGCACGATGCGCTCCTTGAAGGAGTCGATGCGGTGGCTGGGAATCCTGAACGTCTTGTCGATCCCGCGAGCCTCGATCACCACCGGCCCGTCGACGGGGCCAGCCGCGCGCTCTCGCCGCGCGGGCGCCTCGGTTGCGGTGTCGGTGGACGAAGGGGTCGCCATGGCCGAGGGGGGCTCGCCCCTCTGGGGATTAGGGATCTCAGCCTCGGTGGCTGTAGGCTAGCTGCCTCCGCTGGGTCGCAGATACACACCCGGCGGGTTCTGGCGGGCGCCGCTCAGCGAAGCGCACGCCAGCGGCGCAGCCGCCGCTGCTCGAAGCTGCCTGGGGGCGGCAGGCTCGAATCGTGAGCCGACCCCTTGGGGGTCTGACGGCCGCGTGTACGTAGCGCGACAGCATGGCGCCACAGGATTCCCTTCGCGAGGTGCATTTCCGCGCCGAGCGTCTCGCCACGGCCGAACGCGGCCCGTAGCGGGCGCAGCGCCAGCCACGCGAAGTTGACGGGCGAGCGCTCGCAGGCCACGATCCGGGACAGCGTTCGCAGCTTGCGGCGGGCGATGCGCGACGAGCCGCGCAGGCGGAGGACCTCGGCCTGGAGCGCCAGCGTGACGTAGCCGTGGAAGTAGGCCGCACGCCACCCGGTGAACGGCTCGCGCGCGGCATGGAGGAGCAACCGTCCCGCCCCGCGGAGGTCGTCGTGCCTTGCCTCGGGCTCGCCCACCATCTTGCCCTGCACGGCCCCCCGATGCTGAACGTAGTCATACAGGGGGCGATCGACGTACGACAGCTCGCCGATTGCCATCGCCACGAGGCTCAGCCAGTGGTCGTGAAACAGGTCGCCGGGGGCGTCCGGGAACGGGAGCGCGAGGTCGACCACCTCGCGTCGCATCAGCGACGCAGCCCCGGGGACGGTGTTGGCGATCAACATCGACGCGAAGTTCGTGTGGTTGTTACGCCGCCGCTCCCACAGGCTGGCGGCGAGAACGCGACCGCTGGCGTCGACCAGCCGGGTGTCGCTGTACGAGAGCTGGGCGCCAGAGATCGCGCGCCGCAGCACCTCGAGCTTGCTCGGGTACCAGCGATCGTCCTG
>DATAFB010000116.1:0-2606 GCA_036257695.1 Solirubrobacterales bacterium | reverse complement strand
TCCGCGGCGACGACCACCTCTCGAACACGCCGCGGCAGCTGCTCGTCATGCGCGCGCTCGGCTTCGAGCCTCCGCGCTACGCCCACCTCCCGCTCCTTCACGGCCCCGACGGAAAGAAGCTGTCGAAGCGCCACGGGGCGGCATCGGTCGAGGCGCTGCGCGACGCGGGGTACCTCCCGGAGGCGGTTCGCAACTACCTCGCGCTGCTCGGGTGGGGAACCGAGGACGACACGACGCTGATGACCACCGACGAGCTGATCGAGCGCTTCGGCATCGAGCGGGTGGGCCGCTCGTCGGCGATCTTCGACGAGCAGAAGCTGCGGTGGATGAACGGCCGCTTCATGCGCTGGATGCCGCTCGATCAGTACGAGGCGCGCCTCGCCGGCCACCTGGCGGCCACCGACCCCGCCGCCGCCGAGGCGTTCTCGGCGGCCGCGCCCGAGCGCCGCCGGGCGGCGTGCGCGATCGTGCAGGAGAAGGCCCAGACGCTGGCCGAGGCGTGGCCGCTCGTGCGCTTCCTGTTCGAGGGCCCGGCGGACGACCCCGACGCGTGGCGGAAGGTGATGACCCCCGACGCCGAGCCGCTGCTCGCGGCAGCGCTCGAGGCCCTCGACGACGGCGCGAGCTTCGAGCCGACGTCGATCGAGGAGGCCTTGCGCGAGGTCGTCGCCGGGCGGGACGTGAAGCCGAAGCGCCTGTTTCAGCCGCTGAGGGTCGCGATCACGGGGACCACGGTGTCGCCGGGGATCTTCGAGTCGCTGGCCGCGCTCGGTCGTGAGGAGTCGGTGGCGAGGATCGAGCACGCCCTGCAGCGCCTGTCGAGCGATTAAGCCGCGGCGCGCTGCGTCCGGGTCCAGGCCGTCTGATCGCGCGCGACCGCGGCTCGGTCTGAGCCAACATCAATCCCGCGAAATGCTCGGCTCCGCCTCCGCTTCCGCGGGGTTGCGGGCGGCCTAGTCGATCAGGGAGCTTCGGATCCCGATCGCGACCGCGTGGGCGCGGTCCTTGGCCCGTAACCGAGAGAGCAGCTGCTTGTTGTGGGTCTTGACAGTCTCCGTGCTCAGACCGAGCCGTCGCGCGACCTGGCCGGTCGAGTGGCCGTCGGCGAACATCTGGAGGATCTCGCGCTGGCGGCGGGTGAGCGTCTGGCCGGCGCGCGGGCGCCGCCCGCCGGCCGCCGGGTCGATGAACGTCTCCGCACCGGCCGCCGCCTCGACCGCGCGGCTCAGCTGCTCGGGCTTCGAGCTCTTGGCAACGAACGCGTTCGCGCCCGCCGAGAACGCCTCGTGGACGAGGTGGCGCTCGGGCCGGTCGCCGTGGGCGACGATCCCGAGCCCCGGCTGGGCCTTGAGCAGCGCGCGGATCGTGGCCGCGCCCCACAGCGCGCTCGAGGCGCTGTCCTGGGGTGGGCGCATGTCGACGATCGCTACGTCGAAGTCGCCGACGTCAGTCAGGAGATGAAGGGCGTCCTTCCCGGACCCCGTCTCCTCGACCTCGTAGCGGTCCGCGAGCACCTCGCGAACGCCGACCCTGACCATCGGCTGGCCGTCGATCACCAGGCAACGCCACTCCGCGCTCAGGGCTCTCTCCGTCTCGCTCGAGCAACGACCGGACGCGCTGATCGTACCGGAGCGCCAGCGCCGCGATGACGATTCCCGCGAGGTCGATACAGACGTCCACAGCGCTCCCGTTCCTTCCGTCGACGAGGCTTTGGTGGTACTCGTCGACGATCGCGTACAGCAGCGAGATCGCGGCCGCCGCCGGGAGCGGGTTGCGGGTCAGCGGACGCAGCGTCCACCACCACAGCAGCGCCAGCGCCCCGAACACGACCGCGTGCGCGAGCTTGCGCAGGACTAGGTCCGCCGCCCCCAGCCCCGAGTCGAGGTCGGGCTGCGAGGACAGCCAGAAGATCAGCGCCATCAGCACGAGCGGCACCGGAGCGCGCCTTGCGGCTCTCGCGATCGGGCTCACGGCCTACATTGTGCTGGTGTAGAAAGGCGGGCGATGATCTCGGTCACGTCGAAGTCGCGCTACGCGGTCGTCGCGATGGCGGAGCTTGCGCGGTCCGCGGACGACCGCCCGGTGCCGATTGCCGCGGTCGCCGAGCGCCGCGGGATGCCGGTTCAGTTCCTCGAGCAGCTGTTCTCGACCCTGCGCCGCGCGGGGCTGCTCGAAAGCTACCGCGGGATGCGCGGCGGATACACGCTCGCCCGCGCCGCCGACGAGATCACTGTGCTCGAGGTGGTCCAGGCCCTGGACGGAAAGGTCGGGGAGGAGGGCAAGGAGGCAGGCGGGATCTGGGCCGAGGGCGTCGACGCCCTCCGCGACGTGTTCACCCGCACCACGATCGGCGACATCGCCCGCCGCGAGGCCGACGACGCGGGCTCACGGATGTACCACATCTGATTGAACGGAGAGAATCTGGCTTAGTAGAGCCATTTCGCCGTCTCGTGCGCCAGTTCATGCGCCAGTCAGACACCCGGCGCGCGCCAAGCGACACGTAAAGGCTCGCACCCGCCGCGACCGTCTACCCCACGTCCCCGGTGCGGGATAATCGAGGTACGGGGCCGGAAGGCCCCGGCACTGTCCCAGGCGCGTGCGGGACA
>DATAFB010000111.1:0-5267 GCA_036257695.1 Solirubrobacterales bacterium | reverse complement strand
CAGCAGAGTCGCCCGCGACGGACAGCACAGCGGGGTAGTGACGATGTAGTCGGTGAACGTCGCGCCGCGCTCGGCGATCTGTTTCGTCGTCTGCGGCATGTATCGCCCGCGCATCATGCTCAGCGACTGGTCGTCGGTCGTGATCACGACGATGTTCGGCTGCGCCTGGGAGCCGGCGCGGGCGTCCTCGCCCCCGCCGACGACGGCTGCCGCGCCGAGCGCCACCGCGATCCCCGCCGCGACCGCCACCCGGCGCGCGGCGCCGATCCGGCCCGGTGGCCCCTGGATTGGCGTCGCGGATCTCATTCGCAATACGGGCGCGTCCCGCTTCGGGCGTCACGGCCGGCGAGCCCGGCACACACCCGCAGGCTCGACAGGCGCTCGGACAGCTCGGCCTGGCGCGCCGTAGCCGGCGTCCCGGCGGCGGCCGGATACAGGTTCTCGAGCTGGAACGGGTCGGCCGTGTTGTCGTAGTGCTCGCGCTCGACGCTCGCCTCGCAGGCGCCGGTGGTGAAGTTCGGAATCATCGTGTGCTCCACGAACAGCTCGTCGCCGACTCGGATCCCCCTGTAGCTGCAGCTCGAGAACCCTGTGTTCCTGCCTGTGTATTCGACAGCCAGGGCGCGATCTTGAGGCCACCCCGTCCGATCGCCGTGCAGGAGCGGCACGAGCGAGCGGCCGTCCATCGTCCGGCAGTCGGAGCCGCGACGGCAGGGGGTGGCGCGAGCGAGCTCGAGGATCGTGGGCGCGAGGTCGATGTTCGCGACCGGCTCGGAGACCGTCGCCGGCGCCGCGCCCCCCCGCAGCTTGCGCGGGACCGAGATCAGCAGCGGGACCAGCAGCCCCTCCTCGTAGGGGTCGACCTTGAACCGCAGCCGGTGCTCGCCGTAGAAGTAGCCGTTGTCACTCATGAAGACGATCACCGTCTTGTGCAGCTCGCCGGTCTTGCGCAGCGCGCGGTGGAGCTTCGCGATCCCTCGGTCGACCGCGCGCAGCGACTCGAGCGCGCAGCGATAGTTCTCCTCCACCTGGTTGCGGTCGACCGGTGCCAGGCCGCGGATGAACGACGGCTTGTCGGAAACGTCCTCCTCGTTGAACGACGGCGGCTGAGGAAGCGGCTCGGTCGCGAACGCGCCGACGTCGTGCGGCGCGGGAACCGGGTCGCGCCCCTCGGAGCACGGGCCCGCGCCGCCCCCGCGGCTGTCGTCGTGGGGCGCCCAGTGGTCGAGCTGGAGGAAGAACGGGCCGTCGCGCCGCGCCTCGCGCCTCGCGACCCGCGCCGCCCTGCGGCTGAGGACGTCGGTGAGGTAGTCGTCCGCCGCGCTGCCGTAGCGCACCTTGTCGCCGTTCACCGACATCCTGTAGTCGTAGTAGGTGTTCGGCTCCTGGATCGTCTGCCACACGTCCCAGCCGGGGGCCGGCTTGGCCTCGGGCCCGCGAGCCTTCCGATACAGGTTCAGGTACTTGCCGATGTGGATCGTGCGGTAGCCGGCCCGCCCGAGCCACACCGGCAGCGTGTTGCGCTTGTCGCTCAGCTGGCGGTAGTCGTTGCGCAGCACTCCGTGGTTGTGGGCGTACTGGCCGGTCAGCATGCTCGCGCGGGAGGGACAGCAGAGCGGCGTGGTGGCGATCGCGTCGGTGAACATCGTCGCCTTGGGCCGCACGAGCTGGAGCAGGTTCGGCATCGTCTCGGGACGCACGGTCGACGCCGCCTGGTCGTCGGTCACGACAAGCACGAGGTTGGGGCGTGGCGGCGGCTTGGCCGCGGCGGGCTCCGCCGCGACGGCGGCCGACGCGGCGACGGCCGCGCAGGCGAGCGCGGCGCTCGCCGCGAGCCTCCCCCTGCGCGACGCTCGCGTGGGCATGGTCACGTTCACCATCGATTTCCTAACAAGCGCGAAGGAAGGAAGGAGCGGCCGGGCCTATCGTTGCGTCCATGAAGGAACGCGACGTGGAGGCGGCCAGGGCGTCGTACGCGGCGCTCAACTCGGGCGACATCGAGGCGACGCTGGCCTGTCGAGGTCGAACTTGTCGAGCCTGATCAGCCGCCTACTGGGCGGCGTGCGTGCTGGTCGCGTGGGCGGCCGCGCAGGAGCGCTGGGACCGCGTGGCAGCAGAATCCCGGCGACAGTGCCAGCAGCGCCGCGACGCCGAAGAACCACCGCAACCCCCGGATCACCATCCGGGGCGAAGCTACTGAGAAGGCGCGCGGCCTGCGAGCAGATCGCGCGGTTTGCGGTGCCTACTGGACCGGGTCGCCCTGCGGGCTCACGACGAGCCACAGGCCGCCGAACTCGTCGACGCCCTGGCACAGGACCTCGTTCGGCCCCTCGTCGACGTAGTAGTACAGCGGGTGCCCGTCGTAGGTGACCAGGTCCTTGCCCTCGTGGTCGGTCGTCCCGAGCTGGGCCTGGTCGACGCCCTTGCCCGCCTGCGGCTCGCCCTTGGTGTAGAACGGCGGCCACGCCTCGGCGCAGGCGCCGAAGCACTCGCTGCGACCGGCCGTCTCCTTGTCGAACGCGTACAGCGTTCGGCCCTCGTCGTCGACGAGGATCTTGCCGAACTCCGAGTCCCCGACATCGACGAGCGATCCATCGGGCTGGGCGGCCCGCTTCGAGCCGCCGCCGTCCGACCCCGCCCGCTTCGACTCCTCGGTGGTGGTCGTCCCGGCGACGTCGTCGCTCGAGTCATCGCCGCCGCATCCCGCGAGAGCGACCACTGCCACGGTCGCCGTGAAGGCCAAAGCTCCCGTCATCGGCCTCGATGATCGTCGACTCACATTAAGCGCTCCTTATCGCGCGCCGCGCTCGGGGAGCGTCGTTCCGGATAGTCTCCCGGCGATGTCGCAGGCGACGCTGCACACGAACGCCGGGGAGGTCACCCTCGAGCTGTTCGACGACGACGCCCCGAAGACGGTCTCCAACTTCCGCAAGCTCGCCGCCGACGGGTTCTACGACGGCCTGATCTTCCACCGCGTGATCCCGGAGTTCATGGTCCAGGGCGGATGCCCGGAGGGCACCGGCACGGGGGGCCCGGGGTACACGTTCGAGGACGAGATCAACGAGCACAAGGTCGTCCACGGCGCGTTGGCGATGGCCAACGCGGGGCCGAACACGAACGGGTCCCAGTTCTTCATCGTCACCGCGGATGAGGCGCCGTGGCTCGACGGCAAGCACACGGTGTTCGGCCGCGTCACCGACGGCATGGACGCGGTCGTGGCGATCGAGTCGGCGCCCACGGACGCGTCCGACCGCCCGCTCGAGCAGCAGGCGATCGAACGCGTCGAGCTCGCGGACTGAGCGCTACTTCTTCAGCTTCACGCACACGGCGTCGGCCGGAAGCCGAGCGCCGCGGATGCGGGCGGGACTACCCGCGGCGACCGGGCGGCGGGGCGGAGGCCCGTCGAGTGACCGGTCGGCGACGACATCAGGCTGCGGGGGACTCGTCCAGCCACCGGTAGAGCTGCTGGACGACGACTGCTCCCTCGCCGACCGCAGGGGCGACTCGGCGCGCGGAGCCGTGCCGGACATCGCCGACGGCGAACACGCCCGGGAGGCTGGTCTCGAACGGCATCGGGGGGCGCGGCAGCCGCCACCGCGCCGCCGTGACCCCGTGGCGGTCGAGGTCGGACCCGGTCAGCACGTAGCCGCGCGCCCCGCGCGCGATCGTCGCCGGAAGCCACTCGGTGTGGGGGCGGGCGCCGATGAGGACGAACATCGCCGCCGTGTCGATGTCCTCGGTCGCGCCGGTGGAGTTGTCGCGCACGGTGAGCCGCTCGAGCCTGCCCTCCCCGGAAGCGCCGATGACCTCGCAGCCGAGGCGGACGTCCACGTTGGCCGCCGCCTCGACCTCGCGGCGCAGGTAGTGCGACATGCACTGCGACAGATCCGGCTCGCGGACCACCAGCGTCACGCGGCCCGCGAACCGGCACAGCTGCATCGCGGCCTGGCCGGCGGAATTGCCGCCGCCCACGACGTGCACGTGGTGACCGCGCAGCGCCCGAACCTCGGAGTTCGATGTGCCGTAGAAGACGCCCTTCCCCGCCAGCGCGAGCAGCGACGGGGCCTCGATCCGGCGGTACGTGACGCCGGTCGCCAGGACCACCGCCCGCGCGGCGACCTCGGAGCCGTCCGCGACCGTGACCACGTGGCGGGTCGGCTCGGTTCGCAGCCCGGTGACCTCGCGCATGTGCACGAACTCTGTCCCCAACACCCACGCCTGCTGGTAGGCACGCTGGCCGAGCTCGGCGCCGCTGACCCCGCGCGAGAACCCAAGGTAGTTGCGGATCCGCGAGCTCGAGCCTGCCTGCCCGCCGATCGACTCGCGCTCGATCACGAGCGTCTCGAGGCCCTCGGAGGAGGCGGACACCGCCGCGGCCAGCCCCGCCGGGCCCGCGCCGACGACGAGAACGTCGAACTCGCGGTCCACGTCGGGCTCGGTGTTGACCCCCCACGCCGCCGCGAGCTCGGTGTTCGTGGGGTTCTCGAGCACCTGCCCGCCGCGCAGCATCACTAACGGCCCGCTCACCGCGTCACGTCCCGCCTCGGCGAGCAGCGACCGGCCCTGTTCGGAGTGGTGGGAATGGAAGACGTGCGGGACGCCGTTCCGGGACAGCAGGGTGCGCAGCTCGTGCGCCCGCGGAGACCACTGCTCGCCGATCACGGCGACCTCGCGGGGGCCGAACGACCCCGCCTGTGCCCACTCGTGGATGAACTCGGACAGGGTGCGGTGAAAGAGCTCGTCCGGCGAGCGCCACGGCTTCAGCAGGTAGTAGTCGATCTGCCCCAGCGCCATCGCGCGCAGGATCGCGTCGGCCGTCTCCCGGTCCCCCCACGCCCCCCACTCGACGAGCAGCGCCCGCTTCGCGCTCGGGTACAGCTCCGCCGCCCGTGTCAGGCACTCGGTTCCGGTCCGATCGGGCAGCCACTGGTCGGCGAGCACGACCGCTACGTCGTCTCCGGCCTCGCGCATCGCGTCGAGCTCGGCGCACGCCGCCGCCCCCGACTCGACGCACACGATCCGGTAGTCGCCGGCATAGCGGCGGACCAGCTCGCGCTCGATCCGCCCGAGGGTCTCCGGCTCGTCGTCGATGGCGAGCAGCACAGGCTTTCTGACGCCGTCCCCCAGCTCCATGGCGCTGTGGCCGATGCTACTCGGTGACCGTCGACTCGAGGATGCGCCGCTTCTCGGCGGCGAGCTCGTCCTCCGACAGCACCCCGGAGTCGCGCAGGCGGGCGAGGCGCTCGAGCTGGGCCAGCCGCTGGTCG
>DATAFB010000099.1:0-8148 GCA_036257695.1 Solirubrobacterales bacterium | reverse complement strand
CTTGGCGAAGGTGCGGTCGGCCACCAGTGCGTCCCGTTAGAAATCAGCGCCGAGCATCGGGCGCGACGCGCCCGACTGCGAGGCGAGTAGCTGGTCGATGTACTGATTCAAAAGCCGCCTCTGCGGGGCGGCGCGGACCCGATTATAGGTACGCGGCGGCGCTCCTCGTGGCGGCCGTGACCGCCGTCGTTGCACTCGCATCCGCCCCGGCCGCGGGCGCCAAGCAGGCTGTCGAGTCGACGCGTATCACGCTCGCTTTCGTCCCCGCGGGCACCGAGCCTAGCGAGCTGGCGGGCGTCGACGGGGTGGCGGTGGGGCTGATGAGCGCCGGGCTCGGGGCCAACGTGCCGCCCGACCAGACCTACCTCGACATCGGCCAGGGCAACCGGGTGTTCGACGCCCTGTACGACGAACCGCTGCCGCGGCTGTTCACGGTCGACGGCCGCGTGCCGCCGGTGCTGTGGCGGGCGGTGCTCGAGCGCGCCGACAGCGCCCCCGCCGACATCGTCCCCGGCCTGCTCGCGACGACCGTCGCGCGGGGGCGCTACGACGTCAGCGCGAGCCGGCGCGCCGCCCCCGCCGAGATCGCCGCGCTCGATCGCAACGGCCGGGTCTCGGACCGCACGCCGTGTCCGCCGACCAGCTGCGTGGGGCTGGGGGCAACCTCCGTCGACCCGGAGGCGCTCGGCGGGCGCGCTCTTCGCCCCAGCGGCGACGACCTGCTGATCGCGATCGAGCGGCCGCCGCCCGAGGACGAGGGCGAGCAGCTCGCGATCGGGATCGCGGGCCGCGGCTTCGCCGGCGAGCTGACCTCCGACAGCACGCGCCGCGACGGCCTCGTGCTGTCCACCGACCTCGCGCCGACGATCCTCGCGCGGCTCGGCCTCGACGTCCCCGACTCGGTCAGCGGAAGCGCGATCCGCGCCGAGGGGACGCCCGACCCCGAGGAGCTCGTGTCGCTCGAGCGGCGCATGGCCGAGGTCGGCCCCAGGCGCGGTCCCGTGATCGGGCTCAGCCTGCTCGCATGGGCGGCGGTCGTGCTCGCCGCGGTGGCCGCGTTCGGAGCCCCAGGCGCCCGCGCCGTGCTGCCCGTCGTCGCGCTGGCGGGGATGTACGTCCCCGCGGCGCTGCTCGCGGCGGCGGCGCTCGATCCCAGCGAGACGGCCGAGCAGCTCGTCGTCGGGCTGGGATGCCCGGCGCTCGCCGTGTTGACGCTCGCCCTCACGCGGGGGTTCGCCGCGGTCGCGGTCGCCTGCGCGGTGACGCTGCTCGCGTACGCGGTCGACGTGATCGCGGGGTCGCCGCTGACGGCGCTGTCGCTGATCGGGCCCAACCCGGCCCTCGGGGTGCGTTTCTATGGGATCGGCAACGAGCTCGAGGCGACGGTCGCGGCGCTGGTGCCGATCGGAGTCGGCGCGGGCCTCGCGGCAGCGGGCTCGCGGGTGTCGCGGCGGGCCGCCGCGCTCGCGTTCGGCCTCACGGCCCTGGGCGGCGTGCTCGTGTTCGCGCCGGGCCGCTTCGGCGCCGACGTCGGCGCGGCGATCGTGCTCCCCGTCGGCGCCGCCGTCGCGGCGTGGTGGGTGCTGGGCGGCGGGCGCCGCGGGCTGCTGCTCGCCATCGCGGCGCCCGTGCTCGCGGTCGCGACGCTGTTCGCGATCGACCTCGCGCTGGGGGGAGACGCTCATCTCAGCCGCTCGGTGCTCGACGCCGGAGGCCTCGACGACCTCGGCGACGTCGTCGAGCGCCGCCTGCGGCTCTCCGCCGAGAGCTTCGGCCGCAACGTCGCCAAGCCGTCGATGCTCGTCTGCGTGGCGCTGATCGTCACCGGCGTCGTGCTGCGACGCCGGATCGCCGCGTGGTTCGAGGGTGCGCGGCCCGCGCTGGCGGGGCTCGTCGGCGCGATCGCAGCGACAGTCGTCGGCACGCTGGCCAACGACTCGGGGGCCCTGCTGCTGATGATCGGCACCGGCTTCTCAAGCCTGTTCGTCGCATTCGTGTACGCCAGAACCAATCCCGCGACGTACTCGTCTTCGACTCCGCCGTCGCGGGGTTCGCGACTACCTCATTGTTAGGATCGACCAATGCGTATCGCCCTCGTTACGCCATATTCGTGGACCTACGAGGGGGGCGTGAACCGGCACGTCGAGGCGCTGGCGGAGCAGTTCCTGGCCCGCGGCGACGAGGTGCGGGTGCTCGCTCCGTGGGATCCCCCCGACCGTCTCAGCCGGGTGCTCCACCGCGCGCCGGCTTCGGCCCGGACCGCGCCCGACCACCTGATCCCGCTCGGCCGCACGATCGGGATCGGCGCCAACGGCGCCGTCTCGAACCTGTCGCCGTTGCCCGAGGCCGTGACGAGGATGCGCCGCGAGCTGCGCGCGGGCCGCTTCGACGTCGTCCACGTCCACGAGCCGGTGGCGCCGCTTGTGGGGTGGGACGTGGCCTCGTTCCGCGGCGCGCCGGTGGTAGGGACGTTCCACACCTACTCGACGAAGCGCGTCCCGAACGGGATCGCGAACCTGCTCGGCGCGAGGCGCAAGCTCAACTCGCTGCAGGCGCGGATCGCGGTGTCGCAGGCGGCGGCGTGGACAGGCAAGCGGTGGTTCGGGGGCGAGTACACGGTGATCCCGAACGGGGTCGACGTCGACGCGCCGCCAAGCGCGCCCAAGCCGCCGAGCGAGGAGCTGCGGATCGCGTTCGTCGGTCGCCCCGAGGAGCGCAAGGGCCTGCCCGTGCTGCTGTCCGCGTTCGAGGAGCTCGTGCGCCACCTTCCGGCGCGCCTGACCGTTGTCGGCGCCGATTCGCAGGACGTGGCCCGCTACGTCGCCGACCCCGAGGTCACCGAGCACGTCGAGCCGCTGGGCCGGATCTCCGGCGCCGAGCTGTGGCGGCGGCTGCACGAGGCGGACGTACTGTGCGCGCCGTCGCTCGACGCGGAGAGCTTCGGGATGGTGCTGACCGAGGCGTTCGCCGCCGGAACGCCGGTCCTCGCGTCCGCGATCGCGGGTTACGCCGACGTCGTCACCGACGGCGTGGACGGCGTCCTCGTGCCCCCGGCCGATCCGCAGCGCCTCGCCGAGGAGCTGCAGGCGCTCCACCACGAGCCACAGCGACTCGCCGCGATGGGCCATGCCGCCCGCTCGTCGGCGCAGCGCTACGCGTGGCCGCGGGTCGCCGACCGCGTGAACGAGGTCTACGACCGTGCGCAGCGGGTCCCCGATCCCGCGGGCGAGATGGAGCGCCTGGCCCGCCACAGCGGCCTCGTCCCCGGGGACGGCGGTCCGCGGCGCCCGCCACAGCGGCTCCCGTCGCTCGATCCGGCGCCCGAGCGCCGCGGCAAGCAGCGGAGCCGCGTCGCCCGCCGTATCGGCCTCGGGCTCGCAGGGCTCCTCGGGATCGGCCTCACGGCGCTGGCCGCGAACCGGATCGGGGTCGACAGCGTCGTATCGAGCGTGGTGCGCTCGAACGAGGCCTGGGTGCTAGTCGCCGCCGGTCTGATGATGGCGTCGCTGTTCATGCGCGCGGCGTCGTGGTACGTGATCGCGCGGGCCGCGCTGTCGCGCCGCCCCGTTCGCCGCCGTGACGTCACCTCGGCGACGATGATCGGGGTGTTGATGTCGGCCACGCTGCCGGCCCGGCTCGGGGAGCCGGCGCGCGCGATGGTGCTCGCGAGGCGGGTCGGGCGCATGCGCGAGACGCTCCCGGTCCTGCTCGGCACCCTGGTGTCGCAGACGGCGCTGAACCTGCTCGCGCTCGCGATGCTGGGGACGGTGATCGTGCTGTCCACCGACCTGTTCCACTCGGGGCAGAAGAAGCTTTTCGTCGCCAGCCTCGTGCCGCTGGCGCTGCTCGTCGCGCTGATCGTCGCGCCGGCGCTGATCCGCGGCGGCGGTTCGGGCCGGATCGCCCGCGCGCGCAAGGCGGTGCGGGGCGCCCTCGTCCAGGTGCGAAGCGGCTTGAAGGTCTTCCGCCACCCGCGCCGCGGACCCCTTGCCGCCGGCGCCCAGCTCGGCGCGTGGGGGATCCAGCTCGCGTCCTGTTACGCGCTGTCGGTCGCGATGGGCCTCGAGCACCAGGCCGGGATCGGCGCCTGTGCGGCGGTCCTGTTCGCGGTCAACGTCACCGCGGTCGTGCCGGCGACCCCCTCGAACATCGGCGTCTTCCAGCTCGCGGTGATCAGCGTGCTCAGCGGCGGGTTCGGGGTCGCGGCCTCGGACGCCCTCGCCTACGGCGTCATCCTGCAGGCGATCGAGATCGCCACCGCGGTCGCGCTCGGCCTCCCCGCGCTCGTGCGCGAGGGGGTGACGTGGAGCGACATGCGGCTACGGGCGCTCAGCACGGCGCCGGTCCGGCTGTCGCCGCGCAGGCCCGCCCCGCGGCGCGAAGGCGTCGGCTACGGCGACGCGATTCCCGGCTAGGAGAGAGCCACTGCTCTTGTAGGCTCACCGGCCCATGGCTCTCTCCAACGTCTCCGGCTTTCCCCGAATCGGCCCCGCGCGCGAGCTGAAGTTCGCGACCGAGGGCCACTGGCGCGGCGAGGTGTCCGCCGACGAGCTGCTCCACGTTGGGCGCAAGATCCGGATCGACAACTGGCGCTTCATGCAGGGCGCCGGAATCGACCTGATCCCGTCCAACGACTTCTCGCTCTACGACCAGGCGCTGGACGCGATCTGCCTCGTCGGCGCCGTCCCCGTCCGCTACGGGCACGGCGGCGGCCCGGTCGACCTCGACACCTACTTCGCGATGGCCCGCGGCCGCCAGGACGGCGGGGTGGACGTGACCGCGATGGAGATGACGAAGTGGTTCGACACGAACTACCACTACATCGTCCCCGAGCTCGGCCCCGACACCGAGTTCTCGCTGTCGAGCGAGAAGCCGTTCGACGAGCACGCCGAGGCGATGCAGGAGCTCGGCCTCGACACGGTTCCGGTGCTGGTCGGGCCGGTCTCGCTGCTGCTGCTCGGGAAGTCGGCCGACGGCGTGCCCGAGGACTTCGACCGCCTGAGC
This sequence comes from Solirubrobacterales bacterium, assembly GCA_036257695.1. Lineage (GTDB taxonomy): Bacteria > Actinomycetota > Thermoleophilia > Solirubrobacterales > 70-9 > DASPWW01. Next base: position 3,144 of record DATAFB010000099.1, on the reverse strand, counting down.
CTGATCGAGCCGCTGATCGAGGTGTACGGCGAGGTGCTGGAGCGGCTCGCGGAGCAGGGAGCGACGTGGGTGCAGTTCGACGAGCCGTGCTTCGTCGAGGACCGCTCGGAGCGCGAGCTCGACGCGCTGCGGCTCGCCTACGAGGAGCTCGCAAAGGTGCAGGAGCGCACCCGGATCCTCGTCAAGACGTACTTCGACCACGTCGGCGACGCCTACGGCGTGCTCCGCGACCTGCCGGTCGAGGGAGTCGGCCTCGACCTGCATCGCGGCCGCCGCAACGTCGAGTTCATCGCCAACCAGGGCGGGCTCACCGACCAGACGCTGTTCGCGGGGATCGTCGACGGGCGCAACGTGTGGATCGCCGACCTCGAGCACAGCCTCGACCTGCTCGAGGGCCTGCGCGACCGCGTCGGCGAGCTCGTCGTGTCGACGTCGTGCTCGCTGCTTCACACGCCGATCGACCTCGACGCCGAGCCCGGTCTCGACGACGAGCTGCGCTCGTGGATGGCGTTCGCGAAGCAGAAGGTCGGCGAGGTCGCGACGCTGGCCCGCGGCTTCGGCGAGGGCCGCGAGGCGATCGCCGCCGAGCTCGACGCCAACGACCGCGCGCTCGAGGACCGGCGCAACTCGCACCGCACCCAGAACCCGTTCGTACGCGAGCGGGTCGCCGCGCTCGGCGACGCCGACGCCCGGCGCGAGAGCTCGTTCGACATCCGGCGCCCCGCCCAGCGCGAGCGGCTCGAGCTGCAGCTGTTCCCCACGACGACGATCGGGTCCTACCCGCAGACCGCCGAGATCCGCCAGGCGCGCGCCGCCCTGCGCGAGGGGGAGATCGACGAGGCCGAGTACGAGCGCCGGATGAAGTCTGAGATCGAACGCGTGATCCGCTTCCAGGAGGAGGTCGGCCTCGACGTGCTGGTCCACGGCGAGCCCGAGCGCAACGACATGGTCCAGTACTTCGCCGAGCAGATGGAGGGCTACGCGTTCACCCAGAACGCCTGGGTGCAGTCGTACGGATCGCGCTACGTGCGCCCCCCGATCCTGTACGGGGACGTCAACCGCCCCGACCCGATGACCGTCGAGTGGATCCTGTACGCGCAGTCGCTGACCGACAAACCCGTCAAGGGGATGCTGACGGGCCCGGTGACGATGCTGCAGTGGTCGTTCGTGCGCGACGACCAGTCCCGCGCGGAGACGTGCGAGCAGCTCGCGCTCGCGATCCGCGACGAGGTCGCCGACCTCGAACAGGCCGGGACAGGGGTGATCCAGGTCGACGAGCCGGCGATCCGCGAGGGCCTGCCGCTGCGGCGCGACCGCCGGGACGACTATCTGAAGTGGGCCGTGTACAGCTTCAGGGTCGCGACCTCACCCGTGCGCGACGCGACCCAGATCCAGACGCACATGTGCTACTCGGACTTCGGCGACATCATGGAGCGGATCCAGGAGATGGACGCCGACGTGTTGCTGATCGAGGCGGCGCGGTCGCGGATGGAGCTGCTCCATGACTGGGAGCGGACCGGGTACGACAAGGAGATCGGCCCCGGCGTGTACGACATCCACTCCCCGCGTGTCCCCCCCGCCGAGGAGATGGCGGAGCTACTGCGCGCGGCCGCGAAGGTTCTGCGCGCCGAGCAGCTGTGGGTGAATCCCGACTGCGGGCTCAAGACCCGCGGCTGGGCCGAGGTCGACGCCAGCCTGCGCAACATGGTCCAGGCGGCGAGGCAGCTCCGCGAGGAACTCGTCCCCGCCGGATAGCCAACCGCGCGATCTGCGAGCAGATCGCGCGGTTACCGGCAAGCCCGCGGCTACTGCTTCTTGGCCGACCAGCTGACGCTGTGGGTGGGGCACGTGGCTCCGGTCTGCTGGTTGACGACGCCGGTGCTCTTGATCGTTCCCTCGGCCGACTTGCGCTTCAGCTTGCCCTCGGCGACCGTGGTGCCGATCCCGGCGAAGACGGCCCTGAACTTGCCCTTGTCGGTGGTCGGGGCCTGGGCGCCTGTCGCCCGCAGGGCCTGGGTCGATCCGTCGTTGCACGGGACGTCGATCGTGAAGGCGAAGTTCTTGACGCCGAGCTTCTTCGCCTTGAAGTTGATCGCGTGCCCCTGCGAGGTCGTGCCCTCGTACCGGCCCTTCTTGTAGGTGGCGGACGCGACCGCGCTCGCCGTCAGCGCGACCGCAAGCGCCGCGCACACCACCACGACGACCGTTCTGCGTGACCTCTTCATCGCCCGCCCCCGCCTCGATTCGCTTTCAAGTCGAGCCCAGTATTGCGAACCACGGGCGGGCATGGGTGTCAGCAATTTATGAAGGGATCATGTTTGATCCCTAACATGCGATGGGATGACGGACAGCCCGGGATTCGATCGCGACGGCAGGGTGGCGGACGAGCAGGAGGCGCTGTGGACGCGCCTGTTCGCCGACTGGCTCGAGGAGCAGACCGAGCTCGTGCTTCGAGAGCTGGAGCGCGGGGGCCCGAACGGCTCCGGCGCTAGCGACCGGCCAGCGCGCGGAGCCGATTCCAAAGCCCGCGGGCGTTGACGAACCGCGACACCGCGCCCATCGAGCGACCCTTGGCGCGCGAGTAGGGGAACCACAGCGGCTCCGCCTTGGCTGCGGCGAACCGCGACACGACGAGCGACTCGGTGCGACAGAACTTGCGGATCCCGCCCGGGCCCCACCGCGACCCGATCCCCGATTCCTTCCACCCGCCCATCGGAACGTCGTAGGCGAGGTAGTTGACGAGCACGTCGTTGACGTTGCAGGCGCCGGTCTCGAGCCGGCGCGCGACGGCCTCGGCGCGCTCGCGCTCTCCGAACACCGACGCAGACAGCCCGTACGGGGAGTCGTTCGCGAGCCGCACGGCCTCGTCGGCGTCGCGGACCTTCATCACCGGGATCACCGGGCCGAACGTCTCTTCGCGCATGATCTTCATCGAGTGGTCGACGTCGACGAGGACGGTCGGCTCGAAGAAGTCGCCGCCGCCGTCGCGGCGCTTGCCGCCGGTCACGACCCGCGCTCCCTTGTCGATCGCGTCGCGGACGTGGTCCTCGACGACCTCGACCTGGGCGGGGGAGGTCATGGCGCCGACCTCGTGCGTGAACGGGGGTCGGTCGGGGCCCTGGCGAAGGCCGTTCACGCGCTCGG
>DATAFB010000085.1:0-8660 GCA_036257695.1 Solirubrobacterales bacterium | reverse complement strand
ACCCTCCCGCCGAGGGGACCCCGGACGAGAACTACTCGATCGCGATCCCGCCGCCGAACGTGACCGGCGCGCTGCACATGGGCCACGCGCTCAACGGCACGATGCAGGACGCGCTCGCGCGCATGAATCGGATGCAGGGCCACAACACGCTGTGGATCCTCGGCACCGACCACGCCGGGATCGCGACCCAGGCGGTCGTCGAGCGCGAGCTGCGCGAGGACGGCACCAGCCGCCAGGAGCTCGGGCGCGAGCGGTTCGTCGAGCGGGTGTGGGAGTGGAAGCAGAAGTACGGCTCGACGATCGTCGGGCAGTACAAACGGCTGGGGGCGTCGTGCGACTACGAGCGCGAGCGGTTCACGCTCGACGGCGACTACGTGCGCGCCGTGTACCGGGTCTTCGTCGCCCTCTACGACAAGGGCTACGTCTACCGCGACAACTACATCGTCAACTGGGACCCGGGCACCCACTCTGCGATCTCCGACCTCGAGGTCGAGAACCGCGAGGTCGAGGACACCCTGTACCTGGTCGACTACCCGGTCGAAGGCTCGGACGAGGTCGTGACGGTCGCCACCGTGCGACCCGAGACGATGCTCGCCGACACCGCCGTCGCGGTTCACCCCGACGACGACCGCTACCGCCACCTCGTCGGCGGCGCGTGCACCCTTCCGCTCGTCGGGCGCCGGCTGGCGGTCATCGTCGACGAGCACGTCGACCCCGAGTTCGGGACCGGGGCGCTGAAGATCACCCCCGGGCACGACCCGAACGACTTCGAGATCGGCCGCGCCCACGGCCTCGAGGAGGTGACCGTGATCGGCGAGGACGGACGCATGACCGAGGCCGCGGGCGAGCGGTTCGCCGGGTTGACGGTCGCCGAGGCCCACGACGCGGTCGTGGCGGCGCTCGAGGAGGAGGGCAGGATCCGCGACCGGCGGCCGTACGTCCACTCGGTCCCCTTCTCGCACCGCTCCGGCGAGCGGATCGAGCCGCTGATATCGCTGCAGTGGTTCTGCCGCATGGACGAGCTCGCGGCGCCCGCGATCGAGGTCGTCGAGCGCGACGAGGTGCGGATCACCCCCGCGCAGTGGAAGCGCGTCTACCTCGACTGGATGCGCAACATCAGGCCGTGGTGCATCTCGCGCCAGCTGTGGTGGGGCCACCGGATCCCGGTCTGGTACTGCGACAAATGCGACGAGACCTACGTCGCCGAGACGCCGCCGGAGCGCTGCGGCGCCTGCGGCGGCCAGCTGCGCCAGGAGGAGGACGTGCTCGATACCTGGTTCAGCTCCGCGCTGTGGCCGTTCGCGACCCTCGGGTGGCCCGACGACACCCCGGAGCTGCGGGCGTTCTATCCCACCGACTTCCTGACGACGGCGCGCGAGATCCTGTTCCTGTGGGTCGCGCGGATGATCATGATGGGGCTCGAGTTCCCCGGCCAGATCCCGTTCCGCGACGTCTACGTGCACTCCGTGATCCAGGCGCCCGACGGGCGGCGGATGTCGAAGAGCCTCGGGACGGGAATCGATCCGCTGGACGAGATCGAGGCCTACGGCGCCGACGCCCTGCGCTTCGGTCTGCTGGCGATGTCGTCGAGCCAGGACGTCCCGTACTCCAAGGACCGCGTCCAGCAGGGCCTCGACCTCGCGAACAAGATGTGGAACGCATCCCGATTGATCCTGCTGAACGTCGATGCGGGCTCCGATTCGGCCGTCCCTGCAGGGACCGCGCGATCTGCTCGCAGATCGCGCGCATTTGTTGAAGATCGATGGATCCTCAGCCGCCTGCAGCGGGCGATCGAGGCGGTCACCGCGGACCTCGAGTCGTACGACTTCGCCCACGCGGCGCTGGAGCTGTACCGCTTCTTCTGGTCCGAAATGTGCGACTGGTACCTCGAGATCGTCAAGCCGCGGCTGTACGACTCCGAGCCCGAGGCGTCGGCGACGCTGCTGCACATGCTCGAGCAGGTGCTGGCGCTCGCGCACCCGATGCTTCCGTTCGTGACCGAGGAGATCTACTCGTACCTGCGCGACGTCGCCCCCGAGCGCCGGGCCGGGATGGTGGTCGTGCATCGGTTCCCCGAGCCCCACGCCTGGCTCGTTGACGAGTCCGCCGAGGCCGAGGTCGGTGCGGCGATCGAGCTGACGCGAAGCCTGCGGCGGTGGCGCGAGCTCGCCGGCGTCGCGCCGCGAACGGTGCTCGCCGCGCGCGCCCAGGACACCGAGCCGCCCGAGCTGGTGGGGCGGCTGGCCAGGGTCGCGTTCGACGGCGACGCGGCGGGCGCGGAGTCGCTCGCCCAGGTCGGCCCGGTGGAGATCCTGGCCAGTGGCGACATCGACCCGGAGCAGGTGCGACACCGCGTCGACGAGCGCCGTCAGGCGCTGTGCGCCGAGGTCGAGCGCGCGCAGCGAAAGCTCGACAACGAGGGGTTCACCGCCAACGCTCCCGCCGACGTCGTCGAGGCCGAGCGGGAGAAGCTGGCGGCGTACCGCGCCGAGCTGGAAGACCTCGGCGAGTCGACCTGAGCTGGAGCTACCAAGAGGCGGAGGCGTATCTCGCCTCCCTGGAGCCGATCGGATGGCGGCTGGGGCTCGATCGGATCCAGCGGCTGACCTCGGTGATGGGGATGCCCCAGCACCGCTTCGCCACCGTGCACGTCGTGGGGACGAACGGAAAGTCGTCGGTGGCGCAGATGACCGCCGCGCTGCTCGAGGCGCACGGCGTGACCGCCGGCGCGTACCTGTCTCCTCATGTTAAGCGGTGGAGCGAGCGCATCCAGGTGCGGGGCGAGGAGATCGACGGCGCGGCGTTCGCGGTTGCGGTCGAGCGCACCGCGGAATCCGTCGAGGTCGTCAACCGGACGCTGGACGAGGGCGATGCCGTGACACAGTTCGAGGCGGTGACCGCGGCGGCGTTCGTGGCGCTGGCCGCCGGCGGGGTCGAGGTCGGCGTGATCGAGGCCGGGCTCGGCGGGAGGCTGGACGCCACCAACGTGATCCCATCCCGGGTGTGCGCGCTGACGTCGGTCGGCCTCGAACACACGGAGTGGCTCGGGGACACGGAGGTTGAGATCGCGGCCGAGAAGCTCGCGGTGCTCCGAAACCACTCGACGCTGGTGCTCGGGGAGGTGAGCGAGGAGGTCGAGCGGCTCGCCGACCGCGTCGCGATCGAGCGCGGCGCGTCGCTGGTTCGGGCCCGGCCGGGCCCGAAGCTCAGCCTGCGGGCGCCGGGCGGCTTCCAGCGTCGCAACTTCGCCGTCGCGCTCGCGTGCGCACGCGCCCTGCACGGGGGAATCGACGTGGACTCGGTGGAGCGGGTGGCCACCGAGCTCAAGCTCGCCGGACGGCTCGAGCTGCGCGAGGGCGATCCGCTGACCGTCCTCGACGCGGCCCACAACGCGGACGGAGCCCGCGCCCTCGCCGACGCGCTGCCCGAGGTCGCGGGGGAGCAGCCTGTCGTCGCCTGCGTCGCGCTGCTGGCGCGCAAGGACGCTGCCGAGATGGTCGCGGCGCTGGCGCCCGTGATCGAACACGCCGTTTGCGCCGAGCTCCCGCCCGAGCGGCTCGCGGGGTCCGGGCGCGCGGGAGCGAAGAGCTTCGAGGCCGCCGGGCTCGCCGAGCTGTTCTCGGCGGCCGGGGTCGCTGCGGAGGCGGTGGCGGACCCCGTCGCCGCCGCACGGCGCGCACGCGAGCTCGCGCGGGAGTGCCGTGCGGTGGCGCTGTTCACGGGTTCCCACTACCTTCTGTCCTACGCCAACCCCGCAGCGGCGGAGGCGGGAGCGAGCGAGCAAGAGAACAACGATTGGTCATGAGCGAGCGAGAGCCGAGTACGGTGCGGGTTTAGTGGATCGGGAGGCGCGCTCAGAGCTGCTGGCGATGATGGGCCTGGTGGCGGTCGTCGTCGCGCTCGTGATCCTTGTGTTCTTCGGGCTCGGCTACGCTTTCGGCCGCCTGTTCCTGTAGGCGGCTCCCTGCTGGTCACCACGACAGGAAGCCCCAGCGAGGGAACGAACTAAAGGGAATCCCTCCCAGCGTCGACGGAAAGATCATGCGCCTAGCGCTCTTCGGAATCGAAAGCGACGCCCTCAACCTGGTCGTCAACCTGCTCATCCTGTCGCTGGTCCTCGTCTACTTCGCGCTCGTCGCGTGGACCTTCTTCGACGCACGGCGCCGGATGCGCGATCCGGTGCTGGTCGCGTACTCGGTCGGCGCCTCGTTCGTTTTCCCCTTCATCGGCACGATCGTGTACTCGATCCTGCGGCCGCCGGAGTTCCTCGAGGACGCCCACGAGCGCGAGGTCGAGATCAGGGCCGCCGAGCTCCGCGTGCGCCAGCTCTCGGAGCAGTCGTGCCCGAAGTGCGAGTACCCGGTCGAGAAGAACTTCCTCCGCTGTCCGAAGTGCCGCACGCGGCTCAAGAACCCGTGCACGAGATGCGGCAAGCCAGTCGACCCGCGGTGGGCGCTGTGCCCCTACTGCGAGGCGCCGGTCGAGAAGCCCAAGCCCGCGCGCAGGGTGGAGAAGCGCGAAGCGGCCCGCGACCAGCGCGAGGGCCGACCCGCGCGCGAGCCGAGGGCCGGGCGGGAGCCTCGACGCGCCGCCGCGCCGCCGCAGGGGCGGGGCGCGCAGCGGGCGCCCGCGAAGCAGGGCAAGCGCGCGGCGGAGAAGCCGCGTCGCAAGGAGGGGGCCTCTGGCTCCCGGCGCCAGCCGGCGAGGGCCGGGTCCGCCGAGCGCTCCGAGCAGCCCGAGGACACGCAGGAGCAGGAGGCGAGTCGGTCGGGCGGCAAGTCTTCGGGCGACGAGCGGCGCCGACCCGCGACCGCGTCCTGACGAGCGGCGAGTCTCCGAGTGTCGCGCACCCTGATCCTCGTCAAGCCCGATGCGTTCGAGCGCGGGCTGACGGGAGAGATCCTCGCCCGCTTCGAGCGCAAGGGCCTCGTGCCGGTGGCGATGAAGCTGATGGTGGTCGAGGAGGACCTCGCCAACCGGCACTACGCGGAGCACTCCGAGAAGCCCTTCTTCGGCGAGCTGATCGACTTCATCACCCGGGGCGCGCTGGTCGCGCTGGTGCTCGAGGGGACGAAGGCGGTCGAAGCCGCCCGGCAGGTGATCGGCGCGACCGATCCGCTGGAGGCGGCGTCGGGCTCGATCCGCGGCGAGTTCGCGACCGAGGTCACGTTCAACCTCGTCCACGGGTCGGACTCGGACGAGTCGGCCGAGCGCGAGATCGCGCTGTGGTTCCCCGAGCTTTGACGCTGGTCCTCGCGTCCCGATCCCCACGTCGCAGACAGATCCTGGATGCGCTCGGGATCGAGTACGAGATCCTCGACCCGCGGGTCGAGGAGATTCCCGACGGTGAGCCGGAGGAGGTCGTGGTGGAGAACGCGCGGCGCAAGGCCGCGGCGGGGCTCGAGCGCGCTCGGGGCGCGACCGTCCTCGGCGCGGACACCGAGGTCGTGCTCGACGGTCGGGTCCTCGGGCAGCCTGCCGACGAGAGCGAGGCGAGGTCGAGCCTCGAGGCGCTGTCGGGGCGCGGCCACGAGGTGCTGACCGGAGTCGTGATCGCGGGCGCCGACGGCGAGCGATCCGGGGTGGCCCGCTCCGAGGTCACGTTCCGCGACCTCGACGAGGCGATCCTCGAGCTGTACCTCGACTCGGGCGAGTGGCGCGGACGCGCCGGCGCGTACGCGATCCAGGGGCTGGGCTCGATCCTGATCGAGCGCCTCGAGGGAGACTTCTCCAACGTCGTCGGCCTCCCGGTGCCGCTGTTGCTCGAGCTGGCCCCGGAATTGCTCCCCGCGAAATTTCGCCTGCAAGGGGGTTAGCTAAACTGCCGTCGACTCGTTGCCAGGACGGGGCCGCACGGCGTCATGCCGACGGGTGGGGGGTCCGTTATCTGGTTCCCCTACCTTCCTCACCATGGGTTTGCTGAGCTATCTGACCGGCTTCGGCGGCCGGGACATGGCCGTCGACCTCGGGACCGCGAACACGCTGGTCTACGTTCGCGGGCGCGGGATCGTGCTGTCGGAGCCGTCGGTGGTCGCCGTCGACTCGCACAGCGGCGAGGTCCACGCTGTCGGCACCGACGCGAAGCGGATGCTGGGTCGCACGCCGGGCACGATCACCGCCATCCGCCCGCTCAAGGACGGCGTGATCGCCGACTTCGACATCACCGAGCGGATGCTGCGCCACTTCATCGAGAAGGTGCACCAGAACCGCTTCGCCCACCCGCGCGTCGTCGTCTGCGTCCCGTCCGGCGTCACCGGGGTCGAGAAGCGCGCCGTCGAGGAGGCGTGCCTCGCCGCCGGGGCGCGCCAGGCGTACCTGATCGAGGAGCCGATGGCGGCTGCGATCGGGGCTGGGCTCCCCGTCGGGGAGCCGACCGGGAGCATGGTCGTCGACGTCGGCGGCGGGACGAGCGAGGTGGCTGTGATCTCGCTCGGGGGGATCGTCGTGTCGCAGTCGATCCGGGTCGGCGGCGACGAGATGGACGAGGCGATCGTCAATCACTGCAAGCAGCACCACAAGCTTCTGATCGGCCAGCAGACCGCCGAGGAGGTCAAGCTCGAGATCGGCTCCGCCGCGACGCTGCCGGAGGAGATCACGACCGAGATTCGCGGCCGCGACGTCGTCACCGGGCTTCCGAAGACGATCGAGCTCGACTCGGCCGCGATCCGCGGCGCGCTCGAGGATCCGCTGAGCCAGATCATGGGGGCGATCCGCGACACGCTCGACCGCACGCCTCCGGAGCTCGCCGGGGACATCATGGACCGCGGGGTCACGCTCGCGGGTGGCGGGGCACTGCTCCACGGGATGGAGCAGCGGCTTCGCGACGAGTGCGAGATGCCCGCACAGCTTGCCGAGTCACCAATCACCTGCGTCGCGGTCGGATCGGGCCGATCGCTCGAGGAGTTCGAGACGCTGCATCGCGCAAGCAGGAACTCCGGGCGCCGGCGGTCGATGGTTTCGGCGGGATAGCGCCGGGGGGTTGGCGTGTATCGAAAGCAGGTCCGCCGCCGCCGAGCGGTGCTGGTGCTGCTCGTCACCGTGTCGCTGATCCTCCTCAGCACCAGCTTCACCGAGAGCTCGAGCGGTCCGCTGCACGGGCTGCAGCGCGCCGTCGCCACGGTGCTGGGTCCGTTCGAGGAGGGAGCCGCCCGCGCCCTGAAGCCGGTCAGCGACCTGTTCGACTGGTTCGGCGAGACGTTCGAGGCCCGGGGCGAGAACGAGGACCTGCGAGAGGAGGTCGAGGACCTGCGCTCGCGGGTCGCCGAGGCGGAGTCGGCCGTCGGCGAGAACAAGGAGCTGCGCAAGCTGGTCAAGCTCGGGCCGTCCGGCGGGATCGACGGCCGCGAGGCCGTCGCGGCGCGGGTCATCGGCCGCTCGCCGACGGTGTGGTACTCGACCGTGACGATCGACCGCGGGTCGAGCTCGGGGATCGACGTCGACGACCCGGTGATCGCGGGAGCCGGGCTCGTCGGCCGCGTCAGCGAGACGACCGGCGGCACCGCCAGAGTTACCCTGATCACGGACCACCGCAGCGCGGTGTCCGCCAAGGTGCTCCCGGACGGGCCGTCCGGGGTGATCACGCCCGAGGTCGGCGACCCGAAGGAGCTCCTGCTCGACTTCATCGAGGAGGATCGCGAGGTGAAAGAGGGCCAGATGGTCGTGACAGCCGGCTGGCGCGCCGGCAACCTCGCCTCCCTGTTCCCGTACGGGATCGAGATCGGAAGGGTCACCGAGGCAACGATCGACGAGCAGCAGACCTACCAGCGCGTACACGTGAAGCCGTTCACCGACCTGCGCGAGCTGGAGATCGTCGAGGTGCTGACGCAGGGCGGGAGCGACAAGGATGCGACCCGGGCGGACGGTTCGGAGAACGGCTGAGTGATCGTCACGCGCGGAATCGTGGTCCGGATCGCGCTGCTGCTGGTGGCCGGCGTCGTGCTGCAGCTCTCGTTTCTGTCGGAGCTGTCGTTCTTCGGCGGGACCCCGGACATCATGCCCGTGATCGTCGTCTCCCTCGGCCTGCTCGGGGGCGCCGTGATCGGCGCCGTGTGCGGCTTCGCCGCCGGCCTGCTGCTCGACTCGGCGCTGCTGCAGACGCTGGGGGTGTTCGCGCTCGTGCTGCTCGCGGTCGGATACCTCGCCGGTCGCTACCGCGAGGGCTTCGAGGTCACGAGCCCGCTCGTCCCGCCCGCGCTCGCCGCCGGGCTGACGCTTTTCGGGTCGTTCGCCTTCGCGCTGATCCAGCTGATGCTCGGCGTCGAGGCGCCCGTGAGCGTGCTCGTCGTGCGAGACATCGTCCTCCAGTCGATGCTCAGCTTCGTGATTGCGATCCCGGTGTTCCCGTTCGTGCGCTGGGTGCTGCGGCGGGCGCTGATCGACGCGCCGCGGCGGCGCTCCGGGCTCCCGCGACCCTTCGGGCCCAGGTCGCAGGCGACGTGATGTACCTGCGCGACGACAGCGGGCCCCCGGCGACGTCGCAGTTCTCGTTCAGGGTCGCCGTGATCGGCGGGATCGCGCTGGTGATCTTCGTCGTCATCTTCCTGCGCCTGTGGTACCTGCAGGTGCTGTCGGGCGACAAGTACCTCGCCGAGGCCCAGAACAACCAGGTCCGGGAGATCAGGGTGCAGGCGCCGCGGGGCGAGATCGTCGACCGCAACGGC
>DATAFB010000033.1:0-2253 GCA_036257695.1 Solirubrobacterales bacterium | reverse complement strand
GCTCGTCGTCGAGCCACAGTTCGCCGCCCTCGATCCCGATCCGCTTCAGCGTCTGGCGCGTCCGCTTCGACGGCGAGCACAGCACCAGCTCGGGGGAGATCCCCTCCTCGCGCAGGTGGGCCGCGATCAGCTTCGACGCCTCGCGGCCGCGCGGGGCCAGCGGGCGGTCGCGGTCGGCGAGCCCGGGCTCGTCCCAGCTCGACTTCGCGTGCCGCAGCAGGTAGAGGCGCCTCACGGCACCAGGATCGCGACAGGGAAAGAAACGAGGGCCCGGCTGGAGCCGGGGCCCTCTCCCTGCCGCGCTCGGCAGCGGGACTACCTAGACCGCCGCACCCGCGACTGCGGGCGCCTCTGTCTGGACACCGTCGAGGACCTCGACGTCCACGAACGGGGGGTGCGGATGTGTCAAGGACCTCTTAAGACCGCGCGAAAGCGGACGCGAAGCGGAGCATTTCGCACGAGTGATTCACACCCAACGTTCCCGCGCGACGCCGCCCTGCGGCGGGCACACGAAGTGCACGCCGTCCAGGCTCGGGTCGAGGTTGGGGAAGTCGGTGCGCCGGTGGACTCCGCGCGACTCGCGGCGGGCGAGCGCCGACGCCGCGATCATCCGGGCGAGCGGATAGGGGTCGTCGAGCAGCCGCTCGAGCTGCTCGGCGTCGCGCTGCGGACCCGCGTGGCGCCACAGCGCCTGCCTGGTCTCGACGGTCGGGGGCTCGAAGCGCTGCTCCGGAAGCGGTACCTCGGCCTCGGCCGTGGCGCGGCGCCCGGATGCCGCCGCGGCGGCGGCCCGGGCGCCGAACACGAAGCACTCGCTGAGCGAGTTGGACGCGAGCCGATTGGCCCCGTGCAGGCCCGTGCACGCGCACTCGCCGACGGCCAGCAGCCCGGCCACGTTCGTGCGCCCGTCGAGGTCGGTCCCGACCCCGCCAACGAGGTAGTGGGCGGCGGGTGCGACCGGCACCGGCTCGCGCGCGGGGTCGATGCCCGCCTCCGCCAGCGTCGCGACCACGTTCGGGAACCGCGCGCCGTCGACCTCGCGCATGTCGAGCCACACGCACCCGGTCCCGTCGGCGCGCATTCGGTCGAGGATCGCCGTCGTCACCTCGTCGCGGGGCGCGAGCTCGTCGGTGAACCGCCGCCCGGCAGCGTCGAGCAGCGTCGCGCCGTCGCCGCGGATCGCCTCGGTCAGCAGCGCGCCGTCGCGTGGGTCGCCGGGTTTCGCCAGCGCCGTGGGGTGGAACTGGCACAGCTCGAGGTCGGCGAGGGCGGCGCCGGCGAGGTGCGCGAGAACGGCCCCGGCCCCGATCGCGCCCCACGGGTTCGTCGTCCGCTTCCACAGCGCAGCGCCGCCGCCGGTCGCGAGCACGGTGGCCGCCGCGGAGATCGGGCCCGCGTCGGTCACCATTCCCGCGCACCGCTCACCGTCGCTCCACAGCGCGAGCGCAGAGGTCCCCTCTACGACCTCGATGCCGGGGTGCGCCGCCGCGAGCTCGGTCAGGCGGCCGGTGAGCGCACGACCGGTCTGGCTTCCACCGGAGTGGACGATGCGGCGCACCGAGTGGCCGCCCTCCAGCCCGAGCGCCAGGCTGCCGTCGTCCTCGGTGTCGAACTCGACCCCGAGGCGCTGGAGCTCGGCCACGGCGCCCGGTGCCTCCTGGGCGAGGATCTCGACCGCGGCCCGCCGGCACGCCCCGCGGCCGGCGTTGAGCGTGTCCTCGGCGTGGCGCTCGGGGGAGTCGTCGTCGGCGAGCGCCGCCGCGAGCCCGCCCTGGGCCCAGAAGCTGGCGCTCTCGGACAGCGGCTTACGGGAGACGAGGCACACGCGCGCGCCGCGATCGGCCGCCGACAGAGCGGTGTAGAGGCCCGCCGCGCCGGCCCCGACGACGGCGACGTCGAACTGCGCGCTGTCGGCTGTGGCGACCAAGGCGCGGGTACGGTACAGACATGGGGCTGTACTACCGGCATCCCGCGTCGCTCGCGCACGACACCGGCCCCCATCCCGAGAACGCCGAGCGCGTGCGGGCGATCGAGGCCGCGCTCGAGGAGCGGGAGTGGCTCGGCCTCGAACGGATCGAGGCGCCCGCGGCGACGCGCGACCAGCTGGTGCGCGTCCACAGCCCCGAGCACGTCGACCGGATCGAGGAGTTCTGCCGCAACGGCGGCGGGATGATCGACATGGACACGGTCGCCGTCGAGGCGTCGTACGAGGCGGCGCTGCGCGCGGCCGGCGGCGCGGTCGAGGCGGTGGAG
>DATAFB010000076.1:0-2040 GCA_036257695.1 Solirubrobacterales bacterium | reverse complement strand
CCGGCGAGCCGGGGGGAGAAGACCGCGTCGCCGTCGCGGACGCGGCGCACCGCGTCGGCGAGCTCGGGCCCGGTGATCGTCTTCGTCACGTAGCCGCGCGCACCGGCGCGCACGACCGCGATCACGTCCTCGGGCGCGTCCGAGACCGACAGCGCCAGGAAGCGCTGGTCCGGGCGAGCGGCGAACACCTGCCGGATCACCTCGACCCCGCCGCCGCCGGGCATGTGGACGTCGAGCAGCACGACGTCGGGCCGCCGCTCGGCGATCGCGCGCACCGCGTCCTCGACCGTGCCGGCTTCGCCGAGCACCTCGACGAGGTCGCCTAGCTCGGCCTGGACCCCGCTGCGGAAGATCGCGTGGTCGTCGACGATCACCACGGTCGGAGCCGTCATCGACTTCTCCCGACACTCAGCTCGACCTCGGTGCCGCGGCCCGGCTGGCTGCGCACCTCGGCGTGCCCGCCCTGGCGCTCCATGCGGCCGATTATCGACTCCCGCAGGCCGCGGCGGTCGGGCGGGACGCGCTCGGGGTCGAAGCCCTCGCCGCGGTCGTCGACATACGCCGTCACGCGGTCGTCCTCGACCTCCGCGTAGAGCCGGATCGGGCCGTCGGCGAACTTGGCCGCGTTGGTGAGCGCCTCGCGGGCCGCGGCGACGAGCGCCTCGAGTCGCTCGTCGAGCGGGCAGTCGCCGACCACGACGACCTCGATCGGCGCCCCGCGCGTCTCCTCGACCTCGATCGCGGCGGCACGCAGCGCGTCGGCGACGCGCTCGTCGGGCTGCAGCGGCGGCGCGCCCGCCAGCCACGCGCGCAGCTCGCGCTCCTGGCGCCGCGCCAGCTGCGCGACGTTGGCCGGGTCGTCGGCGCGGCGCTGGACGAGGGCCAGCGTCTGCAGCACCGAGTCGTGCAGGTGCGCGGACAGCTCGGCCCGCTCCTGGGAGCGGATCCGCTCCGCGCGCTCGGCCGCGAGGCTGCGGGCGAACCGCCACCACAGCGGCGCGAGGATCAACCCGACGCCGACGATCACGACCAGCGCCGCGAGCGCGACGTCGCCGGCCGCGTTAAGCACGCCCCTCGCCCACAGGAACAGGAGCCCGGCGCCGAGCACCAGCGCTATCCCGAACCCGGCCAGCGACAGGCGCCCCGCGGCCTCGCGCGAGCGCCTGCGCCGCCGCGCCTCCTCGGTCGCGGGCTCGGCCGCGTCCTCGGGCGCCGGCCGGGTGAGGCTGATGAGCAGCGCGACCCCGAACGCGGCGAGCACCAGCGGCCACACGAGCGCGTCGCTCCACCACACGCCGAGCTGGCGGAAGACGAGCAGGACGCTGAGCGCCACCAGCGCGACCCCGGTCGCGATCCGCCAGCTCCCGCGGCGGCGGCGGTGGCGCTCCGGGCGCTCGCGCGCCTCGGCCGGCATCACGGCCCACAGCGCCAGATAGGCGAGGGCGCCGATGCCGCTGGTCCCGATCGCGACGACGACGAACCCCACCCTGGGGACGATCGGGTCGACGCCGAGCCGGCGGGCGATCCCGGCGCACACGCCGGCGATCATCGCGTTGCCGGGATCGCGGCGCAGGGTCCTGTCGGCGGTCACGGGGAAATGGTTACCCAGCCACGTCAGCCGCGCCGGGCGCCCATCCCGCTGGCGAGCAGCACCACGCCGGTCGCAGCGGCGACGATCGCCAGGAACCATCCGGCCTCGAGGTCGATCGTCCCCTCCTCCTGGAGCAGGATCAGGGCGCCGAACACCGCGATCGCAGCCCCGGCGACGAGCGAGGTGATGTCGACCCGGTCGCGCATCCGGCTCATGGGGCGCACGCCCTCTCCTGCCGCCGCTGCTCCACGGGGTCGGAGCCGTGCGCGTCGTCCCAGCGATCGCCGCCGGCGCCGCGGCCGTTGCCCGTGAACGCCTCGGGCGGGCGGTCGGTGACGACGATCTCGCCGGCGTCGACCTCGGCGTCGAGGACGAGCCGCGGCGCGTCGCCGACCGGCGGCCCCTCGGTCACCTCGGCGTCGATCCCGGAGCCCTCACGCCCGCGGACG
>DATAFB010000062.1:0-3939 GCA_036257695.1 Solirubrobacterales bacterium | reverse complement strand
CCTCGGCGAGCTCGAGATCCCGTACCGGGTCGTCGACATCGCCGCCGGCGACCTCGGCGCCGCCGCCGCGCGCAAGTTCGACTGCGAGGCGTGGATCCCGAGCCAGGAGCGCTACCGGGAGCTGACCTCGTGCTCGAACACCACCGACTTCCAGACCCGCCGCCTCGGGTGCCGCTACCGGCCGGACGCCGAAGCGCAGCCGGAGCCGCTCCACACCCTGAACGGGACCGCGGTCGCGGTCGGGCGAACCCTGATCGCGATCCTCGAGAACCGCCAGGACGCGGACATGCGCGTCTCGATCCCGCCCGTGCTCAAGGAATACGGAGCTCCGTCAACGATCCCGTCGACGTAGCCACGGACCGCGCGATTTGCTCGCAAATCGCGCGTTTAGTTCTGGTCCTGTTCCAGGTCGAGCGCCGCCGAGTTGATGCAGTAGCGCTGCCCGGTCGGCCGGGGGCCGTCGTCGAACACGTGGCCGAGGTGGCTGCCGCAGCGCGCGCACAGGACCTCGGTGCGGCGCATCATCAGGCTGTCGTCGGGACGGGTGACCACGTTCTCGTTCTCGACCGGATCCCAGAAGCTCGGCCACCCGGTCCCGGAGTC
This sequence comes from Solirubrobacterales bacterium, assembly GCA_036257695.1. Classification (GTDB taxonomy): domain Bacteria; phylum Actinomycetota; class Thermoleophilia; order Solirubrobacterales; family 70-9; genus DASPWW01. Next base: position 3,336 of record DATAFB010000062.1, on the reverse strand, counting down.
GAACTTGGTGTCGGAGCTGAACAGCTCCAGCCCGCACGCCGCGCAGCGGTAGGTCCCGTCCTGCTTGGCGTCGTTGTAGATCCCGGTGAACGGCGGCTCCGTGCCCGCCTCGCGCAGGATCTCGTACTGCTCCGGGGTGAGCTGCTCGCGCCACTCCTGCTCGGTCTTCTCGACCTTCTCCATCGCCGCTCCTCGCTCCGCGTTGCCGTCCGCCCCAGGGTAGAGGCCGCGCGTAGTATGCGCGGCCCTTGGCGGACGCCTTCTTCGAGCCACACGGCGACGGGTTCGCTCCCACGGTGCTGACCCGAGGGCCGTGGGACCCCGACGCGCAGCACGCCGGCCCGCCGGCGGCGCTGCTCGGGCGGGCGATCGAGCGCGTCGGCGCCGAGGACGCCGACGCCGACGCCCCGCCGGCTGTTGTCGGGAGGGTGACGTACGAGATCCTGCGCTCGGTTCCGATCGCGCCGCTGACCGTGTCGACGCAGGTGCTGCGGCCGGGTCGCCGCGTGGAGCTCGTCGAGGCCCGGCTCAGCGACGGGGACGGCGAGGTGATGCGGGCGACAGCATGGCGGCTGCGGCCGAAGCCGGTCGAGATGCCGGCCGGCCTCCCGCGACGCGAGGCCCCGCCCGGCCCCGAGGCGGGGCGCGAGGGCGATTTCTTCCCCACGGGCCAGGAGGTCGGCTACCACACCGCGATGGAGTACCGCTTCGTCGCCGGCGCCTTCCTCGACCCCGGGCCGGCGACGGTGTGGATGCGGATGCGCCACCCGCTGGTCGCCGGGGAAGCGCCGTCCGCGCTGCAGCGCGTGCTGGTAGCGGCCGACTCCGGGAACGGCGTCAGCGCGACGCTCGACTGGCGCCGCTACCTGTTCATCAACGTCGACCTCACCGTCCAGCTTCACCGGGTGCCGGAGGGCGAGTGGGTGTGCCTCGACGCGGTCACGATCCCGGAGCCGACCGGCGTCGGGCTCGCCGACACCGCGCTGCACGACGAGCGGGGGCCGATCGGCCGCGCGACGCAGACCCTGCTGGTCGCGACGCGCGACGGGTAGCGGTCGCCTACTCGCCGCCGCCGTGACCGGTGGCCCGGATCAGGTCGCTGAGCACCCCCTGGCCCGCGAGCTCCGGCCCCGCGCCGGGGCCGACGATCGCGACCTCGCCCACGGGCGCCGCGCGGCACACGACGGCGTTCGTCGAGCCGTCGACGCGCGCCAGCGGATCGTCGTGATCGAGCGCCACCGGCTCGACGCGCACGGTCAGCTCACCGCCCGGCTCGGAGCGCTCCAGGGCGACGACGGGCTTGATCACCCTCCCGGCGCTCGCCGCGCGACGAACGTCGTCGCGGTCCAGGGCGGAGACGCCGCGCCGTGCGACGGCATCTGGGTCGAGCTGCGTCCCGAACACGAGCCCGGCGAGGATCATCGCCTTGGCCATCTCGTCGTAGCCGTCGACGTCGGCCGTGGGGTCGCGCTCCGCGAGCCCCTCCCGCTGCGCCGCGGCGAGCGCCTCCTCGTAGGGCTCGTCGAGTGCCATGCGCGAGGCGATGAAGTTCGCGGTCGCGCTGACCACGCCTCGCAGGCCCACCGGAGTGGCTCCGGCGAGCCCGTCGACGAGCGCCGCGAGCACCGGCGTTCCCGACATCACCGTCGACTCGGCCCGAAACGAGGTCTCGTGCTCGCGCGCCAGGCGCGCCAGCTCGACCCCGTGCAGCGCGACCGGCCACTTGTTGGAGGTCGCGACCGCTATCCGCCGCCGCAGGGCCTCGCGCATGTGCGTGTACCCGGGCTCGCCGTCGGCGGGGCTCGAGCTGACCTCGACGAGCACGTCGGCCTCGGTCGCCGCCATCCCCTCGGCGGCGGTCGGCCATCGAGCAGCGGCGGGAAGCTCGGACAGGGGGCGGCCGTTCGAGCCCCGCTCGAGGAGCGCGGAGACGTCGAGGCCGGCCGCATCGTGCACGAACCCGTCCCGGGCGTTGGCGGCGCCGACGACGATCGGAGCCACCCCGTACCTCGTGGCGATCGCGGCCGAATCGCGGTGAAGAGCGCGGAGGACCCACCGGCCCACCGTCCCGAGCCCGACGACCCATACCCGCACCTTCCTCACCGGTCCCGACCCTAGCGGCCACCGGGCCCGGCGCCGAGCGGGGCCGGCGCGCGGGCAATATTCTGCGGCGGATGCTCGACCACGTCGGGATCAACGTCTCCGACTACGACCGCAGCCGCGCGTTCTACGAGCGCGCGCTCGCTCCGATCGGCTACTCGCTGCTGATGGAGCCGATCCCCCGCACGGGCGGCTTCGGCAGCGACGGCAAGCCGTGGTTCTGGATCAGCGCGGAGCGCACCCCCGTGACCGAGAACGTCCACGTCGCGTTCACCGTTCAGGACCGGGCGACCGTCGACGCCTTCCACGCCGCCGCGGTCGAGGCCGGCGGAACCGACAACGGCGCCCCCGGGGTGCGCGAGATCTACCACCCGACCTATTACGGCGCCTACGTCCTCGACCCCGACGGCAACAACGTCGAGGCCGTCTGCCACAAGCCCGAGTAGCGGCTCTAGGGGACCAGCGCGTCGAGGGTCTCGCCGAGGCCGCCGAGGTTCGGAAGCTCGCGTGCCCGCGGGACGTCGCTCTGCTCGCCGAGGCGGTTGACCCAGATCGCGGCGATCCCGAGCACGGCCGCGGGCCGGATGTCGTGGTAGAGGCTCGCGGCGACGTGGACGTGGCGCGAGGGGTCGGCGCCGGTGCGCTCGTGGAACGCGTCCCAGTGCCCGCGCGACGGCTTGTAGGACCCGAGCTCGGAGGCGACGATCGCGAGCTCGAACGGGACGCCGATGGCCGCGATCGAGGCCTCGATCAGGTCGCGGTCCGTGTTCGAGAGGATTGCCAGCCGCCATCCTCGCTCGCGGGCGTCGGCCAGCGCTCCCGGCACCTCGCCGAACGCCGGCCACGCCGGGAGGGAGCGGGCCAGCGCGTCGCGCTCGTCCTCCGGAAGCTCGATCTCCTGCTCGTCCGCGAGCCGGCCCAGCACGGTCGCCATCACCTCGCGGTAGCCGGCCGTCGGGTCGTAGCGCTGCACCTCGGGCTCGAGGTCGTGGTAGCGGGCCAGCAGGCTCTCGCGCTCGACCGCGCCGAAGATCCGGCCCAGCTCGGCCCGGATCCCGGAGTTCCAGTCGATCAGCGTCCCGTAGCAGTCGAAGCTCGCCCAGCGCGGGTCCGTCATCGCCGCGCGACCTCGACCCGCGGCTCGTGCCGGACCGGGAAGTTGACCGAGCCGGCGACGAAGCACAAGTCGTGCGCGCGGGGGTGGAGCTCGCGCGCGCGCTCGGCCATCGACTGCTC
>DATAFB010000051.1:0-6564 GCA_036257695.1 Solirubrobacterales bacterium | reverse complement strand
CCTTCGGGGCGATCTGCACGATCCCCGGCCACGCGGCGCAGGGCATGGAGGGCTCGCTGACGGTCAAGTAGGGCCTCGATTTGGGCGCGGCTGTCGAGCTTTAGCGCCGGTTCCTGCCGAGTGACTTGAAGCCCCACACGTCGCGCAGGAGCTCCTGCTTCGAGAACACCCGGGTCGGATCGGAGGCGAGCGTCCGCAGCAGCACGAACTCCTTGTTCGCCAGCTCGACCCGCCGCCCGGCCACCCGCACCTCCCGGGTCACGGGGTCGAGGTGCAGGTCGCCAACCCGTCGCGGGCCCTCGCGGCGGCGGCTGCGCCGCCGCAGCACCGCCCGGACCCGCGCGACCAGCTCCTCGACGTGGAACGGCTTGACGAGGTAGTCGTCGGCGCCCGCGGCGAGCCCACGAACGCGATCGGCCGACGTTCCGCGGCCGCTGAGGACGACCACCGGGAGCGAGGGGTCGAAGCGCCCGTTGGACCCGTCGGTGGCGCGGATCTCGCGCAGGACGTCGAGCCCCGATGCGTCGGGCAGCCGCAGGTCGAGCAACAGCAGGTCCGGGTCGTTGTACCGACAGAGCCGAAGCGCGTCGGAGGCGCACGGCGCGGCCAGCGCCCGGTAGCGGTCGGCAGTCAGGTGGTCGCAAAGCAGCTCGAGCGTCGGCTCGTCGTCCTCGCATACGACCACCGTGGCGAGCGGTCCCGACTCGGGCAGCATGCCGGGATAAGGGGCCGGTGCGGGCTTCTCTCCCCCCACGCGGGCACGCTCAGCCCGACCAGATGCCGTGCTGGACGGGGCGGGTTCCGACGGGCTCGGGAGCTCGAGCACGGCCGCGGCCCGGCGCTCGAGCACCACCCGCCCCGCGGGGACCGATGTCCGCCGCGACAGCTCGCGCCCGTCCCGGTCCAGGAACACGATGTCGATCGGGAACCGCATCCCGAACGTGTGCACGCTGCCGCAGCGCGGGATCAGAAGGCCGGGCCCGGCGCGCTCGCGGGCCAGCAGCGCCAGGCCGAGCAAGCGCGCGAGGCGCCGCTTCGCCACGGGCACCCTGCGGCCCGTGGCGATCGTCGACGGCAGGCCGCGCAGGCGGCGAGGCGGTTCGGACGCCGGGTCCACACCGCGTCAACTCCGGCCCGCCGGACCGCGCCCCCGGAGGTCGGGTGCAAGCCCGCGTTCAGGCGCCCGTGTCGAACCGCGCGTCGTGAGCGCATACATAGAATCGGCGCAGCCGTGAAGGGGCGGGTGAGAGCGCCCCGGTGATGGAAACCCAGCAAGGCGACGTGGAGAACAGGAACACAACCCGCAGAGGGAACTACGAATCGGGCTCGGACTACGTCCTCGAATACGGCGAGCTCCGGTTCGCGTTCAACGAGTACGACTTCGGACAGCGGGTAGAGCAGGCGGCGGTCAAGCTCGAGTTCGTCGAGCCCGGACTGGCGCCCGACGAACTGCACGACCTCATCGAGCTGGCGGTCAACGGCGAGATCGTCGAGCCGGCGTCGGCGCTCGGGGAGCACGTCCACGACAACTGGACCGACCTCGTAGGCCCCTCGAACCGCAGCCTCGTCCACTGGATCCGGCGGCTCGTGTTCCGCGGGGCGTGGCTCGACCAGCGCGTCAAGGAGGGCGAGCTGGACGTCGTCTTCGACGAGGAGACGCACACGTTCGGCTATGTGCAGCGCGAGGGCGACCCGGAGCCGATCGAGCTGTCGCGCGAGCCCTCGTGGGCGCGGATCTCGTACAGCCCCTGACCTAGAGCGACCCGAGGAGCTCGGCGTTCGAGCGTGAGCGCTCGATTCGCTCGCGCAGTGCGTCGGCTGCTTCGGCCGGCTCGTTGCCCGCCAGCTCCAAGCGGAGCCGGCGCACGGCCTCGAGCTCCTGCGGCTCGCGCAGCTCGTCCTCCCCCGACGTGCGCGTTTCGCCCACGCTCAGCGCGGGGTAGGCGCCCGCGGCGGCGAGCTCGGGGTCGAGCCGCACGACGACGTTCTCGGTCGTCTCCACCGCGGCGAGAGCGGCGCCCTCGTCGGCGGCGCCGTCGAGCGTCGTCGCGATTACCGTCAGCGACCCGGACTCGTCCTCGGCCAGCTCCCGGCCCGCCCCGAAAACGTGCTTGACGTCCCCGGGCTCGCGTTGCGCGACCGCGAGCCGGGAGAGCGAGTCGACGATCAAGACGACTTCCTCCCCGCCCTCGGCTCGGCGCTTGGCGCGCTCCAGCGCGAGGTCCGCGACCCGGGACTGCTCCCGCGGGCTCATCTCCGCCGTAGCGACGGCGAGCTCGTCGTCGGGCAGGAGCTCCGCCCACGCCGTCGCCTCCTCGGGGCGCTCGTCGACCAGCAGCACGACGAGCGCGGGGCGCTCGGGGCTGCGCTGGATCGCGCCGGCGAGGCCGCGCAGCAACGTCGTGCGGCCGGAACGTGGCGCGGCGCGGATCAGCACCCGCTGTCCGAGCGCCAGCGGGACGAGCAGGTCGACCGCACGGGTGAGGACGTCGCCCTCGTCGGGCTCGAGACTCACGCGGCGGCACGGCGGCACGGGCGTAAGTTCGTCGAGGTCGGGTCGATCCGCATCACCCGGCGCGGCGCCATTGACGAGGTCGACGTGAACCAGCGCCGGGTAGCGCTCGCCCCGCTCCGGCTGGCGCGCCGGGCCCGAGACGAGGTCGCCGAGCCGCAGCTCGCAGCGGCGGATCTGCGAGGCGGAGATGTACACGTCCCCGGGGGAGGGCTCGAGGCCGCGCAGGCGCAGGAACCCGTATCCGCGGTAGGTGATGTCGAGCACCCCGCTGACCTGTTCGGTGGCGGCGTCCCGGCGCTCCTCAGCCTCCTCCGCGGCGGGCTCCTCCACCTCCGTTCCGGCCTCGAGCTCATCGACCTCTTGGCCCCCCTCCCCGCGCACCTCGATCTCCTCGATCAGGCGATCGCGCCGCAGCATCCGGTAGCCGGGCACGCCGAGCTTCGCCGCGGCCGCGTGCAGCTCGGAGAGGTGCTTGTCCGCGAGATCGCCCTCGGGCATGCGAGTCGCGGAGCATATTCAGTGACGGGATACGATCGGCCCGACTGGGCCACCGATCCGATCAAGGCCCGCGGCCGCGACACCGGCGGCACAATCGGGGTGGTCGAGATCGTGATCCCTGCGGGCCACGGTCCCCCGCTCCACGTCCACCGCAACGAGGACGAGGGCTCCTACGTGCTGAGCGGGAGAATCGAGATCCAGCGCGGGGAGGCGTTCGAGGATCCCGACCGCTTCGACGCAATACTTCGCAGGCGCGGCGTCGAACCTATAGGCCCGCCGCTCGAGTAGGACCGGCTACGAGCTCGTCGCCTCGAGCCGCCGCTCGGTCAGCTCGCGCAGCCACTGCGCGAACTCCGGGCGCGACTCCCAGTCCTTGCGGAAGCGCTCGGCGCCCGCGTCGGTGAGCGGGTGGTCGAGCATCTGCCGCAGGACCTTGGCGGGGACCGTCGCGATCTCGCACCCGAGCTTCGCAGCGATCACCACGTGCTCGGGGTGGCGGATCGACGCGGCGATCACCTGCGAGGTGACGCCGCCAGCGCGGAAGGCGTCGACGATCTCGCGAACGACCGCGGTCGAGTCGACCGAGATGTCGTCGAGCCGGCCCATGAAGCAGGAGACGTAGGTCGCCCCGGCGCTCGACGCGAGCAGCGCCTGGTTGGCCGAGAAGACGAGCGTCATGTTGACCGGGATCCCGTCCGAGGTCAGAGCGTGCGTCGCTTCCAACCCCTGCTTGCAGAACGGGACCTTGACCGTGACGTGCTCGTGCAGCTCGCGCAGCGCGCGGCCCTCGTCGATCATCCCCTTGGGGTCCTGGGAGACGACCTCGGCCGAGACCGGGCCGCCGACGAGGTCGCAGATCCGGCGCACGATGTCGCCCGGGTCTCCGTCCTCCTTCGCCAGCAGCGAGGGGTTTGTCGTCGCCCCGGCGAGGATCCCCCACGCGGCGATCTCCTCGACCTCCGCGATGCTCCCCGTGTCGATGAACAACCTCACGGTCGGCGCCTAGTTTACGTGAGCGGCCGGATTAACTCCCTCCAGCCGCGCCTCGTCGACCCACGCCTCCGCCTCCTTCTTGACCCGGCGGCCGCGCCACCCCAGCTCGCGGCCCATCGCCTCGGCGACCGGCTTCACCGCGTCGGCGCTCGTCAGCTGCGGCGCGGCGAGGATTCCGAGCCGGGTGCGGCGCAGCATCACGTCCGCGACCGAGCGCGCCTGCTCGTGGCGGGCGGCGATCACGGCCTCGGCGAGCAGGTCAGGACGCCCCGGGACGATCGGGGCGGCGAGCTCCGGCAGCTCGGCGGTGAGCGCGAGCACCGCCCGCGCGGCGTGGCCATAGCGGAACGCGAGCTGGTCCAGAGCCCCGTCAGGAAGCCGGTTCTCCGACAGGCCCTCGGGCACCTCGAGGTCGTCGGCGCTCGCCGCCATTCCGAGCGGAAGCTCGGCCGTGCGGCACGGCGCCTCGCGCTCGTCGCGCTCGACGATCCGATCGACGACCTGCCGCGCCATCCGCCGCCACGTCGTCAGCTTGCCGCCGGTGATCGTCAGCATCCCGGACGAGGTCTCATACAGCTCCGCCTTGCGCGAGATGTCGACCGACTTGCGCGGGTCGCCGGTGGAGATCAGCGGACGGACTCCCGCGTAGGCGCCGGTGAGGTCGTCCGGGGTCAGCTCGAGCTCGAAGTACGAGTTCAGCGCGTCGAGGAGGTAGGCGATGTCGTCCACCCCCGGTTGCGGGTGCACGAGGTCGCCCTCGTAGTCGCTGTCGGTCGTCCCAATCAGCGCCCGCCCGTACCACGGCAGCGCGAAGATCGTGCGCTCCTCCCCCGCCGGCACGATGCACGCGGCCTCCTCCAGCGGCAGGGCGTCGAAGGACAGGGTCAGGTGGGTGCCGCGGCTGGGGCTGATCCGGGGTACGTCCTCCTCGGCCTCGATCTCCTCGGGCCGGATGCGGTCCGCCCACACGCCGGTCGCGTTGACGACGTCGTCGCCCCGAACCTCGAACCGGTCCCCGGACTCGGAGTCGACGCACGCGACGCCGTCCGCCTTGCCACCGTCCTCGACCACCTCGACCGCCTCGGCGTCGTTGACGCACACGGCGCCGAATCGCTCCGCCTCGCCGAGGATCGTCAGCACGAGCCGCGAGTCGTCAGTCTGGCAGTCGTAGAACAGGTACGCCGACTTCGGCTCGAGCTCGGCCAGCGCCGGGATCAGCTCCGCGACCTCCTTGCCGGAGATCTGGCGGTGGCGGTCGGGGGCCCAGTAGTCGTCGGCCTCGCGCCTCGCGGCGCGCTCGCGGCGGCCGCGCCCGACCCGCGTCGTCGCCATCACGTCGTACATGTTCAGCCCCACGCTGTAGCGGCGGTCGCGGCGGTCGTCGCCGAGCGTCGGGATCAGGAACGGCGTCGGGTAGACGAGGTGCGGCGCGAGCTGGACCATCAGCTGGCGCTCGAGCAGCGCCTCGCGAACGAGCCCGAGGTCGAAGTTCTGCAGGTAGCGCAGCCCGCCGTGAACCATCTTCGACGACCGGCTCGAGGTCCCAACCGAGTAGTCGTCGCGCTCGACCAGGGCCACCGAGTACCCGCGTGAGGCGGCATCCAGCGCCACGCCGGCGCCGGTGATCCCGCCGCCGATCACGACGACCTCGAACCGCTCGCCCGTGATCGCCTTCAGCGCGTCAGAGCGGCTCAGCATCAGTCGAGGAACGTGACGAGATCGGCGGCGGGGGCGCGCTGCGGCGGCTGCTTCTCCTGGATCGGCCGCCCAAGATGGATGAGGCTGACGAAGCGCTCGTCGTCGGGGAGGCCCACGGCCGCGCGGCCGTCGTCGGTGCGCAGGACCTCGGGCGTGCGCCAGTACCCGGCGAGCCCGCGTCCGTGCGCCGCGAGCAGGACGATGTACGCGGCGACCGCGGTCGCGTGGAGGTCTTCCTCGTCCTGCACGGTGTCGCCGCTGAGCTTGCACGAGCAGACGACGAGCGTCGGCGCGCGGTCGAGCTTCGAAGCCGCCTCGGGCCCGGCCGCCTGCTTCAGCCGCTCGAGCGCCCGCGGGCCGACGACCCGAAACCGCCACGGGTTGGTGAGGTGGTGGTTGGGCGCCCACCGCGCCAGATCGAACAGCTCCTCGAGCGTCTCGCGCCCGACGGGCTCGGGCCTGTAGGCCTTGTGGGTGCGCCGGGTGAGGATCGCGGTCTCGACGTCCATCGCGAAAACGATAGAGAGCGCGATCTCCCGAGCGGATAGGTCAGCCCGGCAGCCGCCGGCGGTAGACGAAGAAGCCGCCGACGAGCGCCACCGCCAGCACGCCGAGGCCGCCGAGCACGATCTGCGACGTGGTCGGCCCAACGTCGCCGCCGGAGCTCTGCTCGAACTCGGGCACGCTCGGCTGGCCGGCGTGGTCCGGCGCGGCACGCTCGGCCTTGGTGCCCGAGGCCCGCCCGGTCGCCCGGTCGCGGTCGCGGCGCTTGGCGCCCTTCTCGGACTGCTTGGCGCCGTTCGACGACACTCCCCCGTCGCCCCCATCGCCGCCCAACCCGCCGGGCGCCCTCGGCACCG
>DATAFB010000045.1:0-14502 GCA_036257695.1 Solirubrobacterales bacterium | reverse complement strand
GGTCGCTGCCGCTGTCAGGGAATGGGGGCGTGACTGCCACGGCGATCACGAGCAGGCATTTCACGTTCGCACCCTAAACGGCGCGCGCCGGTCAGGCGGAGCGTGAGTCGAGCGTGAGCCCTAAAGAACTACTGCTTTTCGTCCAAAGCGGCTATTCCGGGAGTTCCCCCCACCAGCGGCCGAGACGTTCGCATCACGCGGACGCGCCACGTAGGTAGTTTCCCGTTCAAGCGGCCAACTGTCGACAGGAGGCTTCGCATGGCATATGGCATCACGCACAAGTTCAAGGGCGGAACCAAGGACCAATACGTAGCGTCCGTGGCGGTGGTCCACCCGCCCGAGGGGCTGCCCGACGGCCAGATCCACCACTTCGCGGGGGAAACGCCGGACGGCTGGATCGTGGTCGCAATCCACGATTCCAAGGAGAGCTGGGAGCGATTTCGCAACGAGACCCTGCTCCCCGGCTTGCAGGAACTCGGCGAGAAGGGTCTACCGGGTCCCCCGGAAGAGACGCCCTTTGACGTCAAGGTCGAAGAACACGCCTGATCGATCTGCACTCCCGACCGGAGTCCCCGATAGCACCCCGCTAATCCGTTTCGCCCGCTACGTCTCTCGCGACGACGCACGAACGCCGCACCGCCAAAGCCCCGTTATCGTCGAGTACGTGTCCGAGTTGATCCATACCTGCTACCGGGTCCTCGATCTCGATCGCTCGATCGCCTTCTACGAGAAGCTCGGCATGGAGGAAATCAATCGGATGTCGATCGGGGACGAGGCGATCAACGTCTACATGGGCCTGCCGGGCGACGGGCCGCGACTCGAGCTGACCTGCAACCTGGGTCGCGCCGAGCCGTACGAGATCGGTACCGGCTATGGGCACATCGCGATCACCGTGGCCGACATCGACGCCACGCTTGAGCGTCTCGCGACCATGGGGATCGAGCCCGAAAGACCTCCGTACTCGGTCCGCGAGGGTGGCTCGCGCCTCTGCTTCGTTCGCGACCCCGATGACTACCGGATCGAGCTGCTCGAGTCGGCGGGCGCCTGACAGACGCCCGGCGGTGTGCCGTCTCCGCATCGGGCGCCTCGACGAGGCAGAAGATCTTCCCCAGGCGACATCTCGTGCTCCGAGATCAGCCGAGGTTCGCTCATGTTGGTACCACGGCGGTACCACGGGGCGCGGCTAACCAGGACTCAGAAATAACGAAACCCCCGCATTTGCGGGGGCTTCGTGAGGTAGCGGGGGCGGGATTTGAACCCGCGACCTCCGGGTTATGAGCCCGGCGAGCTACCTGACTGCTCCACCCCGCGTCGCAACGTCAAATGTAGCAGCGGATCGCCGCTCGCAAGCCCGGATTCCCGCTCTGCAGCGGGATAAACGCCCGCTACGCTCCGCGGCGTGCCGGAGATCCGAGACCCGATCTTCGTCGGCGGAACCCAGCGCAGCGGCACCCACGCGACCGCGGGCCTGATCGGCGCCCACGACGCGGTCGCCCCCCTGCCGCGGGAGATGAAGTTTCACGCCCACCAGCTCGGCCTGCCTGGGGTCGTCGCGGGCAGCACCTCGCCGCGCGCGTTCGCGCAGCGGATGCGCGACTTCTGGTGGAAGCGGCCGTACCGCGAGGGCCGCACGCGGGGCCTGTACAAGACGATCCCGCGAGAGCGGTTCGACGCCGCGCTGGCGCAGTTCCTCAACGCATCGCGATCCACCCCACTTCGACGCCGTGTCCCGCGGCGGCCCCGCCCCGATCTCGTCGGCGCTTCCCGCGAGCTCGTCAAGGCGCTGTTCGACCCGATCGCGATCGAGCAGGGGACGCCGCGGTGGGTGGAGATGAGCCCGCGCAACGCCCAGTTCGCGCCCGACCTGCTGGAGATGTTCCCGGAGATGAAGCTCGTGCTCTCGATCCGCGACGGCCGCGACGTCGCCTGCTCGCTCGTCCGGCTCCCGTTCGGCCCCGAGAACCTGCTCGCCGCGCTATCGCGGTGGAATCTGCACCTGCGACGCGCCGACGCGTCGGTCCGCCGCCTGCCCGCGGACCGGGTGCTGCCGATGCGGCTCGAGGAGCTGCTGCTGACGCGCCGTGAGGAGCGCCTCGCGGAGCTGCTGGAGTTCCTCGAGCTGGACGAGGACGAGGCGATCCGGGCGACCTTCGACTCGGAGCTCACGGCCGAGAACGGCCACCTGGGGCGGTGGCGGGTCGAGCTCGCCGAACGCGAGCGCGACGAGCTCGACCTCCGATACCGCGAGTTGCTGAAGCAGATGGCCGTCGACGGGATCGAGTCGCGGCCGGACCCGGACCCGCTGCCCGACGGCTTCGCGGCCGTTCCCGCGGCCGAGGCCGGCTCCGCGATCGACCCGTGGGCAGACGGGCGCGCGGAGCACGCATAGCCATCGCCGCACGGCGGGAAATCACCGCGCAGGAGCTTGCGCTGGTCGCGCTCGGCGCCGTCGCGCTCTCGGTGGTCATGAACTGGCCGCTGATCCTCAACCTCGGCGACGACATCCCCAAGGATCTCGGCGACCCGCTCGTGCAGGCGTGGCAGGTGGCGTGGGGCGGCCACGCGCTCGCCGACCAGCCGCTCGACATCTTCCACTCGAACCAGTTCTGGCCGCTCGACGACACGCTCGCGTTCTCGGACGCGCTGCTCGGGTACGCGCCGGCGGGGCTGATCGGCTCCGGCCCCGAGGCCGCGGTGGTCCGCTACGACCTCCTGTTCCTGTTCGCGTACGCGCTCGCCTTCGTGGGCGCGTACCTGCTCGCCCGCGAGCTCGGCGCCGGGCCGGCGGGCGCCGCGGTCGCGGGCGCGGCGTTCGCGTTCGCCCCCTTCCGGCTCGAGCAGGACGGGCACATGCACGTGATCTCGAGCGGCGGGATCCCGCTGGCGCTGGCGCTCGGGGTGCGCGGGTACCGCCTGCGCCGGCCGTGGGTCGTGTTCGCGGCGTTCGCGGTCGCGACTTGGCAGCTGTCGCTCGGGTTCACCCTCGGCCTCCCGCTCGCCTACCTGATCGCGATCATCGGGCTCGTCGCCGCCGTGGTGTGGCTGCGCCGCGGCCGACCGCCGCTCGACCGTCGGCTCGTCGCCGCGACCGCCGCTGGCCTCGTCCTGTTCGCCGGCTTCGCGGCGCTGATCAGCCGCCCCTACTTCCGCGTCGCCGACGAGCACCCCGAGGCCGTCCGCGGGCCGGCGGAGGTGGCGAGCTACTCGGGCCCGTTGTACGCGTACCTGGTCGCTCCGGAGGAGAACCCGGTGTGGGGCGGTGCGACCGCCGGCCTGCGCGACGACCTCGAGCGGATCCCCGAGAAGACGCTGTTCCCGGGCATCGTGATCGTCGCGCTCGCGGTCGCCGGGCTGTGGTCGTCGACGTACCCGCGCCGCACGCGGATCGCGCTCGCCGCCGCGGTCGCGGTGATCTCGGTGCTGGCGCTGGGCTTCAAGGAGGAGGGCGGCCTGCTGTGGCCGTACCGGGTCGTCTACGAGGCCTTGCCGGGGTGGGAGGGGATCAGGACGCCGGGGAGGCTGATCACGTTCTCGTCGCTCGGCCTGGCGCTGCTCGCCGCCGCCGGGACCGAGCTCGCGATGCGCGCGGCGCGAACGCGGACTGGTGCCCGTGCGGCGCCCGTAGCGGTCGCGGGCCTGCTCGCGGCGGCTGTCGTCGTCGAGGGGCGCGGGCTCCCGTTCGACCCCTTCGACGACCTCGCCCAGCCCAGCCCGCCCGACGCCCCGATCGACGTGGCCGCGATCCCCGCCCCGCAGCTCAACCTGCCCGCCGACCGCGCCCACGACAACCGCCGCTACCTGCTGTGGTCGACGAACGGCTTCCCCGACATGGTCAACGGCCGCTCGAGCACGAACCCGCGGTTCACGGCGACGGTGATCGAGCGGGCGCGAGGCTTCCCCCACCGGCGCGGCGCCGGCTACCTGCGCCGGCTCGGGGTCAGCACGGTGCTCGTCTACCCCCGCCGCACGCGGCGCGCGGTGTGGAACGGTAGCCACCAGCCGCCTCCCGGGATCGGGGTGACCCGGCGCCGCGAGGAGGACGTGGTCGTCTACGAGATCCGCTCGCCGAGCAACGGCTCGCGCGCGGGCGGCTGAGCCTCGGCGCGCTCGGCTCGCCGCTCGCGCCAGCGCAGCGCCGCCAGCGTCGCCACCGAGCCCGCGAGCGCGAGCCCGACCAGCTGCACCGTCTCGCGTCCGCCGCTCAGCGGAGTCGTCGGGTCGCCCGCCGCGCTCGGCCCGACGATCGCGATCACCGCCCAGCCGAGGACGGCCGCCAGCGCCGGGCGGATGTCCCCGATCCTTGTCGCCGGCGTCGCCGCCGCCGCCAGCGCGATCGCGGACGCGATCGCGAGCAGCATCGGCGCGATCGCGATCCACGCGTCGGTCACCCCGAGCGCGGTCAGCACCGTGTGCTCGAGACTCGCGTCGGCGAGCCGTTCGACCCAGATCGCGGTCCCGTTGTCGCCGATCAGCGGGAAGGTGATCGCGCCGACGACCATGAACACCGCCGACGGGATCGCGAGCCCGAGGGTCAGCGCGGGTAGGCGACGGTACGCGACGGCGAGCCCGAGGGCGAGGAACGGGAGCGTGGGGATGAGGAAGCGCGGGCCCGGGGTGCCGCCGCCGAACGGGAGCCAGTAGCCCGCGTTGTAGACGAAGTAGGCCGCCGCGATCGCGAGGACCACGCGCGCCTCGGCCCGGCGCTGGGTGCGGCGCATCAGCCACGCCCCGATCACGGCGATCGCGATCACCGGCGTCAGCACCAGGAGCCCGCGGCTGGCGAACAGAAGCTCGAAGGCGGCCGTCGGGTCGGGGATCGTGATCCCGAACAGGCCGTCGTCGTTGAGCCCGACCTCGGCGTGACCGCTGGTCCCCGCGCGGACGATCGCGTCCCCGTAGGCGAACTTCAGCGGCGAGCCGAGCGACCACCAGTTGTAGAGCAGCGCCGGCAGCGCGCCGACGACGGCGCCGGCCGCGTACCACGCGCCACGCGCGAGCCGAAACGGACCGTCGAGCGCATAGAAGAACAGCACGGCCCCGACGAGCGCCAGCGGGTACTCGACCGTGACCGCCAACCCCGCGGCGAGCCCGGCGGCGGCGACGAGGCCGAGCCTCGCCGAGCCCTGGCGCTCGCGGAACAGGAGCGCGAACGCGGCGAAGCCGAGCGCGGCGGCGAGCATGTGCGACATGTACTCGGCCGCGAACGTCATCACGATCGTGCCCAGTCCGAGCGTGATCGCGGCGGCGGTGCCGTACCCGGGCTCGATCCGGTCGGCGGCCCACCGCACCCCCAGCAGCAGCAGGATCGCCGGTATCACCGCGCCGATCAGCGTCAGCGCCCACACGATCGGCGCCTCGGGCTCGATCCTGTCCCACACCCGGCGCGCGCGATCGACGCTGAACCCGAACTCCCCGAACGGCGGCGCCGTGGTGGTGGCGAAGGTCCACCGGGGATGATCGGTCCGGTGGGCGTTGCGCGCCGCGTCCCGGGCCAAACCCCGGGCGCCGATCGCGTCCAGGCCCAGGTACGCGGGGGCCGTGAACGCCGACAGCCCGGGCGCCTTGACCGAGTAGTAGTGGCGACCGATCCACGCCTTGTCCTGGGTCTCCCAGTGCCAGCGGTCGATCTCCGTCGTTCCGTCGGCGAGCGCTCGCGTCTGGGCGTAGAAGGCGGTCTGCGCCCACCCCATCGCGTGCATCAGCAGTCCCCACGCGATCCCGAGAGACACGATCGCAGCAATCCCTGCACGACCGCGAAGCCCAGCCTTGTACAGCCTCGCGCTCACGGGGCGCGAGTGTAGAGATCTGTCGCCCCGCCGTGCCGCGGTCCCACGCTCGGCCGCGACGAATAGGATTGCGCCGTGGGTCGGCTCCGCGACGCGCGGATGGCGCAATGAGAGTTGCGGTCGTAGACATGGGCACGAACTCAACCCGGCTGCTGGTCGGCGACATCGACGACGGCCGCGTCCGTGAGGTGGAGCGCCGCACCCGCGTGACGGGGCTGGGTCGCGGGGTCGACCTCTCGGGACAGCTGTGCACGGACGCGATCGAGGAGGTGTGCGCGGCAGTCGGCGAGTACATCGAGGTCTACGAGGCGCTCGGCGCCGAGCACGTGGCCGCGATCGCCACGTCGGCCGTCCGCGACGCGGTCAACGCCGACGCGTTCGTCGCCGAGCTGCGGGAGCGCTTCGCGCTCGACGCGCGGATCCTCGACGGTGAGGAGGAGGCCCGGCTCACGTACCGCGGGGCGACATGGGACCGGCGGCCACCGGCGCTCGACACGCTCGTCGTCGACATCGGCGGCGGGAGCACTGAGCTGATCGTCGGCAGCGGCTCCGAGGTCGGCTCGTTCGCGTCGCTGCAGTGCGGCACGGTGCGACACACCGAGCGCTATCTGACCACCGACCCGCCCGCCGCCTCGGCGCTCGAGGACCTCGCGGCCGACGTCCGGGGCTCGATCGAGGCCGAGCTGCCGGCCGAGTCGCGCCCCTCGGTCGACGCCGGGATCGCCGTCGCGGGCACGCCGACGTCGCTGGCCGCAATCGACCTCCGACTCGACCCCTACGATCGTGATGCCGTGCACGGTCACACGCTGACGCTGCACTCGATCCAGCGCATGTGCTCAGAGCTCTCATCGATGACGCTCGCCCAGCGGCGCGAGGTCACCGGGCTGCATCCGGATCGCGCCCCGACGATCGTCGCCGGCGTCGTGATCCTGATCCAGGTGATGCGGGCGTTCTCGCTGTCCGAGATCGAGGTGTCCGAACACGACATCCTCCACGGCGCCGCGCTCGAGGCCGCGAAGGCGGCGGTGTCATGAGCCCGGAGAAGCCGAAGAAGGGCAAGGGCGACTCCTCGGGCCGCAAGAAGGGCCCGCCAAAAGGGACGAGCCCGACAGCGAAGCGTCAGCAGAAGCGGCGCGAGGAGAAGCTCGCGCTCGTGCGCGAGCAGATCGAGGACGGGTCGCTGACGATCAGGCAGATGACGCCCGAGGAACGCAAGAAGTACCCGCCGCGCACGAAGAAGGACGACGACAAGAAGTAGTCAGAATCAAACGCGAGATGTGCAAGCACATCTCGCGGTCACTGCAAGGGATGTGCAAGCACATCTCGCGGTCACTGCAAGCCCGGCTTACGCCAATACGGCTTTGCGCGGATACACCACGCTGGGATCGGTGAGAACGTTGACCAGGGCGGGCTTGCCGGACCCGAACGCGCGCTCCAGCGCCGGACGCAGCTCGGCCGGCTCGGTGACGAGTTCTGCGTGCCCGCCGAGCGCGGCGACGACCTCGTCGTAGCGGGCGTCCTGGCGCAGCTCGGCGGCGATCGAGTAGCCGTACAGGAACTCCATCGGGTGCTTCTCGAGCGCCCAGATCCCGTTGTTCCCCATCACGCCGACGACGGGAAGGCCGTGGCGGACCATGGTGTCGAACTCGAGCCCCGAGAACCCGAACGCGCCGTCTCCGAGAAGCAGGCAGACCTGGCGCTCCGGGTGCGCGACCTTGGCCCCGATCGCCTGGCCCGGCCCGGCCCCGAGGCAGCCGTACGGGCCGGGGTCCATCCAGCACCCGGGCTCGTAGGTCTCGATCACGCGGCCGGCGTAGGAGACGAAGTCCCCCCCGTCGCCGATCACGATCGCGTCGCGGTCGAGGACCTCGCGCAGCTCCCGGTACACCCGCAGCGGGTGCAGCGGCGCGCGCTCGTCGTCGAACTCGCCCTGCTCCGCGGCGCGCTTCTCGGCCTCGGTCGCGCGCAGGCGGGCGACCCAGTCGGCGGTTCGGTCGGCGCTCGGGCCGCCCGCCACCGCCCCCTTCCGGATCGCGGCGAGCGTGGCGGCGATGTCGCCGACGAGCGCCACCTCGGGCTTGCGCGTCGCCTCGAGCCGGCTCGGCGCTGAGTCGAGCTGGATCAGGCGAGTCTCGTCGCCGAACGAGCCTCCGAACCCGAGCCGGAAGTCGAGCGGCACGCCGACGACCAGCGCCACGTCGGCCTCCTTGAGGCCCCTGCCGCGGGCGCGGCTGAAAGCGAGCTCGTGGTCGGCGGGCAGGCAGCCGCGTCCCATCCCGTTCAGGAACACCGGGATGCCGACCGCCTCGGCGAGCTCGCGCAGCGCGTCCTCGCCGTGCGCCCAGTACAGGTTCGTGCCCGCCATGATCACCGGCCGCTCGGCCGCGGCAAGGATCTCGGCGGCCTCGTCGGCGCCGTCCGCGGGCGCCCGCGCCCCGGCGGCGGCCGGCTCCGGGATCTCCGCGTCCGCCTCCTGGAACACGACGTCGAGCGGGTAGTCAACGAACGTCGGCCCGCTCGGTAGCTCGATCGCCGCGTCGAGCGCGCGGGCGGTGACGGCGGGGATCGCGGCGGTCTCCTTGACCGTCTCGGCCGACTTCGTCAGCGGGGCGACGAACGGGACGTGATCGACCTCCTGCAGGCTGCCCGACCCCCACCGCATCTCCGGCGCGCGCCCGCCGAGGACGACTAGCGGCGAGCCGTTCTGCTGCGCGCCCGCGATCGGGCTCATGCCGTTCGTGACCCCGGGGCCGGCGGTCAGCCCGCAGACGCCGACGGTGCGGGTCGCCTTCGCCCACCCCTCGGCCGCCCACGCCGCCGCCTGCTCGTGACGGGTGTCGACGACGTCGATGCCCTCGTCCCTGCACCCGTCGTAGATCGAGAACAGGTGGCCGCCCGAGAGCGTGAACAGCTTGCTCACCCCGCGCGACGCGAGCGTGCGCGCCACGAGCCGCCCCCCGTGGACCGCGCCCGTGTCCTCGCGGGCGCCCGCGCCCGTCGCCTGCTCCGTAGCCATGAATCAGTACACCTACCTGTCCCTCGCCTCGCATTCGCGGACTTCGTCCGCTCTGCTCGGCGCCAGCATAAAGCGCCTACCTCCCGGGCAGCGTGCTGGTGCGGTCGGGGCGCGCCCCGAGCTCGCCCGGCAGGCGAGCCCCGATCGTCTCGGCGTGGCCGGCGCCGGGGGCGAGCTCGGCGACGTCCGGCACCTGCGGTGCGTACAGCGTCACTGGCTCGTCGAGGCCCTTGAGGACGATCCCGGGGCGCTCCTCGAGCGGGATCGGATCCCGCAGCCGCTCCGCGGTCGCGGCCGTGATCAGCACGTCGTCCCCGATCTTGCGAGTCGCGTGCTCGGTCCGCGCGGCGACGTTGACGGGATCGCCGATGACGCTGAAGTTGAGCCTCCCGGCACCGCCGATGCTCCCGGCGACCACGCGGCCGGTGTTCACCCCGACGCCGATCCGGAACCTTTCCCCGTCGCCGTGATTGACGCGGGCCGCCATCTCGATCGCGGCGCGCACGGCGCGGTCGGCGTGGTCCTCATACGGCTCCGGCGCCCCGAACACGGCCAGCAGGCCATCGCCCTCGAACTTGTCGACGTGGCCGCCGTGGCGGGCGACGACCGGGACGACCGTCTCGAACAGCTCGTTGAGCCGCGTGACGACCTCGGTCGCGGTCGCGTTCGCGGCGAAGCGGGTGAAGTCCTTGACGTCGCAGAATAGGATCGAGACCTCGAGCTCGATCCCCTCCTTGACGAAGCGCTCGCTGAGGATGTACTCGGCGACGTCCTTGTCGAGGTAGGTGCCGAACGCCTCCCGCAGGCGCTCCCGCTCGCGCAGCCCGGCGAGCATCTGGTTGAACGACGCCGCCAGCTCGCCGAGCTCGTCGCCAGAGATCACCGGCACGGTGACGTCGTAGCGACCCTCCCGCACGGCCTCCGTCGCCCGCTGCAGGTCCGCGATCGGGCGCAGGATCGACTTCGAGAGCAGGATCGTGAGCTCGAGCGAGATCATCGCCGCGACCGCGACCGCGACCAGTACGTCGACGCCGATCTGCGCGGCCTCCCCACCGTCCGAGGTCAGGGCGACGACCACGAGGCCGGTGATGATGTTGATCAGCGGCAGCGCCGCCATCAGACGCACCCGCAGCGGCAGCGTCTCGGGCTTCGACTCCCGCGGGGTGACCTCGCGGTTGAGGTCGACGAGGACGGGGCGCATCCCCGCCTCGATCGCGAGGTAGTGGAGGATCGTCGCGTACCCGACCGCGACGCCGGCCCCGATCAGGAACGGGAAGAAGCTGGTCCAGGGGAGCGACAGCAGCGCGACGGCCGCGGCGCAGGCCGGGATCACGGTCAGCCCCAGCGCCCACGGGAGATCGCGCCGCAGGAGGTCGAACGGCAGCCCGACCGCGGCGCTCCACGCACGGGCGGTATCGCCGGGGCCGCGGGCGCCGGCGATCCAGCGCTGGACCGGCCGCAGGCGGCGGTATGTTCGCACCATCGTGTAGCCGACCGCGAACGCGGTCAGGGCCAGGGCCACGGCGAGGACCTGGAAGAACTCGTCGGCGCTGGCGTCGTAGTAGAGGCTCAGCAGGGCGACGGTCCCCGCGGTGACGACGAACGCGGACTGGAGCTCGACCGTCATGAACGCCGCCGGATAGAAGCTCCCCAGCTTTCGGTACAACCAGGTGAGTATTCGCAGCGACATCGCACAGATTGTCCCGCACCGGGCGGTCCTCGTCGCCGCCACGATCATGGAGTGACGGCAAGCGGGTCAAGCGGGGTGGCGCCGGTGGGTAACGGGGGCTTCCCGGAGCCCCCCGCGGGAGAGCGGGTGCGCGTCGTGCGCTGCGCGCACGACGCTTGCGGCGCCGAGACGCGCGTGCGGCTGCCGGAGCGGCTTCCCGCGAGGGTGGTGCGGCGCGTCGTGTGCGCGGGGTGCGGGCGGACCTTCGACCCGGAGCGCGCCGAGGACGCCGGGGGCGAGGCGGTCGCGGCGGCGCCACGGCGGCCGAGCTGGCTGGCGCGCCCGCCGGGAAAGGTGTGGCGGGTGATCACGATCCCGATCGCGGCGCTCGCCGTGGTCGCGACCCTGCTGGTCGTTCGCGACGTCACCGACAACGCGACCACGACCCAGCCGGTCACACCCGATGAGCCAACAGGCACCGACGAGGCACGCGTCGTCACCGAGCCCACCTACACGCTCGCGCTTCCGCCGGAGTGGCGCCAGGTCGACCCACCCGCGGGAGCGAGCTTCGCCGCCGAGTCCTCGGACGGGGCCGGGGAGGCGACGCTGTGGATCGAGCGCAGCCCCGGGCTCGGCTTCGCGGCGTTCGAGCGCCGCTCGCTCGCGCGGCTCCGCGACCTCGCCGGGAGCGCCGAGGTGGCCGAGCGCTCCCCCGGGCCCGCCGCCGAGCAGACGGTCGTGCGGCTCACCGCCGGCGCACCCGGCGAGCGCCGGTACGAGGTTACGCTGCGCGCCGCGGGCGCGTACCGCTACTTCCTCTCGACCGCGCTCGAGCCCGGCGCATCCCCGATTGCACGCGAGGGTGTCTCAATGGTTCAGGGTTCCTTCCTTCCGAGCCGAGAATAGTGTCGGGACGATGACCGTAAGCGCGCACTCCTGTACGCGGCGGTGGCGCTGGCGGTGCCCCTGCCAGCGCTCGCGCTCCACCGCGGCGAGGGCGCCGCGTCGCTCGATGTGCGGGCGCGCTCGGCGGCTGCGGAGTCGCCGACGCGGCGATCAGCTGCCGGATCGACGTCGCGTTTCAGCCCCATCCCCGACGCCGAGTACTACACCGCGTCGGTGACGGCGCCCAACGGGAGCGTGCTCGAGCTCGGGACGATCGCCGGCGGCGGGGGCCCCGGGACGAGCGCGTCGATCCCGTTCTCGGGCAACGGCGAGTACGTGGTCACCGTCACGGCGTGCGCCGCCGAGTCGGCGCCGGCGCCGGCCCCGGAGGGCGAGGCCGGCCCGGCGACCGAGCCGGAGTGCGAGCCGCAGGAGGCGCCCGAGCCGCCACCCGTTCCGTAGGATCCGGGCATGGCAACCGCGACGGCAAAGTCGCTGTCGGAGCCGGCCCGGGAGTTCCTCTCCGCCGCGCCGCTCGGCCACTGGATCGGCGGCGAGCACTCGCCGTCGGCCGACGGGCGAAAATTCGAGACGATCGACCCCGCCACCGGCGAGCCGATATGCGAGGTGGCCCAGGGAGGCGCCGAGGATGTCGGCCGGGCGGTGCGGGCGGCGCGCGAGGCCGCCGAGCCGTGGGCGCGCATGAGCCCGTCGAAGCGGGCGGGGATGATGTACTCGCTCGCGGAGCTGATCAAGGCGAGCCTGCCCGAGCTCGCCGAGCTCGAGTCGCTCGACAACGGGAAGCCGCTCCCGTACGCGAAGGGCGACGTCGCCGCAGCTGTCAACCACCTGCGCTACTACGCCGGCTGGCCGACGAAGATCGAGGGCGAGACCATCCCGGTCTCGACCCCGGACGTCCTCTGCTACACGCGCAAGGAGCCGGTCGGTGTGTGCGGCCAGTTGATCCCATGGAACTTCCCGCTGCTGATGGCGGCGTG
Organism: Solirubrobacterales bacterium; assembly: GCA_036257695.1. Classification (GTDB taxonomy): domain Bacteria; phylum Actinomycetota; class Thermoleophilia; order Solirubrobacterales; family 70-9; genus DASPWW01. The sequence goes on along the minus strand of DATAFB010000045.1, from coordinate 2,148 downwards.
GAAGCTCGCGCCGGCGCTCGCCGCCGGGTGCACGGCGGTCCTGAAGCCAGCCGAGCAGACGCCGCTGACGGCGCTGCGGCTCGGCGCGCTCGTCAACGACGCCGGCATCCCGGCGGGGGTCGTCAACATCCTCGCCGGCGACGGCGAGACCGGGGCCGCGATCGTCGACCATCCCGGCGTCGACAAGATCGCGTTCACGGGCTCGACCGAGGTCGGGCGCGAGATCGGCGCCAAGTGCGGGCGCACACTGAAGCGGGTGACGCTGGAGCTCGGCGGAAAGTCGCCGAACGTCATCCTCCCCGACGCCGACCTAGAGCGGGCGATCGCCGGCGCCTACGAGGCGATCTACTTCAACACGGGGCAGGCGTGCAACGCGGGCTCGCGACTGTTCGTCCACAGCGACCAGTTCGACGAGGTGGTCACGGGCCTGTCGGATGCCGCCAAGCGCGCCAAGGTCGGCCCCGGCCTCGAGGAGGGGACCGAGCTCGGCCCGGTGGTGTCGGATGAGCAGCTCGAACGCGTCCTCGGCTACATCGAGTCGGGTCGCGACGCCGGCGCCGAGGTCGTGACCGGCGGCTCGAGGGTCGACGGGAACGGTGGCTACTTCGTCGAGCCGACCCTGTTCGCGGGCGTGTCCGACGAGATGGCGATCGCCCGCGAGGAGATCTTCGGCCCGGTGCTGGTCGCGATGCCCTACGACGACCTCGAGGAGGTCGCCCGGCGCGCCAACGACACCGAGTACGGGCTCGCCGCCGGCGTGTGGACGCGCGACATCTCCAAGGCGCACCGCCTCGCCGCCCTGCTAGAGGCAGGCAACGTCTACATCAACACCTGGGGCGGAGGTGACCCGGCGGCCCCGTTCGGGGGCTTCAAGGCATCGGGGATCGGGCGCGAGAAGGGGCACGTCAACCTCGACGCCTACCTCGAGCTGAAGACCGTCTGGACGAAGCTCTAGGCCCTACCGGTGCCGAGTGCTCCCTCAGGTAGGCCATGGGCTACCTAATGGATCACTCGACGCTTGTCGCCGCGATAATCCTCCCACTGCGTGCCGGGGTGGTGGAACTGGTAGACACTCGCCGGCTTAAACCCGGTGGCCCGCAAGGGCGTGAGGGTTCGAATCCCTCCCCCGGCACCTCACAACCCACGAAGTGACGACCACCGCCAAGTTCGCTTGCGAACTTGGCGCTTTATGTCCGGTAGAGGAACGGCCGATACCAATATCGGCCCCCGAAACACGGGCGCTGTTACCGTGTTTCAACAGGCGAGGAGGCACGAGTAAGGCGCATTCCTGGAGCGCATCGCATCCCTTGGAAGCCTCGGCACTCACACACGCAAGCAGACGCGGCCTCCTAACGAGGCCCGCGCGGCTGCTGCGCCTGCAGAAGGACGATCGCCTGATCGCGCTGATGCGAGGCGGGCACGAGCGGGCGTTCGAGGTCCTGTTCGAGCGCTACAACGCGCGCCTGCTCGCGTTCTGCCAGCACATGGTCGGGTCGAGGGAAGACGCCGAGGACGTGCTCCAGGAGGTCTTCGTCGCCGCCCACAACGCGATCCTCGGCGACGACCGCGCCCTCAACGTCCGCCCGTGGCTCTACCGCATCGCCCGCAACCGCTGCCTCAACCACCTCCGCAAGCCGGTTCCCGAGGGCCAGGACTCGATGGACGTCCACCCGCACGAGAACGGCGCCTCCACCGCCGAGCGGGTCCAGAACCGAGAGGAGTTTCGGCGCCTGCTGTCCGACGTGCAGACGCTGCCCGAGACGCAGCGCACGGCCCTGCTCCTGCGCGAGGTCGACGCGATGTCCTACGAGGAGATCGCCCAGGCGATGGACACCACCGTGCCGAGCGTCAAGTCGCTGCTCGTCCGCGCCCGGATCACGCTCGCGGAGTCGAGCCAGGCGCGCATGCTGACCTGCGGCGAGGTCCAGCTCGAGCTCGCGGAGGCGGCCGAGGGCCTGCGCAAGGTCTCCGGCCCTGTGCGCCAGCACCTGCGTTCGTGCGACGGCTGCTCCGACTTCCGCTCTCAGCTCCGATCCAACAGCCGCGCGCTCGCCGCGCTGTTCCCCGTTGGGCCGCTGGTCGCGCTCAAGGAGCTGTTCGGGGCGAAGCTCGCGTCGCTGCTCGGAGGCGGGTCCTCGGGCGGCGTGG
>DATAFB010000031.1:0-4445 GCA_036257695.1 Solirubrobacterales bacterium | reverse complement strand
GGAAGCTCGAGCCGTGTCTCGTGCTCCTCGAGCGGGAGCGAGTTGGGCCGGTCGCCGTAGACCTTGTTCGTGGACAGGAACACGAACGTGGCGTCGGCGGCGTGACGGCGGGTGGCTTCGATCAGGTTCAGAGTGCCGTTGGCGTTGATCGAGAAATCGGTCTGCGGATCCCGGGCGGCCCAGTCGTGGGAGGGCTGCGCGGCCGCATGGATGACGAGCTCGAGCTCGGGGCCGTGCCTAGCCCACAGCGCCTCGATTCCGTCGCTATCCCGGATATCGAGCTCCAGCGAGCGGAACTCGGGATAGCGGTCGACGAGCGCGGCCGTGACGTGCGCGGTCGACGCGTCGGCGCCGAAGAACGAGGCGCGCATGTCGTTCTCGAGCCCAATCACGTCGTATCCGGACTCGATCAGCCGCCGCACGGCCTCGGAGCCGATCAGCCCGCCAGAGCCGGTCACGATTGCAGTAGCCATTGGCAGCTAGCATTGTCGCGTTCCGCACCGCGGCGTGCGGCGAGACCGAGGTTGACCAAGTGGAGGCGCTGGCGACCAGAGAAGGGGCGGCGGTGCCGCCGAGACGGGACGACGAGCTGGTGGCGCGGCTGGAGCTGGAGCTGCCTCGCCGGGTGGCGGTCGGCCGGGGCAGCGCGGTGTTCGTCTACGGGTCGTGCTTCCACCGCCGCCGCCGGGTCACCGGACTGAGGATCCTCGCTGACGGGCGGTCGATCGAGCCGATGGCCCACGGGATGCCCCGCCTCGACCTCTACCGCCGCGATCCCGCCGCGTACAGGAGCGCCTTCTGGGGCATAGTGCCGCTGGCGTCCGAGCCGTCGCGACGGGCGGTCGTGCTCGGCGTCGCGGCGACACTCGACGACGGCCGCGAGGTCGTCGCCGACGTGGGTACGGTCGAGCTGGACCCGGGCGCAGCGGAGGGCGATGCCGCCGGCAGCGAAGACGGCCGCCCCGCGGGAGAGGAGGTCGCGATTTGCATGGCGACTTACAACCCCCCGCGCGAGCTGCTGCGGCGCCAGGTCGAGTCGATTCGCGCTCAGACGCACCCGGAGTGGGTATGCGTGATCAGCGACGACCACTCCGACCCCGATCGGTTCGCCGAGATCGAGAGCCTTGTCGGCGAGGACCCCCGGTTCCGCGTCTCGCGCGCGCCGGGGCGCCTCGGCTTCTACCGAAACTTCGAGCGCGCGCTGACGATGGCGCCGTCCGGCGCGGCGTTCGTCGCGCTCGCCGACCAGGACGACTGCTGGCATCCCGACAAGCTCGAGACGCTGGTTCGCGCGCTCGGTGACGCGCAGCTTGCGTACAGCGACGCGCGCGTCGTTGACGCCGACGGGATTCCGCTCTCCGACACGTACTGGAGCCGACGGCGCACCAACCACTCTAACCTGGCGTCGCTGCTGATCGCCAACTCGATCGTCGGGGCGGCGTCGCTATTTCGCCGCTCGCTGCTCGACCGCGTGCTCCCGTTCCCGCCCCAGCTCGGGACCCAGTGGCACGACCACTGGATCGCGCTCGTGGCGGTGGCTGGCGGCCGGGTGAGCTACGTCGACCGGGCGCTGTACGACTACGTGCAGCACGGCGAGGCGGTCCTCGGCCACGCGGCGGCGAACCCGTTGCGGGGGCGGCGCAGGACCGCGGAACGGGCACGGATGCTGCGCGATGACTGGCGTGGGGCGTTCGCGGGCTGGTGCTGGAAGTACTTCTACGGGGTGTGTCGCGTGCTGCTGCTGGCGCAGGTCCTGGAGCTTCGCTGCGGCGACGGGCTGCGAGGCCGTAAGCGCCGGGCGCTGCGCCGGTTCGAGGCAATCGACCGGAGCCCGCTCGGCTTCACCTGGCTGTGGTTGCGCCGGCTACGGCGGCTGGCGGGGCTGAACGAGACCGGCGGCGAGGAGCGGCTGTTCCTGCACGGGCTCGCGTGGCGGCGGATGATCACGCTACTGACGTGGCGCCGGCGCCGGCCGCCCGCGAAGCTGCACAAGGACGCCAGCCTGCCCCGCGAATGGCCCCATTCTCGATAGTCGTCGTCACGTGGCAGAGCGCGGGTGAGCTCGCGAACCTCGTCGGGTCGATGAACCGCCACCTCGACGGAGACCACGAGCTCGTCGTAGTCGACAATGCGTCGAGCGACGATCCCGCCGGCGCTGCAGACACGTGGAAGGGAGAGGGCCGGTTCATCGCGTTCGACCGCAATGCGGGATTCGGGACGGCGGCGAACGCAGGCACCGAGGCGGCGCGGCACGACGGCGTCGTGGTGCTCAACCCCGACGCCGAGCTCGTCGACTCGAGCCTCGAGCGACTGATCGAGGTCGCGCTTGCCAGGGTCGTCCTGGCGGGGCCGCGGCTGCTCAACCCGGACCGGTCACCTCAGCCGTCCGCGAGCGGTCCCCCGGTCGGGGTGTGGCCGTGGATCGGCGCGGTGATCCCGGGCGCGCTGCAGCCCCGGCCGGTGCGGGCGAGGACGGAGCCGTGGCGGCTCGAGACCGCGACGCGGGTCGCGTGGCTGACCGGGGCGTGCGTCGCGGCGCCACGCACCCTGCTGCGCGATCTCGGTCCCTTCGACCCGGCGATCCACCTGTACGGGGAGGACATCGACCTCGGGCTACGTGCGGCCCGCGCCGGCGTCGAGTCGTGGTTCTGCCCCGACGTGGCCACGGTCGTACACCGCGGCGGCGCGTCGGCCGCGGCCCTCGACGCCGACGACCGCGAGTATCGGCTGGCGGCGAATCGCCGCGCGGTGCTGGCCCGTGCCTACGGACGCCGTCGTGAGACGGCGGCGTGGCTGGCGCAGCGGACGAACCTGAGGCTCCGAGTGGCGGCGAAGCGCGCGCTGGGACACGACGCGGACCGCGAGGCCGCGACGCTGCGCGCGGCGCGCAGAGCACGGCGGTGACCGCGACCCGCCGGTGACCGCGCGATTTGCTTGCAAATCGCGCGCCTTGTTAGGGGCGGGTCGCGGCGAGCTCGACCGCGCGCCGAAACGCCGCGCCGCTGCGCTCGGCGGCGAAGCGATCGAGGACGTCCCGCCTTCCCTCGGCCGCGATCCGCGCCGCGCGCTGCGGGTCGGCGAGCAGCCGCACGACGGCCGCCGCGAGCGCGCCGGCGTCCTCGGGCGGCGCCAGCAGCGCCGTCTCACCGTCGCGCAGGACCTCGGGGATCGCGCCGACCCGCGCCGCGACGACCGGGCGGCCCGCGACCAGGGCCTCGCAAGCGACGCGCCCGAAGGGCTCCGGGAAGCGGGCCGGGTTGACGACGACGTCGGCGGCCGCGTAGGCGTCGGCGATCCGGTCGCAGAAGCCCGCGAACACGACCGCGTCGGCAACTCCGGCGCCGGCGGCGAGCCGCCGCAGCTCGTCCGCGTACTCGACGTCCCGAGGGCGCGGGAACGGGCTCCCGACGATCGCGCAGCACGCCGAGGGGATCGACTCGCGGATGCGGACCAGCGCCCGGATCGCGAGGTCCTGCCCGCGACCCCGGGTGACGTTCCCGACGATGACCACGCACGGCTGCTCGGCGCCGATGCCGTGGGCGGCGCGAAACCCGGCGCCGTCCCCGCCGGAGTAGGAGTCCTCGATCGGCGGGTAGATCGTCTCGGCGTCGATGCCCGAGCCGAACTGGCGCGCCACGACCTCCGAGCACGCGACGACCTTCGTCGCGAGGCGCCTGTTGACCGACAGCAGGAGCCGCCCCGCCGCGGCCGCGGGAAACGAGCGTTCCGAGGCCGCGCCGGTCAGCACCTCGGCGGCGTAGACGAGCGCCGGCACGCCCTCGAGCCGGGCCGCGATCGGCACCGCCGGGAGCGCCGTTGTGGCGACGGCGACGACCTGCGGCCGAGTGGCGCGGAGATGGGCGCGGAAGGCCCCGACCTCATTTCGCAACCGCCGCGCGGTGCGAGCCAGCGACGCCGGCCCCCGCGGCGTAGTCAGCGCCGAGTACGGGAGCTCGGCGACCGGGGCGAGGCGCCGAAACGAGTCCGCAACCCGCCCCGGCCCCGGGACCACGACCTCGAGCGCGTCGCGCTCTGCGAACGGCCCGAGGTGGGCGGCCAAGTCCGTCGACGGCCCGCTCGGCTCCGCGAGGTGGAGCACCGCGAGCGTGCGCGGCGGCGCGCTCACCCGGCCCGCGCGCGAGAGGCCCGCCGCAGCCTCGCTCGCCGCCTCCCGTGCCGGCGCAGGGTGGAGATCAGGCCGCCGCGCGACCGGCGGCCGAGACCGAGCTCCGACGGGTAGCGCTCGGCGGGGGCGGCGGCGCGGAACCCGCGCACGCGCCCTTGGACGCCCGCCGCGTTGCGGTCGTGGACGAGCTGGCCCGCGCACAGCACGACGTCGCGGGCGAGCACCGCGGCGGCGCGGCCGGGGCTTCGCATCACCCCCCACTTGCGCAGTACGTAGCCGCGGCCGAACCCCATCAGGTAGTTCTTGCGCGCCGATCCGG
>DATAFB010000024.1:0-10578 GCA_036257695.1 Solirubrobacterales bacterium | reverse complement strand
GTGAACATGACGGTCGCCAAAACCCGCTCGGGCTCGCGGATCGCGCGGGCGCCGGTGAGGAACTCCTGCGCTTCGTCGACGATCGCGTCCTGGTCTCCGAACCACCACAGGTGGTCCTCGCCGGGGAGCTCGACGAGCTTCGCGCCCGGGATCTGTTCTGCCATGTAGCGGCTGTGGTCGACGCGGATGAGGTCGTCGTCGGTCCGGTGCACGAGCAGGGTCGGCACCCGGATCGCCGGCAGGACGTGGCGCACATCGAGCTCGCGCACCATGTTGAACAAAGCGACGGCGCCGCCGGGACTGACGGCTTGGCGGCCGAAGCGCGCGAACCACCGCCGCGGCCCCGGCTCATCGGCGACGGTCGGCGCCCACAGCCGCAGCAGCTCCTCGTCCTGCCCCCACTTGGCGGGCATCACCTCGAGCCACGCGTCCATCTCATCGATCGGCATGCCCCACGGGTAATCCTCGGCCCTGATGAGGCGCGGCATTCCCCCGTACATCACGAGTGCCGCCGTGCGCTGCGGATAGGTGGCCGCGAACGTCGCGCACAGCGCCGTGCCCTCCGACCAGCCCAGCAACGCGGCTCGCTCCGATCCGACCGCATCCATGACGGCGCGGATGTCGTCCATGCGCTGCTCGAATGTCGAAGCCTGGCCCAGAGGCAGCCGGTCCGAGAGGCCGGTCCCGAGGCGGTCCATCAGGATCAGGCGGCTGAACGCGGCGAGCCGGTGCAGGAAGCGCGAGTAGGCCGGCTCCTCCCAGAACAGCTCCAGGTGCGAGGCTAGGCCGGGGACGTAGACGAGGTCGAGATCCCCCTCCCCCACCACCTGGTAGGCGATGCTGAACTCCCCGCTCCGCGCGTACCGTGTCTCGGGCGTCTCCGTCGCCACGGTTAGATTCTGCCCATCTCCGAGGACCGACGCCACCTACTGCTCGTCAACCCGGCCGCGGGCGGCGGCCGCACCGCGAAGCTGTTGCCCGACGTCGAGCGCGCGTTCGCCAACCGCGGGCTCTCACACCGCACGGTGACGACCGAGGCGCTCGAGCACGCGCTGCACGAGGCGCGCGAGGCGGCGGGCCGCGGCGAGATGCCGGTCGTGATGAGCGGCGACGGCCTCGTGGGGCAGGTAGGCGGCGTGCTCGCGGGCGGCGACACGCCGCTCGGGATCGTCCCCGGCGGGCGCGGCAACGACCTCGCGCGGGTGCTCGGGATCCCGACCGACGCGGCCGGCGCCGTCGCGGTGATCGCCGCGGGCGCCGTGCGGCGGATCGACGTCGGGGAGGTCGACGGGCACCGCTTCCTCGGGATCGCGAGCTGCGGCTTCGACTCGGAGGCGAACCGGATCGCAAACGAGGCGGAGCTGATCAGCGGCAACCTCGTGTACGCGTACGCGGCCCTGCGCGCCCTGGCCGCGTGGCGCCCCGCCCGGTTCACGGTCACGATCGACGGGCAGGTGCACGAGCTCAGCGGCTACACCGTCGCGGCGGCGAACAACAAGGCGTACGGCGGTGGGATGTTCCTGGCGCCCGATGCCCAGTTGGACGACGGAAAGCTCGACGTCGTGATGACCGGCGACGTGGGGAAGCTGAAGTTCCTGGCTAACCTGCCCAAGGTGTTCAAGGGCGCCCACACCGACAACGAGGAGGTGACCGTCCTGCGCGGCGCCGAGGTCGAGATCGCCGCAGACCGGGAGTTCGCCGTGTACGCGGACGGCGACCATCTCGCCGACCTGCCGGTGAAGTTGCGCGTGCTGCATCGGGCGCTGGGCGTCCTCGCCCCGCAACCCGCCGGGTGAGCGGGCTGTTCGGCCCCAAGGTCGCCCTCGCGCGGGCGGCCGGCGCGATCAGCCGTCGCAGCGGCCGCGGGGGCGGCACGACGCTGCCGGGGCGACTGCTGCTGCGACTCGCGCCGGACGCGCTGGGGCGGCTGTCGGCGTCGCTCGTCGACGGCTCGACGATCGTCAGCGCGACGAACGGGAAGACGACGACCGCGGGGATGATCGCCACGATCCTGCGCGCCGACGGTCGCGCGCCGGTCCACAACCGGGCCGGCTCGAACATGAGCTGGGGCGTCGCCACGGCGCTGCTCGAGCAGCACGGGACCGAGGGCCTGTTCGAGGTCGACGAGGCGTGGCTGCCGGCCGTCGCGGCGGAGCTCGAGCCGCGCCTGATCGTGCTCGCGAACCTGTTCCGCGACCAGCTCGACCGCTACGGCGAGCTCGAGCGGCTCGCCGACGACTGGGCGGCGGTCGTCGAGTCGCGCGCCGGCGCGACCGACTTCGTCCTCAACGCCGACGACCCGCTCGTCGCCGACCTGGGCCGGGACCGCGCCGGCGAGCGGCGGCCCGGCGTCACCTACTTCGGCATCGACGCCGCCTCGCAGGCGCTGCCGGGCCTCGAGCACGCGCACGACGCCAAGCACTGCCGCCGCTGCGGCGCCGCGTACGCCTACGAGCGCGCCTTCATCGGCCACCTCGGCCACTACTCGTGCCCGAACTGCGACGCGGACCGGCCGCGGCCCGACGTCGCGGCGACCTCGGTCTCGCTCGAGGGAATGAGCGGCTCCGCGGTGCGAGCCCGGACGCCGGCGGGCGAGCTGCGCTTCCACCTCCCCCTCCCCGGCCTCTACAACGTCTACAACGCGATCGCCGCCGTCGCCGCGACGCTGCGTCTCGGGGTCGACATCGAGACCGTTGGCCGGGGGCTCGAGGCGATGAAGTCGGTGTTCGGCCGCGTGGAGACAATCGACGTCGCCGGCGTCCCGGTGTCGATCCTGCTGATCAAGAACCCCGCCGGCGCCAACGAGGTGCTGCGGACGCTGCGGCTCGAGAGCGACGAGGCCGGCCTCGACCTGTGGCTGGCGCTCAACGACCGGATCGCCGACGGGCGCGACGTGTCGTGGATCTGGGACGCGGACTTCGAGCTCCTCGACGGCTCCGTTCGCTCGGTCGTATGCGCCGGCACCCGCGCGCCGGAGCTGGCGGTGCGGCTCAAGTACGCCGGCTGGCCTACCGACGCGATCGAGGTCGACCCCGACATCGGCGGCTCGCTCGAGCGCGCCCTCGCGCGCTCCCGGGGGCGGCTGTTCGCGCTTCCCACCTATACCGCGCTGCTGGAGCTGCGCAAGCTGCTCGCCGCGCGCGGCCTGGCGCCCCCCTACTGGCAGTCGGGGCAGTCGCCGCAATGACGACCGCGTCTGACACCGTGCGGTGGCACGACGTCGAGTGCGCGGGGTACGCCGCCGACCTCGCGTTGTGGGAGGAGCTCGCGGGCGAGGCGGGCGGCCCGGTGCTCGAGCTCGGGTGCGGCACGGGCCGTGTGGCGCTGCACCTCGCGCGCGGCAGCCACCACGTGGTCGGCGTCGACACCGAAGCCGCGCTGGTCGCGGAGCTCAACGCCCGAGCCGAGGCGGAGGACCTCCCCGCGCGGGCGAAACGCGCCAACATCACCGAGCTCGACCTCGGGCGCGCGTTCCCTCTCGCGATCGCGCCGATGCAGATGATCCAGCTGCTGCCCGATGCGGCTGCCCGCCGCGCGGCGCTCCTGCGCGTCGCGGCCCACCTCGCTCCCGGCGGCACCTTCGCCGCCGCGCTTGTCGAGGACCGCCACATCCCCGCCGGCGATTCGGCCGCCGACGCCGCGCCGCTCCCCGACGTCCGCGAGCACGACGGATGGGTCTTCTCAAGCCTCCCGTGCTCCGTCCGCCGCGATGGCGACCGGGTGGCGATCGAGCGCCTGCGGCAGGCGATCTCCCCCGACGGCGAGATCTCCGAGCAGGTCGACATAACCCACCTCTCCTCCCTGTCGGCCGCCGGGCTCGAGGCCGAGGGCCGGAACGCCGGGCTCCGAGCCCTGGGCACCCGCGACGTCGTCGCCACCCACTCGCACGTCGGGTCCACCGTTCTGGTCATGGAGGCCGTGTGATGGAGCTCCGGCTGCTGGCGCTGTACCCGGACCAGATGAACATCTACGCCGACCGCGGCAACATCATCTTCCTGCGCCGCCGCTGCGAGTGGCGCGGAATCGGGTTCTCGTACTCCGCCTCGGGCCCCGGCGACCGCTTCGACCCCGCCGAGCACGACCTGATCTACATCGGCGGCGGCCAGGACCGCGACCAGGTCCAGGTCGCCGCCGACATGGTCGAGACGAAGCGCGACTCGCTCGCGGCCGCGGTCGACGACGCTGCGGTCGTGCTCGCCGTGTGCGGCGGCTACCAGCTGCTCGGCTACGGCTACCAGCTCGGCGACAACCGCATCGCCGGCCTCGGGCTGGCCGACCTCGAGACCGTCCGCGAGCCCGGGCCGCGGCTGATCGGCAACGTGACGATCGAGGTCGACCTCGGCGCCGGCCCCCGGGTCGTGGCCGGGTTCGAGAACCACGGCGGCCGCACCTACCTCGGCGAGTCGGCGGAGCCGCTCGGCCGGGTCCTCAGTGGCCACGGGAACAACGGCAAGGACGACTACGAGGGCGTCCACCGAGCGAACATGCTCGGGACGTACCTCCACGGGCCGCTTCTGCCGAAGAACGCGTGGCTGGCCGACCGCCTGATCCAGCTCGCGCTCGCGCGCCGCAGCGGCTCGGAGCCCGACCTCGAGCCGCTCGACGACGAGCTCGAGGCCGCGGCGCACGCGTCGGCGCGCGGCGCCGCCGGCTAGTTCCAGACGCAGGTCGCTACGGTGTAGGTGCGGGTCGTTGCTGTCGCGATGAGTTCTCGAGCGGCCCGCGGTCTATACGTGGAAGGCGCATGGAGTCGACTCTGGCGATCGAAGCAAGCGGGCTCGAGAAGTCGTTCGGCGACACCCAGGCGGTGTCAGGCGTCGACCTCGCGGTTAGCCGCGGGAGCGTGTACGGGATGCTGGGGCCGAACGGCGCCGGCAAGACGACGACGATCCGGATGCTGGCGACGCTGCTGCGGCCGGACGGCGGCGAGGCGCGCGTGCTCGGCCGCGACATCGTCGCCGAGGCCGACGACGTCAGGGCCCGGGTCAGCCTCACCGGCCAGCTCGCCTCGGTCGACGAGGACCTCACCGGGCGCGAGAACCTGATCCTGATCGGCCGCCTGCTGGGGCTGAAGCGCGCCGCTGCGAAGGAGCGCGCCGACGAGCTGCTCGACGCGTTCGGCCTCGCCGAAGCATCCGGCCGGCTGGTCAAGAACTTCTCCGGCGGGATGCGGCGGCGGCTCGACATCGCGGCGAGCATTGTCGTCACCCCCGAGCTGATGTTCCTCGACGAGCCGACCACCGGGCTCGACCCGCGGTCGCGGAACCAGGTGTGGGACATCATCCGCCAGTTCGCGGCCCAGGGGACGACGATCCTGCTCTGCACGCAATACCTCGACGAGGCCGATCAGCTCGCCGACGGGATCGCCGTGATCGACCACGGCAAGGTGATCGCCGAGGGGACGCCCGCGCAGCTCAAGGTCTCGGTCGGGGGCAGCAAGCTGCACATCCGCCTGCTCGACTCCGAGCAGCGCGACGAGGCCGCCGGGATCCTGTCGCGGGTGCTCGGCGCCGAGTGCCATCTGGAGTCGGACCCCACCTCGGTTTCGACCTCGTGCGCCGATCCCGATCGCGCCGCCGAGGCCGTCGGCGAGCTGACCCGCGCCGGGATCGGGGTGGCCAACTTCTCGCTCGGCCAGCCGAGCCTCGACGAGGTCTTCCTGGCGCTCACCGGCCGCCCCGCGGAAGACTCCGACATCGATGCGGCAAGTTCGCAAGCGAACTTGCCGGTTGGCGTCGGGCGCGACGGAGACGAGGGTCGCCGGTGAGCACGCAGCCGACAGAGCAGATTCAGACCGCGCCCGGCGTCGAGCAGGATGCGCTTCGCAAGGCGCTCGCCTCGACCGTGCGCCCGCCGCGCGCGAGCGCTCTGTCCGCCGTGCTGGCGTTCGGCTGGAGGGGGATGCTCAAGGTCAGGCACGTGCCCGAGCAGCTCCTCGACGCGACGATCAGCCCGGTGATGTTCGTGCTCCTGTTCACCTACCTGTTCGGCGGTGCGATCGCCGGGTCGACGAGCGAGTACCTCGACTACATCCTGCCCGGGATCCTGGTGATGTCGGTGCTGTTCACGACCGTCTACTCCGGCGTCGCCGTGAACACCGACCTGACCAAGGGCGTGGTCGACCGCTTCCGCTCACTGCCGATCTGGCGCTCGGCGCCGCTCGTCGGCGCGCTGCTCGGCGACAGCGTCCGCTACGTGGTCGGGGGGATGGTGATCGTCGTGCTCGGCGTGATCCTCGGCTACCGGCCGAGCAACGGCGTCCCCGGCGTGGTCGCAGCGCTGGCGCTGGTGGTGCTGTTCGCGTTCGGCCTCTCGTGGGCGTTCACGACGCTGGGGCTCGTGATGCGGGCGCCCAACGCGGTCATGAACGCGGGCTTCATGACGATCTTCCCGCTCACGTTCCTCAGCAACGTGTTCGTCGACCCGGACACGCTGCCGAGCGCGCTCGAGACGTTCGTCGACGCCAACCCGATCTCGATCCTCGCGACCGCGTCGCGGGGGCTGATGGACGGGAGCGTCGCCGCCGGCGACCTCGCGGTCGTCTTCGGCACGGCCGCCGCGCTGACGGCGATCTTCATGCCGCTGACGACGTACCTGTACCGCAGGGCCTAGCCTAGCGGCCGGACGAGCCGAACCCGGCGAGGCCGCGCGGTGTCTCGTCGAGCGATGCGACCTCGACCGGCTCGGCGTCCGCGAGCGGCGTCACCACCAGCTGCGCGATCCGATCCCCGGGTGCGACGTCGAACGGCTCCATGGGATCGGCGTTCAGCAGCAGCACCCTCAGCTCGCCTCGATAGCCCGAGTCGATCAGGCCGGGCGCGTTGGGGAGCGTGATCCCGTGGCGCTTGGCGAGCCCCGAGCGCGGGAGCACGAGCCCCGCGTAGCCGGACGGGATCGCGACCGCGATCCCCGTGGCGACGCTTGCCCGCTCGCCCGGGCCGAGGCGCGCGGCCTCGGCCGCGTAGAGGTCGAGCCCAGCGTCGCCCTCATGGGCGCGCGTCGGGAGGCGGCCCTCCTCCCGCAGCCGGGTGACCTCGAGCTCCACCGCTGCGCAGCCTAGCCGCGAGCGCGGCCGAAATCCCGCGGGAGCGGACGCTCGCCGTCGCCGTTGAGTGCAAACTCGGCGAACCGGTGAGCGACCGCCGCGGGGATCCGGGCCTTCACGAGCACGCCCTCGGCCCGATCCTCGCGCTCCACCTCTCCGGCGACGCGGTGCAGCTCCGAGAGCCGGTCGCCGGCCGAGTAGGGCACCAGGAGCTCGACCGGCGCGAGCTGCCCCTCGAATGCCGTCTCGATCCGGTCGCGGAGCTCGTCCAGCCCCTCGCCCGTCTCGGCCGAGATCCCGACGACCTCGCGCCGCCCGACCAGCAGGTCGCGGCGCTCGTCCTCGTCGAGCAGGTCGATCTTGTTGTAGGCGACGAGCCGCGGCCCCTCGCCGGCGCCGATCTCGTCGAGCACCGAGTCGACCGCCGCGATCGACTCCGCGCGCCGGTCGGGTGGCTCCGCGGCGTCGACCACGTGCACGATCAGGTCGGCGAGCACCGTCTCCTCGAGCGTCGCCTTGAACGCCTCGACGAGCTGGTGGGGCAGCTTGCGGATGAAGCCGACGGTGTCGGTCACGAGGTAGCGGCGGCCGCCGTGCTCGAACGCCCGCGTCGTCGGGTCGAGCGTGTGGAACAGCCTCTCTCCCACCCCGACCACGGCGCCCGTGAGCGCGTTGAGCAACGTCGACTTGCCGGCGTTCGTGTACCCGGCCAGCGCGACCGTGGGAAGCGAGGCGTGCTCGCGCGACGCGCGCATCACGCCGCGGTTGCGCTCCAGGCGCCCCAGCCGGCGACGCAGGGTGGCGATCCTGTCGCGCGCCAGCCGACGGTCGGTCTCGATCTGGCTCTCGCCCGGCCCCCTGGTGCCGATCCCGCCGTCCATCCGCCCCGCGCCGAGCCGCTCGAGGTGGGTCCACAGCCCCCGCATGCGCGCGAGGTTGTACTCGAGCTGCGCGAGCTCGACCTGGAGCTTGCCCTCGGCGCTCTGAGCGTGGTCGGCGAAGATGTCAAGGATCACCGCGGTGCGGTCGATCACCGGGACACCGAGCGCCGACTCCAGGTTGCGCTCCTGGCGCGGGGCGAGCTCGTCGTCGCAGGCGACGAGGTTGGCGTCGTGGACGCGTAGGGCCTGCTTGAGGTCGCGCAGCTTGCCTCGGCCCAGATACCTGTCCGGATCGGGCTCGGCGCGGCGCTGGACCAGCTCGGCGGCGGTCGCCACGCCCGCGGTGCGAAGCAGCTCCTTGAGCTCCGCGAGCGGCTCGTCGTCACGGCCCTCGGAGACGACGCCGATCGCGAGCGCCCGCTGACGGGCGCGCGGATTCGAGACCCCCGCCCCGTCCACGCGCTGGCGCGTCTCGGTGGATCTCCCGTGGCGGGTTCTGGGCACTGCTTGAAGTGTAGGCTCCGCGCATGAAGGTCTTCGTCACCGGCGGAACGGGGTTCATCGGCGGGCACGTCGTGCGTAAGCTGCGCGACCGCGGCGACGAGGTCGTCGCGCTGGTGCGAACCGCCGACAAGGGCCTGCCGTTGAGCGACATCGGGTGCGACATCGCCCCCGGGTCGCTCTCCGACGAGCAGGCACTGCGCGGCGGCATGCGCGGGTGCGACGCGGTGATCCACGGCGCCGCCGTGTACGAGGTCGGGATCCCGAAGAGCGAGCACGAGGCTATGTACGACGCGAACGTGCTCGGCACCGAGCGCGTGCTCCGGGCCGTCCTCGAGGAGAAGGTCCCGAAGGCGGTCTACGTCTCGACGGTCGGCGCGTTTGGGAACACGCACGGCAGGGTCGTCGACGAGACCTACAGGCACCCCGGCGACAGCTACACCTCCTACTACGAGGAGACCAAGGTCAAGGCGCACCACATCGCGCAGCGGCTGATCGACGATGAGGGTCTGCCCTGCGTGATCGTCCAGCCGGGCGGCGTGTACGGCCCCGACGACCACTCGGCGATCGGCAACCAGATCGACCAGTTCCTCTCCGGCCGCATGCCGCTGATCCCGTTCCCCGACCTCGGCTTCAATATGGTCCACGTCGACGACGTGGCCGAGGGCGTGCTGCTCGCTCTCGACAAGGGCCAGATCGGCCAGTCCTACGTGCTCGGCGGCCAGATCACGACGATGCGCGAGGCGATGGAGACGCTGGCGCGGGTGGCGGGAAAGAAGCCGCCGCGGCGCGCCCTGCCCACCGGTCTGCTCAAGGTGATGACCCCGATCGGCCCGGTCGTGGGCAAGCTGATGGGCCAGCCTCCGAACCTCTCGGAGCTGATCAGCGCCGCCGACGGCGTCACCTACTGGGCCAAGCATGACAAGGCGATCGAGCAGCTCGGCTACTCGCCGCGCGGCCTCGAGCAGGGCCTCCACGACACCCTCGAGGCCGACGGCAAGCTCCCCGCAGCCGCCTGACGCGCGGCGCGAGCGCCGCGGCGATCGCGAGCAGCGCGGCGGCGCACGCCACCACAACGACCCCGGTTCTCCTCCCGCGCCTGCCCATCGACGGGCCGGGTCTGGCTCAGCGCCTCAGCTCGTAGCGGAGCTCGACCATCCCGGTGTCGTAGGCGCGCGTCCCCGTGAGCTGCATCGGCCGGCCCGGCAGGCGGCGGTCGAACAGCGGCTTGCCGGTGCCGAGCACGACCGGGACGACGGTGACCAGGACGTCGTCCAGCAGGCCCTCGTCGGCGAACTGCGACGCGACGTTGCCGCCGCCGACGACCCACAGGTTGCGGTCCCCGGCCGCCTCGATCATCTCCGGGTGCAGGTCCCGAACCGAGCTGTCGACGATCCGCACGTTCCCGTCGTCCCCGGCCGGCAGCGGCAGGTCGCGCGAGCTGAGGACCCAGTACGGCTTCCCCTTGTAGGGCCACTCGCCTCCCTCGCCGATGTGCTCGAGCACGAACTCGTACGTCACCGAGCCGCTGACCTGCGCGCCGACCCCGGCGTAGAACTCGTCGTAGCCCCCCTTTCCGGGACTGGCGTCGCCGCCCTCGTAGCTGCCCTCGTACGAGGTCAGCTACTCGATCGTGTCGTCGGACTCGGCGATGTAGCCGTCGAGCGTGCTGGCGCAGTAGTACTGCGTGCGGGCCATCGTCGCCACCCTATAGCGCGACAATTGACGTCTGTGTACCGGTGGGTGGATCACACAGCCGAGCTCGAGCTGCACGTCGCGGCGCCGACCGAGGAGGAGGTGCTCACAGAGGCGATGGACGCCGTGCGCGAGTTGCTCGTCGAGCGGATGGACGACGCCGGCGGGGAGCCGGCGACGCACGAGGTCCACGCGAGCGCGCCGGACCGTCCCACGCTGCTGGCGGAGTGGCTGAGCGAGCTCGTCTACCTGGCGGAGGCGGAGGGATTCGTGCCGCAGCGGGCCGACTCGCTGCGCCTGTCCGAGGACGCGGTGGACGCACGCGTGAGCGGCGTGCGCGCGTCGCCGTCCAGCCTCGTCAAGGCGGTCACCTACCATCGCCTCGAGATGGCCCCGGCCGATGGCACGTGGCGCGCCACGGTCGTCCTCGACGTCTGATCCTCGATGCCGCGGCCG
>DATAFB010000165.1:0-2045 GCA_036257695.1 Solirubrobacterales bacterium | reverse complement strand
AGTGCAGCTCCTTGCGCTGTCCTTTCACCCGGACGACGCGAGGGTGGGCCTCGATGCCCCGGTACCACCAGCTCGTCCCCGAGCGCTGCGCCCCTATTCCGACGAACTCGGGCGGGCCGGTGTGCCAACCGTCGGGGCACTCGGGAACCTCGAGGGGCTGCGCCCAGCGGGGCGTCGGCGCGGATCGTTCGGCACGACCGTCGCCAGCTTTCGAGTCGGTGAGTCGCGCCCTGACTCTGCGGATCATCGGATGCCTCGTGCTGCCAACCGCGGGGTCAACCCCCCGCGGGACCGCCGAAGGTTACGTGCACGAGCCGGTCGGCATTGACCGCCTTGACCGTCATCACGCCCAAGTCCCGGCGGACGTTCGTGCGAGTATAGGCGGGGTCATGCGTATCTGGAGTCGCCTGCGCGGCCGGGGGCGTCACGCCGGCCCCCCGGCGCCCTTCATCGTAGGAGTCGCCCGGTCGGGCACGACGTTGCTGCGGCTGATGCTCGATGCCCACCCGGAGATGGCGATTCCGCCGGAGACCCATTTCATCCCCAAGGTGATCAAGGCGTGCGACCGTGCCGATGACCCTCACGAGGCGGTCTTCGAGCTGCTCACGGCCCATCGCCGCTGGCCCGACTACGGGCTCGACGCGAACCAGCTCCGCGAGCGGCTCGACCGCATCGCCCCGCTGAGCGCCGGCGACGCGCTGCGCGCCTTCTACGGCCTCTACGCCGAAAAACAGGGCAAGCCGCGGTGGGGTGACAAGTCGCCCTCGTACGTGCGCCGGATGCGCCGCGTCGCCTCCGCGCTTCCCGAAGCCCATTTCGTTCACCTCGTGCGCGACGGACGTGACGTCGCGCTCTCCCAGGTCGAGGTCGACTTCGGCCCCGACCAGATCGCCGACGCGGCGCGCGACTGGGTGGAAGGGATCGAGAAGGCGCACCGGCAGGCCCGCCGCCTGCGCCACTACATCGAAGTGCGTTACGAGGACCTCGTCACCGACCCCGAGCCCCCGCTGCGGTTGGTGTGCGAGTTCGTGCGCCTCCGGTGGGACCCGGCGATGCTCGCCTACCACGCCGGCGCCGAGGAGCGCATGGCCGAGGTGACGCGGGACTTCGAGCGCGGCGAGGGGCCGGCGATCCCCGCAACCGTGCGCGCGAGCCGCCACACGCGTGTCGCCGAGCCTCCGCAGCGCGAGCGCGCCGGGCGGTGGAGAACGGACATGTCGCCCTCGGACCGCGCCACGTTCGAGGGCATCGCCGGCGAGCAGCTCGCGAAACTCGGATACAAGGTATCCGGGTCACGATGAGCGTCGCCGAGCGCTATCGCGAGCTCGGCATGACCGACTCCGAGTACGACCGGATACGTGAGCTCCTGGGCCGCGATCCGAACGACCTCGAGCTCGCGATGTTCTCGCTGATGTGGTCCGAGCACTGCGCGTACAAGCACTCGCGCAAGCTGCTGCGGCGCTTCCCCACCGAGGGACCGAGGGTAGTGATGGGACCGGGCGAGAACGCGGGCGCGGTCGACGTGGGCGGCGGGCGCGTGGTCGCGTTCAAGGTCGAGTCGCACAACCATCCCAGCGCCGTGGAGCCGTTCCAGGGCGCCGCGACCGGGGTCGGCGGGATCCTGCGCGACGTGTTCGCGCTCGGCGCACGACCGATCGCAGTACTCGACTCTCTGCGCTTCGGCGAGCTCGACTCCGAGCGTTCGCGGTACCTGTTCGATCGCGTCGTCGCGGGGATCGGCCACTACGGGAACTCGATCGGCGTGCCGACCGTGGGCGGCGAGGTGTACTTCGAGCCCCCTTACGAGCACAACTGCCTCGTCAACGCGATGTGCGTCGGGCTCGCGGACGCCGACCGTCTGGTTCGCTCCGCCGCTGCGGGGCCCGGGAACGCCATCGTGATCCTCGGCGCTTCGACGGGCCGCGACGGGATCGGGGGTGCGTCGGTCCTCGCGTCGGCTGAGCTCGAGGCGGGGGAGGAGAAGCGCCCGTCGGTCCAGATCGGGGACCCGTTCGAGGAGAAGAAGCTGCTGGAGTGCTGCCTGG
>DATAFB010000145.1:0-7959 GCA_036257695.1 Solirubrobacterales bacterium | reverse complement strand
CAAACGTCTGGTCCTGGCCGCGGTTCGGCATCGGGTAGCCGTTCCAGTTCACGTTGCGCGCCGCGTTCTTGGGGTCGAGCATGAAGTCGATGAACAGCAGCGCGGTGCCGGGGTGCTCGGCGTTGACTGGGATCACGAAGGTGTCGCTACCGACGGGGAATCCCTCCGAGCACTTCTGGAACTGGATCGTGTCGGGGTCGTCGACCCGGTATCGGATGTTGATGATGTCGCCGTTCCACAGGTGCTCGATCCAGGCGTTGCCGCTCGACATGTTCGTGATCGTGTCGACTGAGTAGCCGCGCAGCAGTGGCTTCAGCCCGATCAGCCACTCCTTCGTCGCCTCCAGCTCCGACTCCACGACCGTGTTCATGTCGTAGCCGTTGACCAAGTTGCCGGCCGCGAGCGCCTCCTGGTAGTCGTCGAGCATGTAGATCCGGCCGGCGGCCTCCTCGTTTCCGAGGTCGTTCCAGGAGCCGGTCATGTTGTCGATGATGTCGGCGCGGTAGCCGATCCCGGTGATGTACAGCGAGTACGGCACCGAGTGGGCAGAGTCGGGGTCGTACCAGGGGTCGTCGAAGTAGCTGTAGATGTTGTCGATGTTCTCGAGCTTGTCGCGCGGAATCCGCAGCAGCTGCTGCTCTTGGACCAGCCGCTGCACGTACTCGGCGGTGGGGAAGACCACGTCGTACGTGTTGCCGGCCCGCAGCTTCGCGATCATCCCCTCCATCGCGTCGAAGTAGGACTGGATCACCCGTACGTCGTACTTCTGCTCGAACTCCTTAACCAACGCCGGGTTTATGTACTGGGAGTAGTTGAAGTAGTAGAGGTCGCCGTCGACCTTGGGTTCGATCACGCGATCGGTGTCCCCCTGCAGCCCGCGCCCGATCCCGCATGCCGAGAGTCCGAGGGCGAGCGCCGTGCCGGCCCCCGCCTGCAACAGCTCGCGCCTTCGCAGCTGCCCCGCGACGAGCCGGTCCAGCCCGGGCCCGCCCTCTCTCTCTCGATCCCCGCTCAAGTCACTCCTACTCCCGTCAGCGCACATCCCAGCTCGCGCTCGAGCACGCTCAGGGACATCTCCCGTGCGCGTGGCGGGGTCACCTCGGGATCCTGCATCGCGACCTGGATCATCAGCCCGTCGAGCAGCGAGGAGACGAGCAGCGTCAGCTCCTCCGGGTCGCCGCCGACGAACTCACCGCGGCGCTGGCCCTCGCGGATGATCGACGCGATCGCGCCGCGCCACCGCGCGTCGAGCGCTTCGCGCGTCTCGGCGACCTCCTCGCTGCGCAGCGCATGCGGCCACAGCTCGATCCACAGCACCGCGTCGTAGTCGCCCGCCGCCAGGCACGACTCCACCAGCCACACGAGGCGGTCGCGGGCGCTCGGGATCCGGGTCAGGTCCCCCTCGAGCTCGTCGTAGAAACGCTCCTCGGCGAAGATCAGGGCCTCGCGTAAGAGCTCCTCCTTGGACTCGAAGTAGTAGAGGATCGACGGCGCGCTGGCGCCGACCCGGTCGGCGACGTCGGCGATCCGCGTCGCGTTTATCCCGCGCTCCCGGATCACCTCCGTCGCCGCGGCGAGGATCTCGGGTCGCCGAACGTGCGCCGTCTGGGGTCGGACCACTCCTCCTGCTCTCTCCTACCCCATTACCTGAACAGTCATTAGAGAAAGTTATCGCAGCGGCGGCTTAGGGTCGAGGCCCAATTCGGAGGCCAGCGCGCGCCACACTTCCTCCCGCGCCCACTCGAGCGGCACGGCGGGGTCGCGGACGAGCGTCCGGATGCCGAAGCCGTCGAGCATCGCGAGCACGCGGTCGGTGAGCGCGTCGACGTCGCAGTCGGCGAGCTCCCCGTCGGCGACCCCGGCGACGATCGCACCGGCGAACCACTCGTGCATGCGCTCGTAGAGTCGCGCGGCGGTCTTGCGCAGCTCCGGACGGCGGGCTGCACGGAGCCACAGCTCCACCCACAGCAGCCAGTCGCGCTCCAGGTCTCCGGGATACGGCAGGCACTGGTCGACCATCGCCGCCAGGCGCTCGGTGTGCGAGCGCGCCTCGCCCTCGCCCTCGCCAATGCGGACGTCGCCGGCGAGCTCGAACGAATGCTCGAGCGCCTCGGCGAGGAGCGCCTCGCGGCTCTCGAAGTGGTAGTGGACGAGCGAGGTCGAGACGCGGGCGTCCATCGCGATCCGGGCGATCCGCACCCCGTCGATCCCGTCGGTCGCGATCCGCTCGACCGCCGCGTCGAGGATCTGCTCGCGCGCGCTGCGCTCGCTCGGCCTCGCAACCGCGGGAGACATCAAGCGGCTGCCTCGCGAGCGAGGTCGCCGAAATCAGGCGGCAAGTTCGCAAGCGAACTTGCCGCTGGTCTCGGGCTCCCAAGGTCTGAACGAATGCGGTCGGCGAACCACCCGACCGCGGCCTCGCGGCCCGACAGCGGGCCGGGGTCGTAGCCGCGCGTCTCGAGCCCCGCCTGGACGTTGGTGACGAGGTCGACGTCCTCCTCGTGCACGAGGGTGTTGAGGTTGGTGTTCAGGCGCTGGACGAGGCGGTTGCGCAGCCCCGGCCGCGCCGGCCGGTAGGCCATGAACGAGTCACGCGTGGCGCGCACGCCGTCAGGCCGGATCTGCCACGTCATCACCTGATCCGGATAGAGGTCGATGGCGGTGTTCGGATAGATGAACACGTACCGCCACACGCGGATGTCGTCCGCGCCGAGTCCGGGCATCGGGCGCACCAGCCGCCGGTACAGGCGCTCGGCACGGGTGCCGCCGGGGCGGTCGCGCAGTGGCGCCTCGAACCACACGTAGTTGTCGTTCAGCTCCGCCTCGTAGCGGCGGTAGTCGAGCAGCCGCATCAACCCGGGGTGGGCGATCGGGACGTGGTACCCCTCGAGGTAGTTGTCGATGACGATCTTCCAGTTGACGGGCTGGCTGCCCTTGTTGGGGAGGTAGGGGGTCAGCGACGGGATTCCGTACGGCTCCAGCCTCTGCGGCAGGTCGCCGAGCAGCTCCGCGAGCGGGGTCGCGCCGAGGTCGAGGTTCACGAAAACGAGCCCCATCGACTCCTCGACCCGCGCCGGGAGCAGGCCCAGCCCGGACTTGTCGAGGTCCTCGAAGCTGCGCTTCTCGGGCATCCCGATCAGCGACCCGTCGAGGCGGTAGGTCCAGCCGTGGTAGCGACACCGGATCGCCTTTCCGCACTGGCCCGAGCCGCTGAGCACGCGGGAGCCCCGGTGCCGGCACACGTTTCGAAACGCGCGCAGCTTGCCGTCCTTGCCGCGCACGACGAGGACCGGCTGCGTGCCCGCCTCACAGGTGACGTAGCTGCCGGGCTCCCGCAGCGCCGACGCGTGGCCGCCGAGCTGCCACGTGCGCTCCAGGATCCGTTCGTGCTCGGCCTCCAGCACCGCGGGGTCCCGGTAGTACCGGGGAGGCAGGGCGGGTGTGGAAACCGTTGCGTTCATGCGGCTCTCCTGTCGTCGGACGGCGAATCCTGACTTTGTGATCAGTTGATGTTACCATCGGGGCCCAAATGCGCCCCGACGACGCCTGGCTCTCGCTCACGCCGGAGCCCGAGCGCGAGCTGCCGGAGATCGTGGCCGCGCTGCGGGCGAACGGCCATCCCGCGCCCGCGGCGGTGGAGCGCGAGCGCGCGCGCGTCGGCCGCCTCGTCGTGCGAGCGCGTCGACGTGCGTGGCTCGGATATCTGAACGAGGTAGCGGCCCTGGTCGAGCGCACGGATCCAGACTCCGATGGCGAGTTGGAGCGCGCCCGCCGGGTCGCGCTCGAGGTCCTGCACAACCACGACACACTGCTGAAAGCCTGGAACGGAGGATGATGATGAGCATCGACGCCACCCTGACCCCCGAGGCCGCCGGCGCGGCCGAGCTGACCCCCGAGCAGCAGGACCTGCGCGAGCGCGCTCGCCGCTTCGTCCACGAGGTCCTGATCCCCAACGAGGAGCTCGCCGAGCGCAGCGGGGGGAAGATCCCGGACGAGCTGCGGCAGCGGATCAAGCGCGAGTCGGTCGAGGCCGGGCTGAGCGGCGGGCTGCACGATCCCGAGTACGGCGGCCAGGGGTGGTCGAAGATGGAGTGGTTCCTGGTCGAGGAGCAGCTCGGGCGCTCGACCAACGCGCTCTCGTGGCACATGCCCGGCGCCTACAACGTGCTCGCGAGCGGGACCGAGGAGCAGAAGGAGCGCTACCTGCGCCCGGCGCTGCGCGGCGAGCTGCACGACGCCTACGCGGTCACTGAGGCGAACGCCGGCTCCGATCCCTCGCGGATCGAGACGACCGCGCGCCGCACCGACGGCGGCTGGGTGATCAACGGCGAGAAGTGGTTCGTCACCTACGGCGACATCGCCGCCGTGTACATCGTCGTCGCCAACGCGCTCGTGGACGGCGAGCGGCTGTCCACGCTGTTCCTCGTCGACGCCGGCGCCGACGGGATCGAGGTCGTCGACGACCCGCCGTTCACGCACACCTATCCCCACGGCCATCCCGCGATCCGGTTCACCGACGTCGAGGTTCCGGACGACGCGATCGTCGGCGGGCTCGGGAATGGCGACCAGCTGCAGCGCGCGTGGTTCGCCGAGGAGCGGCTGGGGATCGCCGCCCGCGGCGTGGGCTCGATGTGGCGGCTGCTCGAGGAGGCGACCGAGTGGGCGCTGGAGCGCGAGCAGGGCGGCGCGCGGATCTTCGACTACCAGGGCGTGTCGTTCCCGCTCGCCGACTCCGCCGCCGACGCCGCCGCCGGGCGCCTGCTGACGATGCAGGTCGCGCGGCTCGCGGACGCCGGCGCCGACGTCAAGCTGATCCACGGCAAGGCGTCGATGGCGAAGCTGTTCGTCAGCGAGGCGGCGTTCCGGTGCGCCGACCGCGCGGTCCAGATCTTCGGCGGGCGCGGCTACATGCGCACGAACGTCGCCGAGCGCTTCCTGCGCGAGCTGCGCGTCGACCGGATCTGGGAGGGAACGAGCGAGATCCAGCGACTGATCGTCGCCCGCGCGCTGGAGCGGCGCGGGGTCGAGCGCACGATCCACTAGCCGCCGCGAGGGACGAGTGGACCTGCGCCGCCTCTTCGACCCCCGATCGGTCGCGGTCGTCGGCGCCAGCGACCGCGAGGGGTCGTACGGCGGCCAGACGCTTGTCAACCTGCGCACGCTCGGCTACGAGGGCGACGTGTGGCCGGTCAACCCGCGCCGCGACCGCGTCCATGGGCTCGACTGCTTCCCCTCGCTCGCCGAGCTCCCCGGCGCCCCGGACGCGGTCGTCGTCGCCGTGCCCGCGGCCTCGGTCCCGGAGGTGATCGCCGACGCGGGGCGGCTCGGGTGCGGCGGCGCGGTCGTGTACGGCGCCGGGTTCGCGGAGATCGAGGACGGGCGCTCGCTCCAGGACGAGCTGGTCGAGGCCGCCGGGCGCCACGAGCTGCCGGTGTGCGGCCCGAACGGGAACGGGATCGTCGTCTTCCCGCGCCGGGTCGCGATCTGGGGCGACGCGCTGTCCGCGCGCGAGCACGGCGACGTGGCGATCGTGTCCCAGAGCGGCAACCAGGCCGTCAACGCGCTGTCGAACCGTCGCGGGCTGCGCTTCCACACCGTCGTCTCGTGCGGCAACCAGGCGGTGCTCGAGGCGGCCGACTTCCTCCACCACCTCGCGGACGAGGGGGAGGTCCGCTCGGTGGCGCTCAACCTCGAGGCCGACGGCGACGGGGCGCGGCTGTGCGAGGCGCTTGCGGCGTGCGCCGACGCCGGCATCGGGGTCGCGGTGCTGAAGGTGGGCTCGTCGCAGGCGGGGGCGTCCGCCGCCGCGGCGCACACGGGCGCCGTCGCGGGGGACCAGCGCGTGTTCTCGGCGCTGCTCGCCGAGGCGGGCGCGGTCCCGGTCACCGACCCGCACGACCTGCTCGAGGTCGCCAAGACGCTCGCCGCGCGGCGAGCGTCCCATCAAGCGCGCGATCTGCAAGCAGATCGCGCGGGCACCGGAGGGACGACCGAGGGCCAGACCCAGGGGCTTGCTGTCATGACCTGCTCCGGTGGAGACTCGAGCGCGGCGGCGGACGAGGCCGATCGGCGCGGGCTCAGCTTCCCCCCCTTCTCCGCCGAGACCGAGCGCCGGCTGGCCGGGCTCGTCCCCCACGCCGCGACGGTCGCCAACCCGCTCGACTACACGGCGATGATCTGGGGCGAGCGCAAGCGCCTGGCGGAGATGATCGCGGCGGTCGCCGACGACCCGGGGGTCGGCCGCGTGCTCGTGTTCTATGACGAGCCCGGCGACCTCGAGGGCGATCCGAAGAGCTCGTGGGAGGCGGTCCGCGAGGGGATCCTCGACGGCGCCCGGGCGAGCAGCGTCCCGGTGGTCGTCTCGTCGACGCTCCCGGAGCTGCTCCAGGACGACAGCGCGGCGCGGTTCTACGCCGCCGGCGTCCCCGCGATCGCCGGCCTGCGCAGCGGGATCCTGTGCGCGACCGCGCTGACCGTCCCGCGGGGCGACGCCACGCGTTTGAGAGAGATCGCTTCGTTTTCCCGGCGCGCGTCCCGCCAGGGGCCGCGCGATCTGCTTGCAGATCGCGCGCCTGGTTCGTGGCTGCCCGAGCACGGGGCCAAGGATCTGCTCAAGGAGGCCGGTGTTCCCGTCGTCGAGGGGCGGGTGGCGCGAGACGAGGACGACGCGGTCGCGATCCTCGCCGAGCTCGGCCCACCGGTCGCGGCCAAGCTCAGCGGCGAGGACCTCCGCCACAAGAGCGAGCTCGGCGCCCTGGCACTCGAGCTCGTCACCGAGGTCGAGGTCCGCGACGCGCACGGGCGCCTGCTCGCGCTGCGGTCGGGGTCGGTGCTGATCGAGCGCCACGCTCCGCCCGGCGTCGAGCTGCTCGTGTCGGTGCGCCGCACCGGGGTCGTACCGTCGCTGGCGATCGGGCTCGGCGGCGTGTGGACCGAGGCCCTCGACGACGTCGTCGTCGTCCCCCTGCCCGCGACGCCGGAGCGCGTCGAGCGCTCGCTTCGCGAGCTGCGCGGCTCGGCGCTGCTGACCGGTGGCCGCGGACGGCCGCCGCTCGATGTGGGGGCGGTGGCCCGACTCGCCGCCTCCGCCGGAGACGTCCTTCTCGACGCCGGCCTCGAGCTCCTTGAGCTGAACCCGGTGGTCGTCTACGAGGACGGGGCGAGCGTCCTCGACGCACTAGCGAGGACGACCGCTCCGAGCCCGCAGGCGGCCGCCGTCAGCCAGTAGGCGAGGTCCGCCGACCCGACCTCCAGCAGCACCCCCGCGACCAGCGGCCCGATCGCGTAGCCGGCCGCGTAGACGACGTTGAGGACACCGTAGGCAAGGCCTCGCTGGAGCTCTCCGAAGGCCTCGTCGAGCCACGGGACCGCGGCCGCGAACGCGAGGCTGTAGCCCGCCCCGAACAGGGCGAGGGCGAGCGCGGCGCCCGCGGTGCTCGCCAGAGCCGCCAGCAGCGCGACCGAGACGCCGGTCGTCACCGCCCCGGTCATGGCCGGCCCGAGGCGTCCGCGGCGGTCCCCCCACCGCCCGCCCAGCGGGGAGAGCGGCGCGTCGACCGCGATCGAGAGCGCGAACAGGAGCCCGATCGCCGCGCTCGACAGGCCGAGGCGCGCGTCGAGGTCGAGCGGCGCGACGAGCTCGACGATCCCCAGCACCGCGGGGCCCGCGAGCGCGATCGCGATCGCCGCCCCGCCGGTCCCCGTCCGCATCGCGCGCACCACTGTCTGCCACGCCGGCGGACGGGCCTCGGCTCGTCGCTCCTCGCGCGGGAAGACCACGGCCACGGCGACCGCGACGACGGCGGAGACGCCGCACACGATCAGGAACGGCGCCTCGAACCCGAGCAGGTCGGCGGTGATCCCGCCCAGCGCGGGTCCCGAGATCGAGCCGATGCTGGTCGCCGCGAGCGCGATCCCGATCGACTCGCCCCGCTTCCCGGGCGGGGCGAGGTCGGAGAC
>DATAFB010000168.1:0-18417 GCA_036257695.1 Solirubrobacterales bacterium | reverse complement strand
CTCGGAGTCGAGTTCGCGCCCTCGCGAGCGGAGGTCCCTGAGGCGCTGGTGGCCGCGTTCAGCTACGACGACCGCGTGCTGCTGGAGCGCTACGTGAGGGGTCGCGAGCTGGCCGTCGGCCTGCTCGACGGCCAACCGCTGCCGGTCGTCGAGGCGATCCCGAAACAGGAGGACTTCTTCAACTTCGAGGCCCGGTACGAGATCGGCCGCACCGACTACGTTTGCCCCGCGGAGCTGTCGGACACCGACGCCTCCACCGTCCAAGAGGCGGCGCGCAGCACGTGGGAAGTGCTCGGGTGCGCGGGGTTCGCGCGCGTCGACGTGATGCTCGGCGGCGCCGAGGCGGCGCCCGAGACCCGCGGCCCCCAGGTGCTGGAAGTGAACGCGATCCCGGGGCTAACCGACACCTCGCTACTCCCCCAGGCGGCTGAGGCGGCCGGGCTCGCTTTCGAGCAGCTGTGCGTGCGGATCGTCGAGCTGGCGCGCGAGCGAGCCGCGACCGCGGCGCTACCGGGCTGAGCGTGCGGCCGATCGGCTGCGGCATCGCGTCGTCGAACGACAGGTGGTCGATCGAGCGCTGGCTGCGCTAGTCGCTCCCCGAGGCGAAGTCCTCGGGCGAGACCTCGTCGAGGAAGTCCTTGAACTTCTCGACGACCTCCTCGGTGTCCTCGACCTCGTGCTCGAACTCGATCGAGGATTCCTCGATCACATCGTCGGCGGCGAAGATCGGGGCCGAGGTCCGGACGGCGAGCGCGAGCGCGTCCGAGGGCCGCGAATCGATCTCCATCTCGGAGCCGTTGACGGAGATCGTGATCGAGGCGTAAAAGGTGTTGTCGCGAAGCTCCGTGACGGAGACCCGCTCGCACTTCGCGTCGAGCTGCTCCAGCATGTCGTTGAGCAGGTCGTGAGTCATCGGGCGCGGGGTCGACGCGCCCTGGAGCTTCATCAGGATCGCCGCGGCCTCCGGATGCCCGATCCAGATCGGCAGGAAGCGGTTGCCGTCGACGGTCTTCAGCAGCACGATCGGCTGCTTGCCCACCATGTCGAAGCTCACGCCGTAGATCTGCATCTGCTGCACGAAAAAAAACTCCCGGCCTGGGTCACGGCCATTATAGGTCCGGGGCTCGCCCGCTCCACGGGCCCGGCTTGAGACAATCGATGTGATGTCCGACTCCCGCCAGCAGGTGTGGATCGACGCGCCGGTGCGGGTCGTCTGGAGCTGATCGCTGACGTCAATCGCCATCCCGAGTGGTGGCCGCGCGTCGTCGCGGTCCGCTGCGAGGAGCTCGAGGAGGGCTGCAGCTACCGCGAGGTGGTCCAGTCTTCCGTCAGCCAGGAGGAGATGGAGCTCGAGGCGATGCGAGACGCGGCGCTCGACCGGGCGAAGCTCAGGTCGGTCGAGTACCAGCGTCCCCCACAGCTGCGCCTGGAGCGAACAGGTGTTCGGGTCGGCCCGACCAGCCGAACTCACGACGCCGAACGGGTCTGGACGCGGGCCGGCTGGCAAACACGCTCACGCTGATCGATCCCCGGGGGGACGGTCCGCGATGGGCGATCCTGGACTCGAACCAGGGACCTCCGCCTTATCAGAGCGGCGCTCTAACCGACTGAGCTAATCGCCCGGGAGGTCCGATTGTATTGGCGGCGGATGGTCACCGACGTCGGCGTAGCCGGCGCGTGAACGACCGCAGCTCGGCGATGTCGTCGAACAGCAGCTCGACCTTGACTCCGTTGCGCGCCGGCCGCAGCCGGGCGTCGTGTCCGAGCGCCCGCTCGAGCTCGTCGGCGACGTTGGCGAGCGCGGCGTCGCGGTCGGCGTCGGCGGGAGCGCCGGACCGGCCCCGTCGCGCTCCGCGCCCCTGCGCCCGGCGCTCGGTCTCGCGCACCGACCAGCCGCCCGCGACCGCGTCGCGGGCGAGGCGGCGGCGCGCGTCGACCCCCTTGGCGAGCAGGATCGCCCGTCCGTGCCCCTCGCTGAGCTCGCCCGAGCGAAGCAGGTCGACGACTTCATCGGGCAGGTCGAGCAGCCTGACCAGATTCGAGATCGCGGCGCGGCTGCGGCCCAGCCGTCGCGCCAACTCCTCCTTGCTGAGCCCGAGGTCCTCGACCAGCGCCGCGCAGGCTCGAGCCTCGTCGACGGGGTTGAGGTCCTCGCGGGCCATGTTCTCGACCAGCGCGACCTGGAGCCGCTCCGCGTCCTCCTCGTCGCGGACGAGCGCCGGGACCTCGTCGAGCCCCGCCTGCTGCGCGGCCCGCCATCGCCGCTCGCCCGCGATCAGCTCGTACGTCCCGTTTGAAAGCGGGCGGACGATCAGCGGCTGGACAATCCCCGCCGCCGCGACTGACGCGGCGAGATCGCCGATCCCGTCGTCGTCGATCCTGCTTCGCGGCTGGTCCGGGTTGGGGCGGATCAGCTCCACGGGGACGTCGCGCAGCTCCGGGCCCGGCGCGTCCGTCGGCGACTCCGGGAGGATCGCGGCGAGCCCGCGTCCCATGCCGCGCTTGCTAGCCACGCTCGGTCACCTCGCGGGCGAGTGCCGCGTACGCCTCCGAGCCGGGGGAGCCGGGCGCGTGCTCGAGCAGCGGCAGGCCGTGGCTCGGCGCCTCGGCGACGCGCACGCTGCGCGGGATCACGGTCCGGAACACGAGCTCGGGGAAATGGTCGCGGAGCTCGCGCTCGACGTCCTGGGCGAGCCGGGTTCGGTCGTCGGCCATCGTCAGCAACAGCCCGCTGACGACGAGACTCGGATTCAACTCCCGTCGTATCAATCCCACTGTGTCCATGAATTGCACCAAACCCTCCAGCGCCAAATATTCGGCCTGCACGGGGACGATCACACGGTCCGCTGCAACGAGCGCGTTCACGGTCACCGGCCCGAGCGACGGAGGGCAGTCGAGCAACGTCGAGGCGAAGCGCTCGCGCACGGGGCCGAGCATCTCGCGGAGTCGCGTCTCGGAGCCCTCGATACGGGGGAGCTCGACCGCCGCGCCCGCGAGGTCGCGGTGCGCGGGCACGATCCACAGGTTGTCCGGTCCCGCGGGGCGCGCTGCCTCGGCGACCGAGACGTCGCCGATCAGACAGCTGTAGGAGCTCGGCGCGAGGTCGCGAGAGAGGCCGAGCGCCGCGGTCGCGTTGCACTGCTGGTCGAGGTCCACGAGCAGCGTCTGGTGCCCCGAGGCGGCCACGCACGCCGCCGTGTTGACCGCGGTCGTCGTCTTCCCGACCCCTCCCTTCTGATTCGAGATCGCGTAGACGGCACCCATCGGCGAGTGACCTTACTTGCCGAAGGGGCGCTTCTTTGCGACCCCCGGCCTCCGCGGCAGCTCGGAGGGGGTCGGGCCCGCCTTGCGCATCAGGTGGAGGTGGCGGTTGCGGCTGCCCGCGTAGGGGCCGACCCAGCGCACCTCGAGCGGCTCGATCGCGATCCGCGGCGCCGCCCGGGCGAGCTCCGCCTCCTCGTCCTCGTCGCGTCGCCCCTTCCACGCCACGACCGCGCCACCTTTGCGCAGCAGCGGCGACGCCAGCTCGGCGATCGTCGCCAGCCGTCCCACGGCTCGTGCCGTGACCGCGTCGTAGGCCTCGCGGCCGTCGCCCGCGGCCCACGTCTCCGAGCGCTCGCACACCACGCGCGCGTTCCCGATCCCCATTCGCTCGATCGCACGGCGCATGAACTCGCACTTGCGGCCGACCGACTCGACGAGGTCGACCCGCGCCTCGGGCAGCGTCGCCGCGAGGACGAGGCCGGGTAGGCCCGCGCCCGAGCCCACGTCGACAATCGCCTTCGCGCCAGCGAGCTCGGGCAGATCGGCGCCGGCGAGCGAGTCGGCGACGTGGACCCGCCATGCCTCGGCAGGTGCGCGCACCGAGCTCGGGGCGTCGCGCTCCGTCACGAGCATGTCGACGAGCGCCGTCAGCGCGGCGCGCGCCGGCGCCGGCAGGTCGGGCTGGCTCACTCGCTGAGCAATGGGGCAACGACCACGCGGCGGTCGGGCTCATCGCCCTCGCTGTACGTCTCGACCCCGGCGCGCTCCTTGAGGTGGTCGTGGACCACGCGGCGCTCCTGGGCGCTCATCGGCTCGAGCTCGACCGGGTTGCCGCTGCGCAGCGCCCGCTCCGCTGCCGTGTCCGCCTGGCGGCCGAGCAGCTCCTGGCGCCGGTCGCGGTACCCGGCAGCGTCGACCACCACCCGCTTGCGCTCCTCCTTGCCCTGGAACGCCGCCCTGTAGCACAGCAGTTGCAGCGCGTCGATCGTCTGCCCGTGGCGGCCGATCAGCAGCCCGAGGTCGTCGTCCTCGACGCGAGCGGTGATCACGTCGTCGTCCTCGGTGATCTCGACGTCGGCGTCGATCTCGAGCGCGTCGAGCACGCGCTCGACCACCTCCCGGACGCGCTCCGCCGGCTCGTCGGGTATCGCCTCGGCTGAACCCGGCTCGCGAGCCGACACGGTCAGCGGCGCCGCTTTCGCTTCCGCGGCGGGGGTGGGGGTGGCTTCGCCGACTTCGCCGCCGCTACCGCCTCCGGCCTCGCCTTCGCGGGCGGCGGTGCGACCTTCTTGACGACGTACTGCTGCCCGATCGTCCACACGTTGGTCGTGATCCAGTACACGATCAGCCCGGCCGGGAAGCTGATGATGATCGGGACGAAGATCAGCGGCAAGCCGAACATGATCATCCGCTGGGTGCGGTCGGCGGTCGCCATCATCACGAGCCCGGCACCGAGCTGGGTGGCGACGTAGATCACGATCAGAGCGATCAGCACTCCGCCGGTCGCGTCGGAGAGCAGGTCGGGAATGAACAGCCACGGCACGGGGTTGTCGTCCACGCAGGCGTCGAAGTTGGGCGATCCGAGCGTGCACCCCGTCGACTCGGCCTGGAAGTCGTCGCTCTGCAGTAGGTAGAAAAGCGCGATGAAGACCGGCAGCTGGAGCAGGAGCGGGAAGCACGACGCCAGGGGGTTGATCTGGTTCTCGCGGTAGAACTCCATCATCTCGCGCTGCATGCGCTGACGGTCGTCCTTGTATTTCTCCTGGATCTCCTTGATCTGGGGCTGGAACGCCTGCAGCGCCCGCATCGAGCGGATCTGCTTGATCGACAGCGGCAGAATCACGATCCGGGTCACGAACGTGAGCGCGACGATCGCTGCGCCCCACTCGAGGCCGACGTCGTCGTGAAAGAAGACGAGCACCGCGTTGGCGACATCCTCGAGCGGCTGCAGGATGCTGGCGAGAAGAATCACGCCGGTCGCGTCCTCGGCTTCGCCTCCGGGGCGACCGGGTCACCGCCGGGATGCGCACCCGGTTCCTCCTTGCGCCCACCTCTGAACAAGCGGCGATACTCGATCGGGTCGTAGCCGCCGTGGCTGAACGGGTTGCAGCGCAGGAGCCGCCACCCGGCGACGATCAGTCCGCGGACGACACCGAGCTCGCGGATCGCGTCGACCGCGTAGGCCGAGCACGTCGGGTGATACTTGCAGCGCCGCGGCAGTGCCGGTGAGACGAAACGCTGGTAGAGGCGAACCGGGGCGAGAACCAAGGCCGCGAGGGGCGATCTCGAGCGTTTCACGTCAAACGCTCCTTCTGCTCAACCCGCTCTCGCGGATCACCTCGTCGAGGGCGTCGCGCGCGCCGCTCGTGCCCTCGCGCTCGACCAGCCCGACGAGGTCGGGGCGCGCGACGAGCACGAAGTCGTGCCCGTCCGGCAGCCGACCGGACGCCTCGCGGAAGGCCTCGCGCAAGGCGCGCTTGACGCTGTTGCGCTCCACCGCGCCGCCGAGCGCGCGGCCCGCCGAGATCCCCAGGCGAACACCGTCGGCCTCGCCGTCGGGACGGGGAAACGCGTACAGGACCAGAAACCGGTTCCCGTGCGAGCGGCCCTCGCGGTAGGCGCGCTCGAAGTCACCGCTGCGCGACAGGCGCCCGCGCTTCTTGCGCTCCGCTTCGCCGCGGCTCATTAGATGAGTCGTTCCACGGCCGCGTGCGCCCGAGGGCGCGCGTGACCGAGCAGCTCAAGGACGCAGGGCGCGAAGTGTGCTTGCTGCACTCGAGCGCCCGAGGACGCAGAGATGCGACGCGCCACGCGCGTCGTCCGTGCGTGCGTGGTTGTGGTACGGCTCATCTACGGGGTGAGCCGCTTGCGGCCCTTGCGGCGGCGGCGCCTGAGGATCTCCCTCCCGCCGCGCGTCCGGCGCCGCGCGCGAAAGCCGTGGGTCCGGGCGCGCTTGCGCTTCTTGGGCTGGTAGGTCCGCTTCATGGGATCGTGATCGAGGGGGTCGCGCGACACCCGGGCCCGGCATGAGGGGCCGCAGGGCGGCCAGTATACGCAGCGACCTGTGGGGTGACGATGTTTCCCTCGCGAATTGCGGCGAGCCGTCACCGAACCGGTTTTCGGCCCTGTCGGCCGGCGCTATGATCGCGCGCTCGCCGAGGGCCGCCGGAGGCCTGACGCGATCGGGGCAAGCGAGTTCGGAGGAGGTCCGACGCCAAACGTGGAGCAGGCGCCGCCGGAGGACCTCGCGGCGATCTGGCAGCGGGTCGGCGACGAGATTCGCGCCTCGCTCCCGCCCTCGACGTACAAGCTGTGGCTCGAGCCGCTCCGCGTCGTGTCGGCCCGCGGTTCCACCCTGTACGTGAGCGGGCCGAAGCGGGTCCGGACCTGGGTCGAGCGTCGCTACGCCCACCGGCTCGAGCAGGCCCTGCGTCGCCACAGCGACTCGCTGCGAGAGGTCGCGTTCGTCACCACCGAGGAGCGCGACACCGTCACCGCCGCCAGACAACGCCACGCGGGGGCCGAGCGCCCCAACCCCGCCCACACGTTCGATCGTTTCGTGATCGGGGGCGGGAACCGGCTCGCGCACGGAGCGGCGCTAGCCGTCGCCGAGCTCCCCGGCGACGCCTACAACCCGCTGTTCCTGCACGGGGCGCCCGGGCTCGGCAAGACCCACCTGCTCGGCGCGATCGCCCACTACCTCGGGCGCAGCCGCCCCGACCTCGAGGTCCGGTACACGACCGGCGAGCGCTTCACCTCCGAGTTCGTCACCGCGGTCCGCGGTGCCGGCGCCGAGGGCTTCAAGGCCCGTCACCGCGACGTCGACGTGCTGCTGATCGACGACGTCCAGTTCCTCGAGGACAAGTCGCGCACGGAGGAGGAGTTCTTCCACACCTTCGATGCCCTGCACGAATCCGGCAGCCAGATCGTGCTCGCGAGCGATCGCGCACCGAGGGCGCTGTCGAAGCTCGCGGCCCGGTTGCGGGACCGCTTCGAGTGGGGACTGCTGGTGGAGCTGACACCGCCCGACCTTCCGACCCGCCTCACCGTTCTCGGCCGGCTGGCCGGCACGGCGCCGGTCGCATTCGACTCCCCGGCGACGCTGCGCGAGATCGCCACCCACTGCCCCGCGAACGTGCGTCAGCTCGAGGGCGCCCTGACACGCGTCATCGCCCTCGCCTCGATCACCAATCGCGCGCCGACCCCGGAGCTGGTGATCGAGGCGCTAGCTCGATCAGACAGCGACGATCTCGGGGCTGCGGCCGCGAGCGCCAGTTCCGATCGGCCCAGCACCACCGCAATCCAGGACGCCGTGTCTGCGGTGGTCGGCCTGTCGCGCAAGGAGCTGCTGTCCTCGTCGCGAACCGTGCCCGTGACCCGCGCGCGGCACATGGCGATGTACCTGACGCGCGAGCTGACCACGCTGTCGCTCGCCGACATCGCTCGGGCCTTCCACCGCGACCACTCCACAGTGCTCCACGCCGTGCGCCGCGTGGAGGGTGAGCTTCGCCCAGACTCGCCGGTTCACCGCGACCTGAATCAAGTTCGCGCGATGCTTTCCACCGATAGCGCCCACGCCTCAACTCCCAGCCGCCGCCCCCGATAACGTCAGTTTCCACCGTTCTCCACCTCTCCACCATTACTGAGCTACCGATCAAGGCAATCTCGCTCTCCACCCCAAACCCATTGCAATGAAGATCTCCGCCACTAAGGAAGCACTGCTGTCGCGACTTCAACTTGCCGGCCGTGCAGTGTCCGCACGCGCCACGGTGCCGTCGCTCGGCGGGATCCTGCTCGAAGCCGATGGCGACACCGTCACCCTCCGCGCGACCGACATGGAGATGGGGCTCGTGCTCGAGGTCGAGGGCTCGGTCGAGTCTGCGGGCTCGGCGCTGCTGCCCGGCCGCCTATTGGTCGACGTCGTTCGCACCTTGCCCAGCGGCGAGGTGTCGCTCGCGCTGCGGCCGGACCAGCGTGACGTCGAGCTAACCGCCGGAACCGCGAAGTTCCACCTCCGTACCCTGCCTCTGGAGGACTTTCCCCGGCTGCCGAACTTCGAGGGCGAGGCGATCAGGCTCCCCGGAGACGCGCTCGCGGACACGGTCGAGCGCGTGGCGAGGGCCGCGTCGCGCGACGAGGTAAGGCCGATCCTGACGGGGGTGCTCGTCACCGCCGAGGAGCGGACGCTGACGATGGTGGCGACGGACTCGTACAGGCTGAGCGTCAAGCACACCGAGCTCGAGCAGCCGGTGTCGCAGCAGCTCGAGGCCAACGTGCCGGCTCGCGCCCTGCGCGAGCTGGCGCGGATCGTCGGCTCGGAGTCCGTCGACGAGGTCGAAATCGCGCTGCTCACGAACCAGGTCGTGTTCCGGGCCGACGGTGCGCTGCTGTCGTCGCGGCTGATCGAGGGACAGTTCCCCAGCTACCGCCAGCTGATCCCCGATTCGTTCGAGCACGAGGTGCGACTCCCGCGCGGCGAACTGCTCGACGTGACGCGGCGCATCGGCCAGCTCGCGCAGCGCAACGCGCCCCTGAAGCTCGCCTTCGCCGAGGGCGAGCTGACGATCTCGGCTGAGACGCCGGAGGTCGGCGACGCGTCCGAGGCGATGCCGGCGCCGTTCAACGGCGAGCCGCTCGAGATCGCGTTCAACCCCGAGTTCCTGATCGCAGGGATCGAGAGCATCGAGTCCGAGGAGCTCGTCCTGCGCCTCAGCTCGCCGCTGCGGCCCGGGCTGCTTCGCCCCGTCGAGGGCGAGGACTACAGCTACCTCGTGATGCCGATCCGGCTCAACGTGTAGGCGGGACCCGCAGCGATGCATGTCGCGCTGCTCGAGGCCCGGGGGTTCCGCAATCTCGAACGCACGCGGGCCGAGCTCGGCGGCGGGATCACGCTCGTCCATGGGCCCAACGGCGCCGGGAAGACGAACCTGCTCGAGGCCGTGGCGGTCGCCCTCACCGGTGCTTCGTGGCGCACCCGCACCGAGCGTGAGCTGGTGCGATTCGGCGACGGCCTCGCACGCGCCGAGGCGACCGTCGTCGACGGTGACGAGAGCCGCCGCTTCGTCGCCTCGATCGTCCCGGGCGAGGGTCGTCACCATCGGCTGAACGGCAGCGCCGTCGGCACCGCGGACGCGACCCTGCGCCCCGCGGTCGCCCTGTTCTCCCCGGATCGGATGTCGCTGATCAAGGGACCGCCCTCGGAGCGCCGCCATCACCTCGACCGCTTCATCGCCGGCCTGTGGCCCTCGCGCGCCGATCTGCGCCGTCGCTATGGCCGGGCCCTGGCGCAGCGCAACGCGTTGTTGGCCCGGATCCGCGCCGGCGCGGCGT
The DNA here is from genome assembly GCA_036257695.1 of Solirubrobacterales bacterium. Lineage (GTDB taxonomy): Bacteria > Actinomycetota > Thermoleophilia > Solirubrobacterales > 70-9 > DASPWW01. The sequence continues at coordinate 8,823 of DATAFB010000168.1, read as the reverse complement.
CGCGCGACGGGCTCGCCGCGTGGGACGCGGAGCTCGTCGCCGCCGCCGCCGAGCTCGTCGAGGCTCGCACCGACGCGACGGCGCGGCTGGCGCCGACGTTCGGCTCCCTGGGGGCGGAGCTGGGGCTCGACGGCGACGCGACCCTGCGCTATCGGCCCCGGACCGGCACTGCGGAGGTCGCCGAGATCGAGGCCCAGCTCGCCGAGCGCCGCGACGCGGATCTCCACCGCGGGCATTCGACTCACGGGCCGCACCTCGACGAGGTCGAGATCGCGCTCGAGGGACGGGCGCTGCGTCGCTTCGGCTCACAGGGCCAGCAGCGGGCCGCGCTGCTGGCCCTGATCTTCGCCGAGCGGGCCGCGCTGCTCGAGGCTCGCGCCGTCGCGCCGCTGATGCTGCTCGACGACGTCATGAGCGAGCTCGACTCGGATCGCCGCCGGCTTCTCGTCGAGCTGCTGCGCGAGGGCGGCCAGGCGCTGATCACCGCGACCGAGGCCGATCACGTCCCGGACGGCGGCGACCACGCGGAGATCGAGATCGCGGCGGGACAGGTCGCGGCTCCGGTCGCGGTCGGATGACCCGCCGCCGGGCTCCCCGCCGCGCCGGCGACGCGCTCCGCGACGCGCTCGCCGAGTCCGCGCCGCGGACGCTGCTCGCCGAGGTGCAGACGGCGTGGCCCGCGGCGTGCGGGGAGGCGGTCGCCGCCGAGTCGCGCCCGGTTGCCGAGCGCGACGGGGTGGTCACCGTCGCCTGTCGCTCGTCGACGTGGGCCTCCGAGCTCGACCTGATGCAGGCAGTCCTCGCCGAGCGGCTCAACGCCGCGGTGAGCTCGGGGTTCGTTCGAGGACTGCGGTTCACCGCCGACGCGGCACGCCACGAATAGCAACCAAAACGCGCGATCTGCAAGCAGATCGCGCGTCCCTGCAGGGAGCGAGGTGGCGGTTGTCGAAGCTCTTTACAGGCCCGAGTTTCGGGTAAGTCCGCGGTGCTTATTTTATTCGTGTTTTGCAGGACTTTTGTGGCATCGGAGGTGGGTTTTCCGGGACCCGCGGCTGCTATCCTTATGTCAACTTGGACGAGCCGCCCCGACCCGTCCCGATGGGCCTCGAAGGCCCGCCCGCGGTCGGGGTTTCTCGTGTGTTGACCACCCCGAGCGAAAGGATCTGAGTGGCACAGCCGTCCCCGGGTCGTGCGCGGTCGAGCAAGGGCGGCGCGCGCAAGTCGCCGCCGAAGACGAAGCCGAAGCGCGGCTCCCGTCGCGGCGGCGCGGACAGCTACGACGCCACGGACATCACCGTCCTCGAGGGGCTCGAGGCGGTGCGCAAGCGCCCGGGCATGTACATCGGCTCGACCGGCGAGCGCGGGCTGCACCACCTCGTCTACGAGGTGGTCGACAACTCCGTCGACGAGGCGCTCGCCGAACACTGCGATCACGTCAAGGTCACGCTCCATCCCGACAACAGCGTCACGGTTGCCGACGACGGCCGCGGGATCCCGGTCAAGAACCATGCCAAGGAGAAGCGGCCGGCGGCCGAGGTCGTGCTGACGACGCTGCACGCGGGCGCGAAGTTCGGCGAGGGCACCGGCTACAAGGTCTCGGGCGGCCTGCACGGCGTCGGGGTGTCGGTGGTCAACGCGCTGTCGGAGCGGCTCCATCTCGAGGTGCGCCGTGACGGCCACGTGTGGACCGAAGACTTCGTCCGCGGCAAGCCGACCTCGAAGTTCAAGAAGGGCCAGGCGGCGAAGCGGACCGGGACCACGATCACCTTCCTGCCCGACAGCGAGGTGTTCGAGGAGGTGGAGTTCGACTTCCAGACGCTGTCCGAGCGCCTGCGCGAGACCGCGTTCCTGACCCGTGGGCTGCGGATCGACCTCGTCGACGAGCGCGGCGCCGGCGAGGAGGTCAGCTTTCACTACAAGGGCGGGATCGTCGACTTCGTCAAGCACCTCAACGAGACGAAGGACGCCCTCCACCGCAAGACCGTCTACTTCGAGGAGCAGGGCGACGAGGGACAGGTCGAGATCGCGATGCAGTGGACCGGCTCCTACCAGGAGTCGATCTTCAGCTTCGCGAACAACATCAACACGCACGAGGGCGGCACGCACCTGTCCGGGTTCAAGGCGGCGCTGACCCGGACCCTGAACGCGTACGCGCGCCAGAAGGGGCTGCTGAAGGACAGGGACCAGAACCTCAGCGGCGAGGACGTCCGCGAGGGGCTGACGGCTGTGATCTCGATCAAGCTCCATGACCCCCAGTTCGAGGGTCAGACGAAGACCAAGCTCGGCAACCCGCCGATCGAGGGACTGGTCAAGGAGGCCGTCAACCGCCGCCTCGGAGAGTTCCTCGAGGAGACCCCGAGCGACGCGCGCCGGATCCTGACCAAGGCCGTCGACGCCGCCCGCGCCCGCGAGGCGGCGCGCAAGGCGCGCGACTTGACGCGGCGCAAGTCGGCGCTCGAGAACTCGACCCTGCCCGGGAAGCTGGCCGACTGCACGGTCAAGGACCCGCGCGACGCGGAGCTGTTCATCGTCGAGGGGGACTCGGCCGGTGGGTCGGCCAAGCAGGGGCGGGAGCGCTCGACCCAGGCCGTGCTGCCGCTGCGCGGCAAGATCATCAACGTCGAGAAGAGCCGCATCGACAAGGTGCTGTCGAACGTCGAGATCCAGGCGCTGGTGACGGCGATCGGGACCGGCGTCCACGACGAGTTCAAGCTCGACGAGGCCCGCTACCACAAGGTGATCCTGATGACCGACGCCGACGTCGACGGCGCCCACATCCGCACGCTGGTGCTGACGTTCCTGTACCGCCAAATGCCGGAGCTGATCGACGCCGGGCACGTGTACATCGCGAAGCCGCCGCTGTACAAGCTTCGCAACGGCCGCGAGGACATCTACGTCGAGAAGGAGGGCCAGCTCGAGGAGCTGCTGCTCGTCGACAAGCTCGAGCGGTTCGAGATCGCCGACTCGAACGGGAAGGCGTCGAAGCTCAGCAAGCGTCGGTGGCAGCAGTTCAACCGTCAGTACAAGGAATACGAGGGGTGGTCGGCGTCGCTGCGAGCCGACTACGGGCACGAGGCGGTCGACTTCCTCAGCGAGTCGCAGCTGCTCGACGCCGGCGCGGCGACGCTCGCCGGCGCCCGCAAGCTGATCGAGGCCAAGGATCCGCCCGAGGAGCCGTACGAGACCGAGCTCGTCAAGGGCACCAAGGACGAGCTGCGCGTCAAGGCCACCCACCGCAAGAGCGGGCTCGCGCGCACGCACAAGCTGCCGGCGGAGCTGTTCAAGTCGAACGACTACCGCAAGCTGGTCGAGGTGCACGCCAACCTGCTGAAGCTCGTCGGGCGCCCCCCGTTCACGGTTGCGCTCGGCGACCGCACCCAGGAGGCGATCTCGTTCAACGACCTGCGGCGCGCGATCCTCGAGCTCGCTCGCCGCGGCGTCACCCTGCAGCGGTTCAAGGGGCTGGGTGAGATGAACGCGGAGCAGCTCCGCGAGACGACGATGGACCCGGCGACCCGGACGCTGCAGCAGGTCACGATCGAGGACGCCACCACCGCGGAGCGGGTGTTCTCCGACCTGATGGGCGACAAGGTCGAGCCGCGCAAGGACTTCATCGAGAAGCACGCCCGCGACGTGCGATTCCTCGACGTCTGATGGAGGGTTCGCTCGAAGCCCTGACCGGCCGCATCGAGGAGCGCGAGCTCACGAACGAGATGCGCTCGTCGTACCTCGACTACGCGATGAGCGTGATCGTCGGCCGCGCGCTGCCCGACGTGCGCGACGGCCTCAAGCCCGTCCACCGCCGGGTCCTGTACGCGATGCACGACCTCGGCCTACAGCCGAACCGCCCGTACCGCAAGTGCGCGTTCATCGTCGGCGAGGTGATGGGCAGGTACCACCCGCACGGCGACACGGCGATCTACGACACGCTCGCCCGCATGGCGCAGGACTTCTCGCTGCGCTACCCGCTCGTCGACGGGCAGGGCAACTTCGGCTCGATCGACGACGACCCGCCGGCGGCGATGCGCTACACCGAGGCGCGGCTCGCGCGCCTCGCCACCGAGCTGCTGCGCGACATCGAGGCCGAGACGGTCGAGTTCGGCCCCAACTACGACGAGTCGACGCAGGAGCCGATCATCCTCCCGGCCCGGTTCCCGAACCTGCTGGCCAACGGTTCGTCGGGGATCGCCGTCGGGATGGCGACCAACATCCCGCCCCACAACCTGCGCGAGTCGATCGGCGCGATCCGTGCCTACATCGACAACCCGGACATCGACCTCAAGGGGCTGAGGAAGCACATCAAGGGCCCCGACTTCCCCGGCGGCGGGATGATCATGGGCTCGAGCGGGATCGAGGAGGCGTACCGCAGCGGGCGCGGCAGCGTGCGGCTGCGCGCCAAGGCGCACGTCGAGCCGCTGCGCGGCGGCAAGGAGGCGATCATCGTCTCGGAGCTCCCGTTCATGGTCAAGAAGGGCGGCGAGGGCGGGCTGATCACGAAGATCGCCGACCTCGTGCGGGAGAAGAAGATCACGGGAGTCTCCGACCTCCGTGACGAGTCGGACCGCAGCGGGATGCGGCTGGTGATCGAGCTCAAGCGCGGCGGCGACCCGGCGCAGGTGGTGCTCAACCAGCTCTACAAGCGCACCTCGATGCAGACCAGCTTCGGAATCAACATGGTCGCCCTCGTCGACGGCGTGCCGCGGACCCTCAGCCTCAAGGAGCTGGTCCAGCACTACGTCGGCCATCAGCGCGAGGTCGTCACCCGCCGTACCCAGCACCAGCTGCGCCGCGCCGAGGCACGCGCGCACATCCTCGAGGGGTTGCTCGTCGCGCTCGACAACCTCGACGCGGTAATCAAGCTGATCCGGGGGTCGAAGGACCCCGACGCCGCCCGCGAGGGCCTGGTCAAGAAGTTCGAGCTGTCCGAGGAGCAGGCGCAGGCGATCCTCGACATGCGGCTCCAGCGGCTCACCGCGCTGGAGTCGGACAAGGTCCGCGACGAGCACGCCGAGCTCGTCAAGCGGATCAAGGAGCTGCGGGCGATCCTCGGCGACGAGGCGCGGATCAACGCGCTGATCACCGACGAACTGGGCGAGATCGCGGACCGCTACGGCGACGAGCGGCGGACCGAGATCACGGCCGCCGAGGGCGAGGTCGACATCGAGGACCTGATCGCCGACCAGCAGATGGTGATCTCGATCACGGCCTCCGGGTACGCGAAGCGCCTGCCGCTCGCCACCTACCGCCAGCAGCGGCGCGGCGGCAAGGGCGTCATGGGGATGAACCTCAAGGAGGGCGACTACATCGAGCACCTGCACATCTGCTCGACCCACGACTACCTGCTGTTCTTCACCAACAAGGGGAAGGTCTATCGGCTGAAGGTGTACGAGCTCCCCGAGGGGTCGCGGACCTCGAAGGGCCAGGCGCTCGTCAACGTCCTGCCGCTCCGCGACGGCGAGCGGGTGATGGCGGTGATCCCGACGCGCGACTTCAAGGAGGGCAAGTACCTCGTCTTCGCGACCGCGAACGGGCTGGTCAAGAAGACCGAGTTCGCTGCCTACAACACGCCGATCCGGGCCGACGGCATCATCGCGATCAAGATCCGCAAGGGGGACGAGCTTGTCCAGGTGCGGCTGACGTCGGGCAAGGACGACCTGCTGCTGGTGTCGAAGTCGGGGCACGCGTCGCGGTTCAGCAACGACGCCGTGCGACCGATGGGGCGCGACACGTCCGGCGTCAAGGGAATGAACGTCTCCGACAGGGGCAACCGCGTGCTGGCGCTTGCCGTCGCGCGCGGCGAGTGCGAGCTGCTCGTCGTGACCGAGAACGGGTACGGCAAGCGCACCAAGGTTTCCGAGTACCCGGTCAAGGGCCGGGGGACGAAGGGCATGCTGACGATCAAGCTGACGACCAAGAAGGGCGGCCTCGCCGGCGCGCTGATGGTCCGCGAGCACCAGGACCTCCTGTTCATCTCCCACAACGGGATGGTGCAGCGCACTTCAGTGGGCGACATCTCGGCGATGGGTCGCGCGACCCAGGGCGTGCGGGTGATGAAGGTCAACTCCGGCGATCGGGTCAGCGCCGTCGCGCCGGTCGTCGAGTCGGGCTCCGGGGTCGAGGGCGCCGACGCCGTCGTCGAGGCCGACGCGGGGTCCGGGAACGGGGCGGCGGACGGCGCCGGCAGGAAGCCCCGGTCGAAGCCAAAGTCGAAGCCCGCGCGCGGCAAGCGCCGCAAGTGACGGTCGTCTAGGCTCCGCGCCCGTGAGCGCGAGGCTCGCATCAGGATCCCGACCCGGGCGGGGAAGTTGATGCTGGGCCGAGCGCGAACACCCGGTGGTGGGGGCGTGGAGGTGCGGGGCGCGCGGGCGCTCGTCACTGGAGCCGGCGGAGGGCTCGGCGGATACATCTCGCGGGCGCTCGCGAGGCAGGGCGCCAACCTCGTCGTGTCGGACCTGCCGGGCAGCGCGATCGAGGCCCACGCCGAGGAGCTGGCGCGGCTCGGGGTCGAGGCGAAGGCGGTCGCGGCCGATCTCACCGACTCGGGTGAGCGCGAGCGTCTCGCGCGCGAGGCGGAAGCGGCGATCGGCCCGCTCGACGTGCTCGTGAACAACGCCGGGCTCGAGTTCGGCGGGGCGTTCACGAAGACGACCCGCGACGAGATCGAGGCGATCGTCGACGTCAACCTCGTCGCGGTGATGGATCTGACGTGGCTGGTCCTGCCGGGGATGCTCGAGCGCCGCCGTGGGCACGTCGTCAACCTCGCCTCCCTGGCGGGCAAGATCCCCGCCTTCTTCCTCGCCACCTACGCCGGCACCAAGCACGGGGTAGTCGGGTTCACCCACGCGCTGCGCGCCGAGTACGCCGACGAGCCGGTGTCGTTCTCGGCGATCTGCCCGGTCTTCGTCTCCGACGTCGGCATGTATGCGCGCGCCGAGGACCAGATGGACCGCGAGCCGCCCCCCGGGCTGCGGCCGGTGCCGCCACAGCGGGTTGCCGACGCGGTGCTCGAGGCCGTGCGCGAGGACCGCGCCGAGTTGATCGTCAACCGCGGCCCGATCCGGCCGCTCGCCGCGCTGTACTGGATGGCGCCGAAGACGGTCCTGCGCCTGTTCGCCAACCGCCGCACGCGAGAGTACGCCGAGGACTACGCCCGCGCGCGCGGGCGGCTGTAGCGACGCCGCCGCCCTCGTACAGCCTGACCTCCCGGCCTGCTTCAATGGACTCACCAGAGAAAGGAGGTGGTCCTAGCTTGATTCACATGCTTTACGGGACTCTGGAGGTGCCGGGCCGCTAGCCCGGGCGCCCGGAGCCGCGAGGCTCCATCGGTACCCGGTCTCCCGCGGGCGGTGGTGCGGCCGCCCGGCGGAATCCAACCTGGGCACCGGCGAGCCGGGGCGCGGGAGTTGTCCCTTCCCGCGCGTACGAGCCCCGACGCTTGCACCGCACCTCGAGAGGGCCGCCTTCCGGCGGCCCTCTTCAATTCCGCTCGAATCCTCGGCTTCGCCTCCGGTTCGAGCGGGGCGCCCGGACTACGCCACGGCGGCGCTCGTGACCAGGTACGGCTCCCACGCGTTCGGGATCCGCGGGCTGGCGATCTGGATGAACACCGTTGGCCCGGGTGGCTTCGGCCGCCGCCGCGGGTGCATCTTGACCTCGCGCGGCAGCCGGTTGCCCTTGCGCCGGTTGCACGCGGCGCACGAGGCGACGATGTTGTCCCACGCCGATGTTCCCCCGCGACTGCGGGGGATCACGTGGTCCACCGTCAGCGCCGGCTTGCGCTGGCCGCAGTACTGGCACGTCCACGAGTCGCGGGCCAGTACCGCCTTGCGGGTGATCTTGCGCCGGTGGACGTCGCGGGGGACCCGGACGTAGGTGATGAGCCGGATCACGACCGGTCGCTCGAGCGCCAGCTGCTCCGAGCGCAGACGGGTGTCGCCCCGCTCCACAATCTCCGCCTTCGACTTCAACACCAGCACGGTCGCCCGGCGCACCGTGCACACGTTGATCGGCTCGTAGGTCGCGTTGAGGACCAGGACGCGGCCGCGTCCCGCGTGGCCACCGGCGGTCGTGCTCCGGCCGCGGTCGGCGGGAGCCGCCTTGGGCAGAGTGGCCTGCCGGTCCATGGTGGCCAGGATTCTAGCCAGCACCAATCCCCGCGAAATGCTCCGCCCCGCGTCCGCTCATCGGCGTTCGCTACGGGACTCCCTTGGTGCTGACAGGATAGCTGCCCAGGATCCGGACCGACTCCGCCTTTCCGCGCAGGCCGGCGATCGCCTCGGCCACGACCGGGTCGTCGGCCGAGCCCTCGAGGTCGAGGAAGAACATGTACCGGCCCAGCCCGCGCCTGCGGGGTCGCGACTCGATCCGCGTCAGGTTCACAGCCCGGCTAGCGAACTCGACCAGCGCGTCGACCAGCGCGCCCGGCTTGTCCTCGCCGAGCTCCGAGAAGACGAGCGTCGTCCGCCACGGGCCCTCGCCGGCCGCGCGCGTGCCGGCCGGCGCGATCCACACGAACCGCGTCACGTTGTCAGGGCTGTCCTCCACCCCCTCGGCAAGGACCGCGCAGTCGTAGATCCGCGCCGCCGAGCTCGCTCCGAGCGCGGCCCATGGCTCGTCGGAGGCGGCGACCGCGCGCACCGCCTCGGCGGTGCTGGTCGCGGCCCGCACCTCCGCCCTCGGCAGCCGCTCGCGGATGAAGCGCGCGCACTGGGCGCTGGCCTGGGGGTGGGAGAGCACCGCGGTGATCTCGTCCAGCGGCAGCTCCGCGCGCGCGATCAGGCTGTTGCGGATCGGATAGTCGTGCTCGCCGACGATCGCCACCCC
>DATAFB010000130.1:0-2220 GCA_036257695.1 Solirubrobacterales bacterium | reverse complement strand
CGGCAAGTGCTCGCCGTGTCGCGAGGGGACGAACTGGACCGTGAAGATGCTCGAGCGGGTGATCCGCGGCGACGCGACGCCGATGGACCTCGACGTGTGCGCGTCGGTGCAGGAGAACATCATCGGCAACTGCCTGTGCGTCCTCGGCGACTCGATGGCGATGCCGGTCGGCAGCATGGTGCGCAAGTTCCGCGATGAGTTCGAGCGCGCGATAGAGGTGGGGCGGGCGGCCGCCGCGCGGCCACTCGAGGAGGCCGAGGAGTGGGCACCGCTGGAGGCAACCGCGTGATTTTGGCGCGGAGCCGGAGCCGCGAGCGCAACAGCGCAGCCGAACGTGCACGCGTCGGCGACGCGACAGGCAGGTGGGATTGATTTGGACGTCCTGCGGATCAAGCCGGGCGGCAACGAGATCACCTTCGTCGTTGACGGGGTCGAGGTGAAGGCGCCGGAGGGTGCGATGCTGGTCGACGCGGCGAAGCTCGGCGACGTCGAGATCCCCGTGTTCTGCTACGAGCCCAAGCTCGGCGACCCCGTCGGCGCGTGCCGGATGTGCCTCGTCGAGATCGAGGGGATCCCGAAGCTGCAGACCGCGTGCTCGACCCCGGTCCGCGACGGGATGGTCGTCTACACGCAGACCGACCGCGTGAAGACGGCGCAGGAGGCGGTGGTCGAGTTCCTGCTCATCAACCACCCCCTCGACTGCCCGGTGTGCGACAAGGGCGGCGAGTGCCCGCTGCAGGACATCGCGATGGGCTGGGGCCCGGGGCGCAACCGCTTCACCGACCCCAAGCGCCACTTCCAGAAGCCGCTGCCGCTGTCGCCGCTGGTCAAGATCGACCGCGAGCGCTGCATCCTGTGCTACCGCTGCGTCCGCTTCAGCCAGGAGATCTCCGAGGACGAGCAGCTGCAGCTGCTCGATCGCGGCGACCGCACGTTCGTCGGCACGTTCGACGACCGCCCCTACATCGCCCCCTTCCACGGCAACATCATCGAGCTCTGCCCCGTCGGGGCGCTGACCTCGCAGGCGTACCGGTTCCGGGCCCGCCCGTGGGAGATCGAGGACGCCGGCTCGATCTGCACCCTGTGCCCGTCGCAGTGCAACGTGCTGTTCACCGTCCGCGACGAGCGCGTCGTCCGCGTGCTCGCCCGCGACAACCTCGAGGTCGACGACGGGTGGCTGTGCGACAAGGGCCGCTTCGGCTACCAGATGTTCTCGTCGCCGGAGCGGATCACCGCGCCGATGGTGCGCGAGGCGGGCAACCTGCGCGAGGCGAGCTGGAGCGAGGCGATCGAAGCGGCGGCGAAGGGCCTGCGGGCCGCCGGCGCCGGCGCCGCCGCGCTGGTCGGCGGCACGTGCTCGAACGAGGAGGGCTACCTGGTGCAGCGCATCGTCCGCGAGGCGCTCGGCTCGCCGCACGTCGCCTCCGGCGACGGCCGCGCGGTCGACCGCGCCCTGTGGCTGGAGCTGTCGCGGCCCGAGCTCGCGGCGCGCACCTCGGACCTCGACGACGCCGACGCGATCCTCGTCGTCGACGCGGACCCGATGCACGCGATGCCGATCATCGACCTGCGGATCCGCAAGGCGCTGCGCCACGGCAAGGCCCGGCTGGCGGTGGCGTCCGCCCGCCCGACGGCGCTCGACGGGGGCGCCGCCGAGGCGGTCCGGTACGCGCCCGGCGACGCCGCCGCATTCTGTGCCGACCTCGCGGTGGCGCTCGGCAAGGGCGCCGCGTCCGCGGCCCCGGGCGCCTACCGGGAGCCGGCGGAGCAGGTGGCCGCGGTGCTCGAGGCCGCCGAGCGCGTGGTCGTCGTCTGGGGCGGGGGACTGGCGGGCGACGAGCGCGGCGCGCTCGAACAGCTGCTGGCGCTCGCGGGGGCGCTCGAGCTCGCCGATCGCGACGGCGCCGGCCTGCTCGAGGTCCCGGGTGCGACCAACGCGCGCGGGCTGCGCGAGGTCGGCGCGATCCCGACCGCCGGGCCCGGCTACTCCGAGGCGCCCCCCGGCAAGAGCGCGGACGAGATCCGCCGCGCGCTCGAGTCCGGGTCGCTGTCGGCGCTGGTGCTCGCCGAGCTCGACCCGGTGCGGTCGCTCCCCGAGGCCGAGGGATGGCCCGGTGCGCTCGCCGCGGCCGACTTCGTGGTCGCGATCTCGATGTTCGAGGACGGCTCCACCGCCAGCGCCGACGTCGTCTTCCCGGCCGAGAGCCACGCCGAGAAGGA
>DATAFB010000122.1:0-19767 GCA_036257695.1 Solirubrobacterales bacterium | reverse complement strand
ACCTTTGAAGTGCGACTCCACTTCGCCAATGCGTTCCCGCCGTTTATCACCTCGCCGCTCTGCGGCCACTGACGCATTGCATCGCCGGCCAGAGGGACACCGAGGATTCGTTCGAGTCGTGTGTCGAGGGCGGGTGGCGTTGTCATCTCACTCCCTCCATCGGTTGCCACGGGCGGTCGATTGTGGTGCTCGCTTATGTTCGCGGAGGAAGCGGGGAGCTCCGTGGCCGCTGACCCGGCGGCTGCGTTGTGCTTGCAGCCGCCGGGCCGGGGCCTCGGGGAGGGGAGAGCTACGCCGCGAGCGCGTGCTCATGCGGGTCGACCCGCGGGAAGTCGACATCGACATCAAACGTCTTGTTGAAGTAGTTCGTGAAGACGTTCACGGCAACCAGCCCGACGATGTCGGCCAGCTCTTCGTCCGTGAGTCCGGCTCCACGAGCTGCCTCGACGTCGGCGTTTGAGCCACCTCGTGCGCCGACCACCGCCCGCGCGAACCGCAGAACGGCCGCGGCGTGGTCGTCAGCCGACTGGAAGTGGCGCGCCCGCTCGATCTCTGTCTCGTCGAGCTTGGCGACGTTCTCGGCCAGGTAGGAGTGCGCCGAGAGACAGTAGGAGCACTCGTTGATCTCGGCCACGCCGAGGGCGATCCGCTCGGCGGTCGCGGCATCGATGCTGCCTGCTCCGAGCGCGCCGGACAGCCCGAGGTAACCCTCCAGGGTCGCCGGCGAGGCCGCCATCGCCTTGGTCATGTTCGGGGTCACACCGAGCTTGGCCTTGACGGCGTCAAGCAAGTCCCGGGCCTTGCCGGTCGCCTGATCGGGCTCGACGGATTGAATGCGGGGCATTTGGGGGCTCCTTCGTAGGAATCGTCTCTAACGTTTGGCTGCGTAGCAGCCGTTAGGACGACAGTAGCAGATCCCTAACGTAAGCATGGGTCCGCTACCGTTAGGCATATGAAAACGTCATATCCCGGCCCGCTTCGCCATGAGCCGCTGGCCGTCGAGCTGCACAACACCCTCTATGCCGTCGTCCGGGAGCCCTTCGATGGGCTCGCAACGGTCGACGGTATGAAGGCTTGGCTCGCGGGCATCCGCAACCGCCTGCCAGCGGCGGCGCGCGACGCCGACCCGTCGCGACGGGCGGCCTTCCTCGATCTCCGCGCGGCCGTCCGCGACGCCCTACATGCGGTGGTCGACGGCGCCCCGGTTCCGGGTGACGCTCTCGAGGTGCTGAATGCCGCGGCCGCCGCTGCTCCCGCCTCGGTTCGGGCCGTTGGCGACAAGCGGGGCCGACCCCGCGCCGAGCGCGACTACCACGGCGCCGGTACCACCGAGATCGCACTCGCGGCCCTGGCTGCGGATGCGATTGAGCTGATCACGGGGCCCGCCGCTGAGCAGCTGCGCGCCTGCGAGGCGCCGGGATGCGTGCTCATGTTCGCCAAGGACCATCCGCGGCGCACCTGGTGTTCAGCGGCATGCGGCAATCGCGCTCGCCAGGCTCGCCATTACGAGCAGTCCCGCCAGGCGCGTTGAGTCGTCAGGCGGGGTCACTCGGACGGGGCCGCAAACGAGGCTCGCGCTCGGACGGAGTGCGGGTTATCGCACCGGGCGAACGCTGGCGCGTATTGGCGGCGCGCTTTCCGGGCAAGGTAGTCCGGAAGCGCTCCTTCCCATGCAAAGCGCTGCTTCTCGTCCAAAGCGGCTATTCCGGGACTTCTCGTCTCCACGCGGCAAAGGGCTCCGCTTCCACGCATGAGCAGGCGTCTGATCTACCCGCCCTCGTCAAACGGCGGGTGCTGATCCCGTCAAGGCTTACGACCAGAACTCGTCCCAGGCGTAGAGGTCGTGAAAGTGCTCTCGGCCGTCGACAACCTTGCCGTCCTTGAGCTCGAATACGAGGGCGACGTCGACATCCAGCTGCTTGCCGTTTCGCTCCCCGCTGTTGTGATGAATGCCGACCACGTGACCCTCATCGTCCGCTGTCACGGAACGCAATTCGGCCCTGAAGGTTCCTCCCGTCTGCTCTCCCAGCTGGCCGAAGTAGGCAAAGGTCGCCTCGCGGCCCTCGTGGTCGCCGGCGAGGGAACTTCGTCCCGGTGTGTGCCACGAGGCGCTCTCGTCGAAGAGCTCGGTAAGCGTTTCCATGTCGGCCGAGTTGAAAGCCTCGTAACCACGGCGGATCAGGTCTGCGTCTTCAGCAGCTCCCATGTCTCCTCCTACTATCGGTGTCGCTGCGACCCTATACCCCACCGGTTGCCGATTGTGGGCTCAGCTCAGACTGTTTCTCGCGCGAACGGCGAGGGTCAGCTCGTAAGAGCGCCGCTTCGGTGCAAAGCTCTGCTTCTCGTCTCTATGAAGAAGGGCCGACTGTCAAGTAGCGGTCGGGTCTGATCAGGGCGCTCTCGCTGTTCGCGGGCTTGGAGCTGTGCTCATGTCTCTATCGCCTCCTCGGGGAGGATCAGGCGGAATGGGTGCTTTCGCTCTCGGGCGCAAGTCCAAAAGGGCGGTCAGGCCGCCAGGCGAAAGGCGGCGCCTCTGGGAGCGAACTCCTCGTTGCGAGTGAGCATGTGCCAGATCGCCACCGCCAGCCTTCTGGCGATGTCGACCTGGGCGACCTTGGCCCCGCGCTGCTTCCCCAGCCGGCGCTTGGTTCGCTGATAGCGCTCTGCGTAGGCGGGGTGGCGCAGCGCGTGCATGGTCGCCTCGAGCAGCGCCCAGCGCAGGTAGCGGGGCCCGTGCTTGGAGAGCGGCCCGCGCCGATCGGAGTCTCCGGACTGGAGAACCCTCGGGCAAAGGCCGGTGTAGCCGGTCAGCTTTGTCGCCGAGGGAAAGCGGGAGATCTCGCCGATCTCGGCGGCGATCGTGAAGGCGAGCACCCAGCCCACCCCAGGGACGGTCAGGAGCAGCGGGACGTAGGGGTGGTCGGCGCCGCTTTGCCTGAGCTTCCCATCGGCCTCGTCGATCTGTCCCTCGAGCTGGTCGAGCAGGGCGAGGCTGGCGTCGATGTTGCCCCGCCAGGGCTCGGGCAGATCGAGCCGCGCCAGGTGCTCTCTGCCGGCCACCCCGAAGAGGTCGGTGACCGGGCAGGGCCGGCCGAAGCTGATCAGCGCCGAGTGGATCCGGTTCTTGAGCTGGCTTCGGTGCTTCACCAGGTGGAGGCGAAAGCGTGCGAGCTCCCGCTCCCTTCTCACCCTCGGGTCGGGCAGCCAGATCGCCGGCACCAGGTCGCGCTGGGAGAGGACGGCCAGCACCCGGGCGTCGATCCGGTCGGTCTTCACCGCCAGTGGAGCCAGCCCCTTCACCTTCTGGGCGTCGGCGATCAGAACCTCCCAGCCGAGCCGCTCGAGGGTGTCGTGGACGAAGCGGGCGCCGGTCATCGACTCGATCACCGCCCGCACCGGCTGCCCGGCTGCCTCGACTCGCTCGGCCAGCTTCTTCAGGCCGGCTGAGTCAGGGAAGGCGGCGAGCTCCTCGACCAGCTCACCCTGATCGGAGAGCAAACAGACGTCGAGGCGCTTTCGACTGAGATCCAATCCAGCGTGCAACATGTGGGCGGGCCTCCTTTGAGATCGCTCCTTGGTGACAGCCGGAGCGTGTCACCGGCGGGGGACCCTTCTTCATGGCAGTCCAAAGCGGCTATTCGGACAGCCCTGCGGCTTCGAGAGCTTCCTCTCGTGTCCAGTACTCGCGGCCCCGCGCAACCTTCCCGTCTCGGAACGTGTAGAGGGCGGCGTAGGTCAGATCCGTTTCGACGCCACTCAGCTTGGCGCGGCCGCTGATTCGGATGACAGCGACGACGTTGTCCTCGCCCGCATCGATCAGCTCGACCGGCTCGCTCGTGAAATCGTCGAAGGTCTCTTGCCAGTCCTGCAGGTAGGCGCGGATGGCCTCCTTGCCGTGGATTGGGCCGTGGTCATCGGGTGCGCCCTCTACCGCCCGGTAGTCGATGTCGTCCGCCAAGTACCCGGCCCAGGTATCCCGGTCGCCGCGCTTGAAGGCCTCAGCCGCATCGCGGACGGTCTTTACGTTCTCCTCCGACATCGCCCCCGCAGTATCTCTCGATGGAGTGCTGCTTTCCATGCAAAGCGACACTCTGCGCGGCAGTGAGCCGAGCTGTCGCTTGCGCGTGAGGGTGTCGCACAAAGCCGGGCCGAGGGGCCCGTTCCGGCGGTGAAACCCGCCCAATCCGAAAACGGCAGGGTCCTTCGACCCCGACTCAGGTCGTTGCGGCCGCCAAGGTGTGTCGGTGGAGCTTCAGGAGGTTGTGAGTGGCGGCGATCAGGCGCCATTCCGAGCGCACGGCCGCTCGGCCCCTGCGTTTGAAGCGCCCGATCCGCCGGTTCGCCTTGATCTGGGCGAAAACCGGTTCGATCATCGGCAGTCGCTTCGAGTAAAGCCCGCCACCGCGGTCGGTGGCGAGCACCCTTCGCATGAAGTCGTAGGGTTCACCACGGCGGGTCTTGCGCGGTCGGTTGCGGGTCGTGTCGGGGGCGACGATCGGGGTCATGCCCCGCTCGCGGAGCGAGTCGATGTGGTCGTTCGACCAGTAGCCGGCGTCGGCGAGGACGACCTCAGGACGCTCCTCGACGCCGGCCTCCTCCAGCTCGCGCTCGGCCGATGAGACCATCGGCTCGAGCTGCTCGAAGTCGCCGCCCTCGGTGGTGACCTCGGCGGCGACGATGATCTGCTCCTCGGTGGCCACCGCCTGGGCGTTGTAGGCGGGGATGAAGTTGCGGCCGAACTTCATCCGCCGGGCGTCGGGATCTGTGGTGTTGATCTTGCCCTCGGGTTGGGCAGGCGGCTCGTAGGGCTTGGGCGGACCGCCGAAGCGGCGCCCGTCCTTCATCACTCCACGGGAGCGGTAGGCCTCATAGGAGCGGTTTCCCTCGTGTTCGGCCCGCCAGTCCTCCACCAGTCGGCGATGGCAGGCCTCAAGCCGCTTCCCGCGGTCCCGCGGGACCGGCTCTTGCTTTTCGGCGCGCTCGGCATCGAGACGCTTCTTTGCCTCCTTCAGCCAGGCCCGCCTTCCTTGCCTGGTTGTCAGCTGCTCGGGGAGCTCATCGCCGCGGGCCTCGCCGTGGATCTCATCCTCGGCGGCGTCGATCTCGGCCGCCTCGGCGAGCACCTCGGCGGCGATCTCCTCGTAGGCGCGGATCGCGCTATCTGAGGCGGCGGCGGCGAACTTGCTTCCATCGACTGCGAGGACGCCGGCCCGCACCAGCCCGGCCTCGGCGCAGAGGCCGAGCACCTGGCCGAAGAGCCGCGCGAGCGCGTCCTGGTGCCGGACCCGGAAGCGGGCGATCGTCGCGTGGTCGGGGGCCTGGTTCGCAGTGATCACCCGGAAGCCGACATCCTCGCGGCAGCGGCGCTCGATCCCTCGCGAGCTTCGCTCCCCGACCGCGTAGGCATAGGCGAGCAGCGTCAGCATCATCTTCGGCTCGTGGGCCGCTCTGCCGTGACCGTCGGCGCGGTAGCCGGCGTAGAAGGGCTCGAGGTCGAGCTCCTCTACCGCCTCGATCACGAACCACGCGAGGTGGTCCTCAGGCAGCCACTCCCGCAGATCCGGCGGCAGGAGAAGGGATTGGTCTCGGTCGCAGGTGAGGAAGTTCTGAGCCATGGCTCAGTTTCTCCCTGCAAACGGACGGAAACCGGGTGTTTGTGCGACACCCTCGCGTGAAAGCAGCAGTTCACATCCGCGGGTGGCGCGCGACCCAGGCACCGCGCGAGGCGTCCCCGCCTGCGCGGGGCCGGTCGCGCGACAGGACCCGCGGCCGGGCGGCCTGGGCCCTACGCCGTGACCGCGCCCTCGGACGCCGACGACACGGAGCGCGCGTACTTCGCCATCACGCCGTTGGTGTACGCGGGCGCCGGTGGCTCGTAGGCGGCGACGCGCTCGGCGATCTCCTCGTCGGAGAGCTCGACGTCGATGCGGCGGGCCTCGATGTCGAACGTGATCGTGTCGTCGTCGCGGACGGCGGCGATCGGGCCGCCGTGTGGGGCCTCGGGGGCGACGTGCCCGGCCATCAGGCCGCGGGTGGCGCCGGAGAAGCGGCCGTCCGTGAGCAGCGCCACCGAGTCGCCGAGGCCCTCGCCGACGAGCGCCGCGGTGACCTGGAGCATCTCGCGCATCCCCGGCCCGCCGGACGGCCCCTCGTTGCGGATCACGACGACGTCGCCCTCCTCGATCTCCTGTTTGTCGACGGCGGCAAACGCGTCCTGCTCGGCCTCGAACACCCGCGCCGGACCCGAGTGCTGGAGGCGCTCGGTGCCCGAGAGCTTGACCACGCACCCCTCGGGCGCGAGATTGCCGCGCAGGATCGCCAGGCCGCCGGTCGGCTTCAGCGGCCGGTCGACCGGCTGCACGACCTCCTGGCCCTCGGCCTCCTCGACGTCGGAGACCTCGTCGGCCACGGTGCGCCCGGTGACGGTCAGCGCGTCGCCGTGGAGGACGCCGGCCTCGGCGAGCCGCTTCGCGAGCAGCCCGACCCCGCCCGCCCTGAACAGGTCGACGGCGACGAAGCGGCCGCTCGGCTTGAGGTCGGCGAGCAGCGGAGTGCGCTCGGAGATGCGGTCGAAGTCGTCGATGTCGAGCTCGATCCCGGCCTCGCGCGCGACCGCGAGCATGTGGAGGACGATGTTCGTCGAGCCGCCCGACATGCACGCGGCCGCGATCCCGTTCTCGATCGACTCGCGGGTGATGAGCTCGCTCGGGCGCCGGTCCGCCTCGAGCACCTCCATCGCGAGCCGGCCGACCTGCTCCGCGACGTCCCCCTTGGAGCCGTCCACGGCCGGGACCATCGCCGAGCCCATCGGGGAGACGCCCATGGCCTCGAACGCGCACGCCATCGTGTTCGCGGTGTACTGGCCGCCGCACGCTCCAGCCCCCGGGCTGGCGCAGCCCTCGAGCTCGTGCAGGTCCTCGTCGCTCAGCTTGCCCGCCGCATGCGCCCCGACCCCCTCGAACACGTCCTGGATCGTCACGTCCTTGCCGCGCCACCGGCCGGGCATGATCGAGCCGCCGTACAGCATCACGGCCGGGACGTCGAGCCGCGCCATCGCCATCACGCAGCCGGGGATCGTCTTGTCGCATCCCGACAGCAGCACCAGCGCGTCGAACTGGTAGCCGCGCGCGGTGAGCTCGATCGAGTCGGCGATCACCTCGCGGCTGATCAGCGACGTCTTCATCCCCTCTGTCCCCATCGTGATCCCGTCGGAGATCGCGATCGTGTTGAACTCGAGCGGCGTCCCCCCGGAGGCCAACACGCCCTCCTTGACGCGCTCCGCGAGCCCGCGGAGGTGGAAGTTGCAGGGCATCGCCTCGATCCAGGTGTTGGCGATGCCGACCGTGGGACGGCGAAGCGCGTCCTCGTCGAACCCGATCCCCTTCATGTAGGCGCGGGCAGGCGCCCGCTCGGGGCCGTCGAAGACCGCGCTCGAGCGCGGTCGCGGCTCGCTCATGCGGCTGCGGCCGGCCGGCGCGCCTCCCACTCCGCCAGCCGCGCGAGGTCGCGTCGCAGGTGGGCCGGATGGTGGTGGCGTCCGGGGAGGTGCATGTTGGCCTCCTCGATCAGCCCGCGCTCGTCGCCGTGCAGCACCATCCACTTCGCGAGCACGTCGTCGGCGTCGGGGAGGCGAGCGGCGTCCGCATCGTCGCGATCGGGGAAGCGCACGCAGTACTCGCTCAGCAGCTCCCCGGTCGCGGGGTCGTAGGCGACGATCGGGCGATGCGGGTACAGCAGGTAGCCGTACGTGGCTCCGCGGTCCCCGTCGCCCGACCGCAGCACGCGAACGAACCCCAGCTCCTCGTACATCGCGTGCTCGTCGGGGCCGACGATCGAGCGCATCAACTCGCGCGCACGGGCCTCAGCCTGACGTTCGCGCCGTGGGTCGTAGACCGGCAACCGCCGCACGGTGCGGCGGCGCTGGCGCGGCCCGCGGCCCCGCAGCCGGTCGGCGATCGCGGGGCCGAAGCCGACCGCGGCGAGGACGATGAGGACGACCAGGGTCGTCGCGAGCAGCGGGCTCATCCGCCTCTGCAGTGACCGGCAAGCTTGCTCGCAAGCTTGCCGCTTTGTCCCCCCGAGGCCGGAGGGAAGAAGATCACACGGTCGGCATCTCGCGGCACCTCGGAGAAGTCGCGCACCATCGTCGCCTCGCGACGCCCGCCGCCCTCGGGTCCCGGGACCGCCGCCCACATCCCCTGGTCGAGCTGGCGGCGAAACTCCTCGACCAGCCGCTCCTCGTCCTCGGCCACGTCCGGGTCACCCTCCGCGAGGAGGACGTCACCGTGACCGGGCTTCAGCCGCAGGAGCTTCACCAGCGTCAATTATGTCCGAACACGTTCACCGGTCCCGCGCCGGCGCCGATCCCGCGCAGCCCGGCACCGACGGCCTCGGCGGTGATCCGCTTCGCCTCGCGCGCGGCTCCCTCGAGATCCTCGCCGCGCGCGAGCATCGCCGCGAGCACCGCCGAGTGGGTGCAGCCCGAGCCGTGCGAGGCGCCCGCGGGATGCCGCGGTCCCTCGATCCGGATCGCCTCGCCGCCGGGCTGGACGAGAAGGTCGGCGCCATCCTCGGCGTGGCCGCCGGTGACGATCGCCGCCCGCGGGCCGAGCCCCTGCACGGCGCGCGCGAGCTCCTCCTGCGTCCCGGCCTCACCGAGACCGGTCAGCTCGCGCGCCTCGAGCAGGTTCGGGGTCGCGACCGTGGCGCGCGGCAGCAGGCGCTCGATCAGCGCCGAGCGTGCGTCCTGCTCGAGCAGCACGGCGCCGCTCTCGGCGACGAGCACGGGGTCAACGACGACCGGCGCGTCGCCGGCGAGGTCGAGGGACTCGACGACGACGGCGATCGTCACCGTGTCTCCGAGCATCCCGGTCTTGACCGCGTCGATGCCGATGTCTTCGGCGACTGCGCGGATCTGGGCGACGACCATGTCGGGCGGCACCGGCTGGATCGAGTCGACGCCGACCGTGTTCTGCGCTGTCAGCGCCGTGATCGCCGTCGTGCCGTGGACGCCGCAGCGGGCGAACGCCTTGAGGTCGGCCTGGATCCCGGCGCCGCCGCCGGAGTCCGAGCCCGCGATCGACATCACGGCGGGGACCCGCCGCGGCTCAGACATCGTCGACCTCGAGCATCTCGACGGCTGCGCCCGACTCGGCGAGCAGGTGGGTGTGCTCGCCGCGGCGAGGGTCCTCGCGGTACGCCGTGAACGCCTCCCGCGACGGGAACGAGACGATGCGGACCTCGGTCAGCCGATCGGGGCTCCGCAACCTGCGCCCCAGCCTCCCGCCGTGGTCGCCGAGCAGCGGGAGGACGAGGCTCTCGTAGCGCTCGAACGTGTCCACTCCCTTGACCGGGATCCGGAACAGCAGCGCGTACGTGATCTCGGAGCTCACCCGGAGGAGGGTAGTTGCGCGGCCGCCGGCGGCGCGACGAGCGGGGTGCGCGAGTAGCGACCCGTGTGGTCGCTGGTCAGGTACCCGAGCAGCTCCAGCCTCGCGAGCGCGCTCGACACCTCGTGCGCGAGGCGGCCGCCCGCAAGCGCGACGGCGTCGCACGTCGTCTCGCCGCCCTCGACGCGCTCCAGCACCTCGCGCAGCCCGGCGTCGATCTCGGGCCCGAGCTCGCGCACGTTGCAGCACCCGGCGCCGAGCAGGCGGTCGAGCACGTCCTGGGCGTCGCGGACGACCTCCGCGCCGTCGGCAAGGAGTTGGTTCGTCCCCGCCGACAGCCATGCGTTGACCGGGCCCGGGACCGCGCCGACGTCGCGCCCGAGCTCGAGCGCCATCGTCGCGGTGATCAGCGATCCCGACCGCTCGGCGGCCTCGACCACCACCGTGATCCGCGACAGCGCGGCCATGAGGCGGTTGCGGGCCGGGAAGCTCCACCGGAAGGAGGCGGTGCCCGGAGGCATCTCCGACACCACGGCGCCGCCGTTGGCGCGAATCCGCCGGTGAAGCCGGGCCTGGCGCCTCGGATAGGGAACGTCGGCCCCGCCGCCAAGGACTGCGACGGTCGTCCCTCCGCCGTCGAGCGCCCCCGCGTGCGCGCGCGAGTCGATCCCGTTCGCCATCCCGCTGACCACGCCGAGCCCTGCCGCGCCCAGCACCCGCGCCAGCTGCTCCCCCACCCCGAGCCCGTACGCGCTCGCGCGCCTCGCGCCGACGATCGTCACCACCGTGCCGGGATCGAGCCCGCGCACGACATCGAGCGCACCGCAGCCGAACAGCGCCGCCGGGGCCTCAAAGCCGAGGTCGCGCAGCGCCTCGGGGTAGCCGGATGCGTGCCGGCACACGGCCCAGCACCCGGCGCAGGCGGCGCGCCGGCGCAGCTCGGCCGGGTCGGCGGCTCGGTGCGCAGCCAGAATCTCGTGGCGTCGCGAGCCACCGACGGCGGCGACGAGCGCCGCGTCGTCGAGCGCCAGCAGCTCCGGGGCGCGCCGCCCCGGGCGGTCGATCGCGGCGCGCTCGATGTGCGGCGCCAGCCGCGCGAGCAGATGCGACCGTCGCACGCAGTCGTCGCAGGCGTCGGTCACGGGCGGGCCACACGGCGGCGGAGCGTCAGCGCGCTCTCGACGTCGCGTGCCTCGATCGCCTCGCGCCCGTCGAGATCGGCGTGGGTACGCGCGACGCGCAGCACGCGCTCGTAGCCTCGGCCGCTGAGCCCGAGGCGGTCGTGGCTGCGAGCGAGCAGCCGCTCGGCCGCGGCGTCGAGACGGCAGGCCCGCCGCGTCTCGGCGGGAGTCATTCCGGCGTTGCAGCGGCCGGGGTCGAGGCGGCGCGCCTGGCGCTCCCGCGCGGCGACTACCCGCTCGCGCACGGACTCCGACG
Source organism: Solirubrobacterales bacterium (assembly GCA_036257695.1). Taxonomy (GTDB): domain Bacteria; phylum Actinomycetota; class Thermoleophilia; order Solirubrobacterales; family 70-9; genus DASPWW01. Next base: position 8,941 of record DATAFB010000122.1, on the reverse strand, counting down.
GCTCGCCCGGCCCGGCGCGAAGCGCGCGTGCGGTCGGCTGCTCTACGCGGACCGAGAGGTCGATCCGGTCGGCGAGCGCGCCGCTGAGCTTCGACTGGTAGCGGCGCACCGACGCCTCGGGGCAGCGACAGCGCGCCGACGACTCGCCGCGCCCGCACGGGCATGGGTTCGACGCCGCGACGAGCATGAACCGGCACGGCAGCTCGACGCTGGCCCGGGCCCTCGTCACCGTGAGCCAGCCGTCCTCGAGCGGCTGGCGCAGCGCCTCGAGCGCCTGGCGTGAGAACTCGCCCAGCTCGTCGAGGAACAGGACACCGCCGTGGGCGAGCGTCACCTCGCCGGCGCGCGGCGGGTTGCCGCCCCCCACGAGCCCCGCGGCCGAGATCGTGTGATGGGGCGCGCGGAACGGCCGCGGCGCCAGCGTGCCGGCGGCAGGGGCGCGCCCGCACGCGCTCGCGATCCGCGTCACCTCGATCGCCCCCTCCCGCTCCAACGGCGGGAGCAGTGACGGCAGCCTGCGCGCCGCCATCGACTTGCCCGAGCCCGGCGGGCCGATCACCAGCAGGCTGTGCCCGCCGGCTGCGGCGAGCTCGAGCGCGTGGCGAAGGAACGGCTGCCCGCGAAGCTCGGCGAGGTCGCCCGCCGCCGGCCCCGACCCGTTGGGGGCGGCCGCGGCGATCCCCGAGCGCTCGAGCGCCTCGAGCGCGCCGCTGGCGAGCGCGCGCAGCTCGCCGAGCGCGCGCAGTGGGTACACGGTCAACCCGTCGACGAGCGCCGCCTCGGCCGCGTTGCCGGCGGCTACGGCGACCGCTTCCGCGCCGCGGCGCCGCGCCTCCTCGGCCATCGCCAGCACCCCGGCGACAGGGCGTATCGACCCGTCGAGCGCGAGCTCGCCGGCGAGCCAGCAGCTGTCCAGCACCCCGCCCTCGAGCTGGCCCGACGCGACGAGGAGCGCGGCCGCGATCGCGAGGTCCAGCCCCGGGCCTCGCTTGCGCAGGTCGGCCGGAGCGAGGCTCGCGGTGATCCTCCGCAATGGGAACTCGAACCCCGAGTTCGTCATCGCGGCCCGCACGCGCTCGCGCGACTCGCGCACCTCGGCATCCGGCAGCCCGACGAGCGAAAACGCGGGCAGCCCCCCTCCTACGTCGACCTCGGCGCGCACGCCGCCGGCCGCCACGCCGACCAGTGTGAACGTGCGCGCCACCGCGAGCATCCGCCCAAGCTAGGCACGGGCTGCGCACACGTGGCGCGCTGACCGTTTCGCCTCTGTTGCGAGCCGCATGCCACACGCGCGCCGCCGGCGCCTAGCGTCGCCGCATGACCGTCGCCCGTCAGAGGCTGGGCCGGGCAGCCGAGGAGCTCGCGGCCAGGCGGCTCGCGCGCGCCGGCTTCACGGTTCTGGCGCGCAACGCCCGCGTCCACACCGACGGGGTTGTCGGCGAGATCGACCTCGTCGCCCTCGACGGGAGCGCGCTCGTGTTCGTCGAGGTGAAGGCGAGGCGCGCCGGCTCTGGCGCGGGGCCGGAGCGTCCGGCGCTTGCCGTCGACCGGCGCAAGCAGCTGCGCCTCCGGCGGCTGGCCAGGGCGTGGCTGGCGTCGGCGGGGGCGCTACCCCGCTTCGCCGCGCTGAGGTTCGACGTCGTCGGCGTCCGGCTCGACGGCGCGCGAGTGGTCGCGTACGAGCACCTCAGAGGCGCCTTCTAGCTCCAGTTCCAGCGCCGTGTACGCGATCGACTGGAACGAGCGGCGGTGGAGCGCGGAGATCCCGCGCTCGGCGATCTTCGCCCGATGCTCGGGCGTCGAGTAGCCGACGTTGTCGGCGAACTCCCACCCCGGGTAGACGCCGTCGGCGCGACGCATGTAGCGGTCCCTGGTCACCTTGGCGATCACGGAGGCCGCGGCGATCGCGGCGCTGCGCGCGTCGCCGTCGACCATCGGCCGGTGCTCGACGCGGCAGTCGCCGAGCGGGAACCCGTCGACGAGGCACACGGCGCCGTCGACCGCCACCCGCTCGAGGCAGTCCCGCAGCGCGGCCAGGTTCGTGACGTGCAGTCCCCGCTTGTCGATCCCGGTCGCGCACCGCGCGGTGACGGCGATCCGGCTAGCGGCGTGGACCACGCGCGGGTAGAGCTGCTCACGCTCGTCGGGAGTCTTCTGCTTCGAGTCGTCGAGCCCGGCGAGCCGGCGGCGCTCCCATGCTCCGAGCTGCTCGTAGTCGAGCAGCACCGCCGCGGCGACCAGCGGCCCGGCGAGCGAGCCGCGCCCCGCCTCGTCGGCGCCCGCCACCCAGCGCGCGCCGAGCGAGCGGTCGAAGCGGAACAGGCGACCGCTCCTAGAGCGGCCCGATCTTCTGTGGCGGCCAGTAGGTCGCGAAGGCCTGGCCGATGATCCAGTCTCGCGGGACCGGTCCCCAGAAGCGGCTGTCTTGGCTTGCCCCACGGTTGTCGCCCATCATGAAGTAGTGATCGGGTGGAATGGTGATCTCCTTCGGGAGGTCGCACGCCCCGCCTCCGCCGCACGGCATCGTGAAGTCCTCCTCGATGGACTGCCCGTTGACGACCGGGCGCCCGTTCTCGATCGCCAGCGTGTCGCCGGGGCCGGCGACGATCCGCTTGATGAAGTTCGTGTCCGACTGCTCAGGCGTGGGCTCGGGGCACGCCTCGTCGGGAGGGTGGTTGACCCCGCAGCGGTCGGTGTCGGCCCCCTTCGGGGGGTGGAAGACGACGATGTCTCCGATCTCCGGGTCGTCGAGGTGGTAGAGGAAGCGGTTGACGAGCACCCGCTCGTTGACGTCGAGCGTCGGCTCCATCGACTCGGAGGGGATCTGGTACGGCTTGATCACGAACGCCTGAATCAGCAGCGCCAGCCCCACGGCCAGGGCCACGATCACGACGAGCTCGAGCAGGGCCCCGCGCCCGGTTTGTGGCTTCGGAATCAGCCCTTTTCCTTATTGCCGGCCGAATCCTCCGCTGTCGCGTCCGGTTCGGCCGGGTCCCTGCCAGGACCGGCTTCGGTCTCTTCGGCTTCACCTTCGGTGGCTGCCTTCGCGCCCTCCTCGCCGCCTTCGGCCCCCTGCTCTGCTTGCTGGTCCCCGTCGTCGGCCTCGGCCTCCTCGGCCTCCTCGGGCTCGACGGCCTCCGCCTCGCCGACCGCGACGCCCTCGGAGTCGACCGCCTCGGGCTGCTCCTCCGCGACGACGAGGTCGTCCTCGATCCCCCACCGGCGCTCGGCGACACGGGCGCGCTTGCCGACCCTGCCGCGCAGGTAGTAGAGCTTCGCCCTGCGAACCTCGCCCCGCGCGACGACCTCGAGCCGCTCGATCTTCGGCGAGTGGACCGGGAACGTCCGCTCGACGCCGACGCCAAACGACTGCTTGCGGACGGTGAAGGTCTCCCGCGCGCCGCTTCCCTGGCGCTTGATCACGACCCCCTCGAACACCTGGGTGCGGCGCCGATTGCCCTCGATCACCTGGAAGTGCACGCGCACGCGGTCGCCCGGCGCGAAGCGCGGGACGCTGGCGAGCTGGCGCCGCTCGATGCTTTCGATGATGCCGCTCATGGGATCGACCTACGGCCGTCGAAGGGTGACGACAGCACAAACGCGGGCGAATCCGCGGCCCGCGCCGCACCGGATACTAGCGGGCGCGGCTCATCTCCAAGCGCCACTCGCGGATCCGCTCGTGGTCGCCGGACAGCAGCACGTCGGGCACTCCCCAGCCCCGATACTCGGGCGGCCGCGTGTAGTGCGGGTACTCCGGCGCGCCCTCGAGCGCCTCGCTGAACGACTCCTCGATCGCGCTCTCGGCGTCGCCGAGTGCGCCGGGCAGCTTCCGGATCACGGCGTCGGCGACGACCATCGCCGCCAGCTCGCCGCCCGAGATGACATAGCGGCCGATCGACACGGCGTCCGTGGCCAGGTGCTCGCGGACGCGCTCGTCGACGCCCTCGTAGCGCCCGCACAGCAGCGCCACGTCGGGCTCCGCGGCGAGCTCGCGCGCGAGCTCCTCGTCGAAGACGCGGCCGGACGCCGACAGGAGGGCGATGCGACGCCCGGCGAGGCTGTCGCCGTAGGCGCTTCGCAGCGCGGCGTCGACGACGTCGACGCGGAGCACCATCCCGGCGCCGCCGCCGTACGGCGCGTCGTCGACCTGCCCGGCGCCGAGCGGGGTCGTGTCGCGGTAGTTCCTCAGACGCAGCTCGAGCCCGCTGCGCTCGGCGTTGTGGACGTGTCGCTGGCCCCGGAACCAGTCGAAGGCGTTGGGGAAGAGGGTGAAGACGTCGAGCTGTCTCACTCGAGGATTTCCACGATCACGCGGCAGTCCTCCTTCGTCGCCGCCGCTCGGGCGACTGTCCGCAGCGCGTTCGCGATCCTGCCCCCGCGGCCGATCACCCGGCCGAGGTCGTCGTCGGCGACGGTGACCTCGAGGACGACGTCGCCGTTCTCCTCAAGCTCCTCGACCTGCACCTCGCCCGGGTTCTCGACCAGCGCCCGGACCAGGTATTCGACGAGCTCCCTCACTTCGTCCCGATGGCCTGGATCCCCTTCGTGCGAAGCAGCTGCGCCGCCGTGCGGGACGGCCGTGCGCCGTGCTCGAGCCAGTGACGGGCGCGCTCCTCGTCGATCACGATCGTGGACGGGTCGGTCTGCGGGTTGTAGTGGCCGATGGTCTCGATCGTGCGGCCGTCCCGCGGCGAGCTGCGGTCGGCCACGACCACGCGCCACTGCGGGTTCTTGTTCGAGCCCATCCGTCGAAGTCGAATGCGAACTGCCATGCGCGGTCGAGGAGGTTAGCGAGTGAACCGCGGACCGCCCGATCTGCTTGCAGATCGGGCGATTGATTCGGGGCTGGGCATCTTGCCCTCGGCGAGCTGCTTCATCAGCTTCTGCATCTGCGCGAACTGCTTCGTCAGCTGGTTCACGGACTGCACGGTGCTGCCCGAGCCCTGCGCGATCCGCTTGCGCCGCGAGCCCTTGATGATCTCCGGGCGGCGGCGCTCCTCCGGGGTCATCGAGAGGATGATCGCCTCGAGCCGATCGAGCTCGCGGTCGTCCATGTTCGCGCCCTTGAGCTGCTTCATCGCACCGCCCATCCCGGGGAGCATCCCGAGCACGTTGCTCAGCGGGCCCATGCGCCGCAGCTGGCGCATCTGCTGGAGGAAGTCCTCGAGCGTGAACTCCTGCTTGCGGATCTTGCGCTCCAGCTCCTCGGCCTGCTGCTGGTCCGACACCTCCTCTGCCTTCTCGATCAGCGACAGGACGTCGCCCATCCCGAGGATGCGGCTCGCCATCCGCTCCGGCTGGAAGCGCTCGAGCTCCTCGATCCGCTCGCCGGTCGACGCGTACATGACCGGCTTCCCGGTCACCGCCTTGACCGACAGCGCCGCGCCGCCGCGGGCGTCGCCGTCGAGCTTCGTCAGCACGATGCCGTCGAAGTCGGTGCGCTCGGCGAACTCGGTCGCGACGTTGACCGCGTCCTGGCCGGTCATCGCGTCGAGCACGAGCAGGACGTCGTGCGGCTTGACGCGCTTCTTGATCGCCGCCAGCTCGTCCATCAGCTCCTCGTCGACGTGAAGCCGCCCGGCGGTGTCGACGATCAGCACGTCGCGGTCCTCTGCGCGCGCCCGGTTCAGCGCCCACTCGGCGATCTCGACCGGATCGGGATCGGTGCCCTTCTCGTACACCGGCACCCCGGCTCGGCCGCCGACCGTGACGAGCTGCTCGATCGCGGCGGGGCGCTGGGTGTCGCACGCCGCCAGCGCCGGCGTGCGCCCGTCCTTGGCGAGCTGCTTGGCCAGCTTCGCGCACGCGGTCGTCTTCCCCGAGCCCTGGAGCCCGGCCATCAGGATCACCGAAGTCCCGGATGGCGCGAGCACGATCTCCCGGCCCGCGCCGCCCATCAGCTTCGCGAGCTCCTCGTTGACGATCTTGACCACCTGCTGGCCGGGGTCGAGGCTGTCGAGCACCCCTGCGCCGAGGCAGCGCTCCTTGAGCTCGGCGGTGAACGACTTCACGACCTTGAAGTTGACGTCGGCCTCGAGCAGCGCGAGCCGGATCTCGCGCATCGCGCGGTCGACGTCGGCCTCGCTGAGCTTGCCGCGCGAGCGAACCTCCGAGAGCGTCGATTGCAGCCTGTCCGAGAGCTGGTCGAACACGGTCGATCCAGCTTAGGGGGTTCTAGGAGCCCAGCAGCGCCCTCGCGAACTCGCGCGCGTCGAAGGGGCGCAGATCCTCGAGCGTCTCCCCCACCCCGATCAACTTCACGGGGATCCCCAGCTCACCGGCGATCGCGAGCGCGATCCCGCCCTTAGCCGTCCCGTCGAGCTTCGTCAGCACGACGCCGCTGACCTCGACCGCCTCCGAGAACGCCTGCGCCTGGCGCAGCCCGTTCTGCCCCGTCGTCGAGTCGATCGTGATCAGGGTCTCGTGCGGCGCTCCCTCGAGGCGCTTCGAGATCACCCGCCGCACCTTGGCCAGCTCCTGCATCAGGTTGCCGTGCGTGTGCAGGCGGCCGGCCGTGTCCACGATCACGACGTCGGCGCCCCGCGACTCGGCGGCCGAGATCGCGTCGAACGCGACCGCCCCGGCGTCGCCGCCCGGCGAGCCCTTGACGATCTCGCACCCCGCGCGCTGCGCCCACGTCTCGAGCTGCTCGGTCGCCGCGGCGCGGTAGGTGTCGGCGGCGGCGATCACGACCGACAGCCCGAGCTCGCGCTGCAAATGCCACGCGATCTTGCCGATCGTCGTCGTCTTGCCGCTGCCGTTGACCCCTACGACCATGACGACGGCGGGCCGTTGGGTGAGGTCGATGCGGCCGTTCCCCGGCTCGGCGGTCTCGGCCAGCAGCTCGATCAGCCGCTCGCGCGCCTGCTCGGGGGCGTCCACGCTGCCGGACTCGGCCTCGGTCTCGAGCTCGCCGACGACCCTGGCGGTCGTCGGCGCCCCGACGTCGGCGAGGATCAGCGTCTCCTCGAGCCGCTCCCAGGTCTCGGCGTCGAGCGTCTCCCCGAGGCTCGCGGTGAGCTCGTCGGCGAGCGCCTGGCGGCTCTTCGACAGCCTGTCGCGGAGGCGGCTGAGGACGCCGCGGCGCTCCTCTTCGGGCTCCGCCGGCTCCGGCGCCGACGGGGCGGCCGTGCCATCCGGGAGCTCGAAGGCGTCCTGCCATGTGGCGGCCATACGGACGGAGAGGCTACGCGGCTCAGGCCGCGGCTTCCGCGGCTTCCGGCTGCTCGGCGGGCTCGTCGTCGCGCGGCAGGCGGCGCGAGATCACCTTCGTCACGCCGCCCTCGCCCATGCTGACCCCGTACAGGACGTCGGCGGCGTCCATGGTGCGCTTCTGGTGAGTGACGATCACGAACTGGGCGCGGTCGGAGAACCGGCGCACGAGCTGCAGGAATCGATCGATGTTCGCGTCGTCGAGCGCCGCCTCGACCTCGTCGAGGATGTAGAACGGCGACGGGCGGGCGAGGAAGACCGCGAACAGGAACGCCAGCGCGACGAGCGACTTCTCGCCGCCCGACAGCAGCGACAGCTTTCGCATCGCCTTGCCCGCGGGCGTCACCTCGATCTCTACGCCCTCATCAGTTCCGGCCGAATCACTTCCGCCCAAATCAGTTCCACCCGAATCCTCGTCTCCCGCTCGCTCGGCCTCACCTAACTGGTCCTCTGCCTCGCTCGCTCCCGACTCCGGTTCGGGCGGGCTTGCGCCACCCAATACGCGTCGTGGCGCCGGCATCTCGACGAGGCGCAGGCGGCCGCGGCCGCCGGGGAACAGGTGCTCGGCGAGCTCCTCGAAGTTGCGCGCGGTGGCGTCGAAGGTGTCGGCGAAGTCGGCCTCGATCCTGCGGTCGGTCTCGCGGATCACCTTCTCGAGCTCGGCCAGCGCGGTCTCCAGGTCCTCGCGTTGGTGCTCGAGCTCGTCGACCCGCGCGCGGGCCTCCTCGTACTCGCGCTCGGCGAGCGGGTTCACCGGGCCGAGCTGCTCGCGGCGCCGCTGTAGGCGCTCGAGCTTGCGCTCGATCTCCTCCCGCTCGTCGTCGCTCACGGGCTCCTCGGCGGGCTCGACCTCGATCCCGAGCCGGCTCCCGATCCGGCCGGCCTCGCCCAGCACCTCGTCGCGACGGTCCTCGAGGTGCGCGGCCTTGACCTCCGCCTCGGTCACCGCCTCCGCGGCCGTTCGCAGCTCGGCCTGTATCGCATACTCCTCGCGCGAGCAGGCCCGCAGCTCCTCGGCGACGTCGCCCGCGTCCTCGTCCGCGAGCATCCGCCGCTCCATCGCGCCGATCCGCTCCCCGAGCGCGTCGCGGGCGCCGGCGACCGCCTCGGTGGTGGCGCGCACGCGCGTGAGCAGCTCCTCCTGGGCGGCGACGCGACGCTCGAGCGAGTCCTGGCGGCTCTTGCCGAGCAGGATCTCGGCCCGGGTCGACCCGCGCACCGCGCGCTCGGCCCCCTCCCGCACCCTGGCGAGCTCCTCGCCCATCTCCCCCTCGCCGGCGCGCGCCCTGAGCAGCGCCCGCGTCGCGTCGCCGAGCGCGCGCTTGATCCGCCCGAGCTCGGCCGCCAGAGGGTCGCCCGAGTCGGCGTCGTCGGCGCTGTCCGCCTCGGGGGCGAGGTCGCCGAGCGCGGCGCGGCCGCGCTCGACGCCGGCCCCGAGCTCGTCGGCCCGCCCCGCGAGGGTCTCCGCGCGGACGCTGAGGCGCTCGTGCGCCCCCCGCATCGCGGTCAGCCGCCCCCACAGCAGCGTGCGCTCGCGATCGCGCTCCGCGAAGCGCTCCTCGATCTCGGTGCGGCGCTCGTTCGCCTTCGCCAGCTTCGCTTCGACCTCGTCGCGCGTCTCGCGCGCCTTCGCCGCCTCGCGCTCGGTGCCCGCCAGCTCGTGCTCCTGGGCGCGCAGCTCGTCGGCGACGAGCCGCGCCCGCAGCTCGAGCCCGTCGCGCTCGAGGCG
>DATAFB010000121.1:0-7818 GCA_036257695.1 Solirubrobacterales bacterium | reverse complement strand
GGCCTGCGCCTGGATCGCGATCGCGCGCTGCATCTCGGCCGGCAGCTCGACGTCCTTGACCTCGACCGTCGTCACCTTGATCCCCCACGGCTCGGTCTGCTCGTCGATGATCTGCTGCAGCTCGGTGTTGAGCCGCTCGCGCTCGGCGAGCAGCGAGTCGAGCTCGGCCTTGCCGAGCACCGAGCGCAGCGTCGTCTGGGCGATCTGCGAGGTCGCGAGCAGGAAGTTCTCGACCTCGGTGATCGCGCGATTTGGGTCGACGACGCGGAAGTAGGCGACCGCGTTCACCCGCACCGTGACGTTGTCGCGCGTGATCACCTCCTGCGGCGGCACGTTCAGGGTCACGGTCCGCAGGTCGACGCGGACCATGCGATCGACCACCGGGATCAGCAGGATCAGCCCCGGTCCCTTCTGCGCGATCAGGCGGCCGAGCCGGAAGATCACACCGCGCTCGTACTCGCGCAGGACGCGGATCGCCGACGCGAGCACGATCAGCACGAAGATGGCGATGACTGCGATGACCGCGATCGCGACTCCCACTATGCAGCTCCTTCCTGTGCCTTTTCGGTGGCGCCCACCGCCGCATCCTCCTCCTCGTCGGGGGAGAGCGGACGCACGACGAGGGTCAGGCCGTCAACGGACTCGACTCGGACTCTATACCCGCGATCGACGCTGGTGGCCTCGTCGGCGGGGCGGGCGCGCCACAGGGCGCCCTCGACGAACACCTGGCCGACCGGGTCGAGCGGCTGGCGGACCTCCCCGACGGCGCCGACCAACTCCTCCCACCCTGTCATCACGGGTCGCCGGTGGGCCCGCACGGTGCGCTGCGCCGCGAACGCGATGAAGCCGCCGACGAGCAGCCCGGTGACTACCACGGCCGGCACCGAGACCTCGAACGCATCCGAGTCGGTGTTGTAGAGCACCAGCCCGGAGGCGACCAGCGCCGCCACCCCGGCGGCGCCGACCAAGCCGCCCGTGGGCAGGTGCGCCTCGGCGATGATCATCGCCACCCCGAGCACCAGCAGCAGGATCCCGACCAGCGTCACCGGGAGCTGCGCGGTCCCGTACAGGCCCAGCAGCAGCGAGACCGCACCCAGCGCGCCGGGGATGAACGTGCCGCCGCCGGCTAGCAGCTCGATCGCCAGGCCCACCACCCCGACGAGCAGCAGCAGGTAGGCGATCGTCGGGTTGACGATGATCTGCAGCAACTCGTACTGGAGCGGCATGTCGTGGCTTTCGATCTGCAGCCCCGACGTAGCCAGCCGCTGCGTCTTCGGGCCGCGGACGCGGAACCCGTCGAGCTCGTCGAGCAGCTCGCGCTCGCTCGACGCGACGGCGTCGATCAGCCCCGCGCGCAGCGACTCCTCGGCGGTGCGGTTGACGGCATCGGTGACCATCTCCGCCGCCAGCCGCCCGTTGCGGCCGTGGGCTTCTGTGAGGGCGCGCGCGTACGCCGCGGCGTCGTTCTCGATCTTGCGCCCCAGCACCTCGTTCGTGTCCCCGGGCCCGATCGAGATCGGCGTCGCCGAGCCGATGTTGGTCTGCGGCGCCATCGCGGCAACGTCGGACGCCTGGACCACGAACAGGCCCGCCGACGCGGCGCGGGCGCCGTCGGGCGACACGTACGCGATCACCGGCATCGGCGTATCGATGATGTCCTTGACCATCTCGCGCGTCGAGCTGTCGAGCCCGCCGGGGGTGTCGATGCGCAGGATCGCGACCTCCGCGCCCTCGTCGGCGGCGTCGTCGAGCGCGTGCCCCAGCCACTGCTCGGTCGCCGGGTCGACGGTCCCGGTGAGCTCGATCGAGTAGGCGACGCCGCCGTCCTGCTGCCCGACGCCGGGGGCGACGAGCATCAGCGCGCCGGCGACGGCGGCAACCGCCGAGACACAAAGAGTTCGCGCTCGGCCAAACATCAAATTCCGCGCCCACCCCTACCTTTGCAGAGCCTCGCGCTCACATTCTCAATTATCCGCGACCGGTCGCCCTAGCGTGCGTAGCGGTCGATGTCCGCGGACAGCTCGTCCTCGCTCGCATAGCCGCCGCGGCGCACGTAGGCGAGCTCGCCCTGCTTGTCGTAGAACGCGGTCGCCGGGAACTCGACCGGGACCTCGATCACCGCCGCGATCTCGAGCTTGGGGTCGAGGTAGCTCGGATACGGGACCGGGAACTCGGCGAGGAAGTCGCGCGCCGAGTCCTCGCCGTCGTTCGAGTTCACTCCCACGAACGCGATCCGCTTCGCGTGCTCGGCGGCCTGCGACTGGAAGAACGGGAACTCGGCCCGGCACGGCCCGCACCACGACGCCCACTTGTTGACCACGACCGGATAGCCGCGCAGCTCGTCGAGCCGATCCTCGAACGCCGCCGTCCCCCCGGGGAGCAGCTCGTCCGCCTGGTCGTGGAGCGCGGCGAGCTTGGGCGGCGCGCCCCGCGTGACCGCCTCGAGGTCGGCCGGCTTGCTCGCCGCCGACCCGCCCTCGTCGTCGTCGCCGCACGCAAACGGAATCAGCGCGGCGACCGCGACGAGCAGCGTGGCCAGCAAGTGTTTGCGCCCGCTCATGTACTCATTCAACCGTACGGTCATCCGCGCGATGCGGATGCTTTAATAGGTCCAGGTCCACCGGGAATCTGGACCGCGAGGGAGGCGTCCGGCCCGGCCATACAGAGCACGGGTCCGGCGACCTTCAGCGACTTCACTGCGCTTCACCCCGCCGCTTGTCGCATGCGGGTGAGCGCGAGAGTAATGGCCCTTCATGGCTGACAGTTCGCAAGCCGCGGGCACGGCGAGGCGCCGTTCGAGCGCCACCGTGTCGAGCGCCGATCTCGAGCGCGTGCAGGAGTTCACGCGCGAGCCGATCCTGCTCGAAGGCGAGAAGCTCGCCGACCTCGTTCCCGGCAGCGCCCGCCGGCTGGCCCTCGACGCGGCGCTCGAGGAGATCGACGCCAGGCGCGAGAACCCGTCGATCGCATGGCGCCAGGACTTCTCACTGCTGCTGGGGCTGGAGCGCCTGCTGTCCGAGGACGACCCCCAGCTCTCCGACGGCGCGCGGCTATCCGCGCACCAGATCGACGCCCTGTCGGGGACGCTGGCGGCACTGGTGACCGAGATCGAGCGGGTCGGCGCCAACGGCTCGGGCTCGAACGGCGCCTCCGCCGGCCGCTCCGCCGCGGCTTCCGACGCGGAGGACGACAGCTCCAACCACGTCGGCGAGTCGGAGGACGACGAGGAGGAGCTCCTGGAGCCCGACGAGGAGCCGGTGGACTGGGAGGAGCCCGGCGCCGCCGAGGAGGACCTGATCGAGGAGGCGCCCGAGGATCCCGGTGCCGGCCGGCGGTTCTGGTTCGAGCACGCGACCGGCGCCGGCAAGACCGTCGCCGCGGTCGGCTTCATCGAGGCGTCGCGAACCGGCGGGATCCTGATCCTCACCCACCGCCGCAACCTCGTCAACCAGTTCATCGGCGAGATCAAGGACCGCGGCTACGGGGAGCGCCTGTCGCCGGCGCTGCTCAACGGAGCCGACCACCCGTACGGCCCGGTCACGGTCGAGACCTACCAGTGGTTCGTCCGCAACGCGAACCGGATCTCGGACGCGTACTCGATCGTGGTCTGCGACGAGGCCCACACGGCGCTCGGGGAGAAGACGAGCGCCTGCATCCGCAGCTGGCTCGGCCCCGTGTTCATCGGGATGACCGCGACCGGCGCCCTGATCGCCCGCCACGTCGCCGACCTCTTCCCCACCCAGACCTCACGCTTCGACCTCGCCCAGGCGGCGCGGCGGGGGGTGATCGCGCCACTGCGATGCATTCGGATCCCGCCGGGACCTGGTGTGCGCACGATCGCCAAGGTGCCGCTGCGCAAGGGCGAGGTGGACCAGGACTTCGACCAGGAAGAGCTGGCGAAGCTGCTGGACCAGCAGCCGTTCAACGTCGCCGTCGCCGACCTCTACCGGTCGCGCTTCCGGCGCGTCCCGGGAGTGATGTACACCGCCGGGGTCCGCCACGCCCACCACGTCGCCGAGGCTCTGCAGGAGGCCGGGCTCGACGCCCGACCCGTCTCCGGCGAGACCCCGAAGCGCGAGCTCGCCGAGACGCTGGCCGCGTTCGAGCGCGGCGAGGTCGACGTGCTCTGCAACGCGATGCTGCTCGCCGAGGGCTGGAACTCACCCCGGGCGACGATCTGCATGCACCTGGCCCCGACCGCCTCGCGGCGGGTGTACCAGCAGCGCGTCGGCCGCGTGACGCGCCGCGCGCCCGGCAAGGAGGCGGGGATAGTGATCGACTTCGTCCACCCCGCCACGACGCACGACGAGACGATCATCACCCTGCACAGCCTGCTCGACCGCGACGTGTACCGGGGCGGCGCGATCGTCGTCGGGCCGGTGCGCCGCGGCCGCGGCCGCCGCGTGCGAGTCGAGCGCCGGATCGTCCCCGTGTCGGCCGACTCCGAGCGGCGGCTGTCGGTGCTCGAACGCGAGCTGTGGAGGATCGCGGTCGAGAACCTCAACTACTCCGAGCAGCACGCGTGGGCGGCGCTGGCGGGGGCGCGCGTGACCGCGAACAACTGGCGCCGCGCGAAGGCGATGATGCAGCACGACGCCTCGAAGGAGCTGCGCAAGCGGTTCCTGCTCACGTGCGTGCAGCGCAATCGCAACCACCAGCTGCGGCTGAAGGCGCTGGGCGAGATCGCCGCGCTCCGCGACCCGGACTCGTTCGACGAGGCGATCGACATGGTGGGCGGCTGGTCGCGCGACGAGAAGCGCGCCGGGACCAAGGTGCTGCTGCAGGCGCTCGCCGAGCGCCGCATCGGCCGCCGCGACCAGGCCCAGGCGTGGGTGTGGCGGCTGGCGTCGTTCACGCGCGAGCTCCATGAGGAGTACGCGGTCCAGCGGTGGCCGGAGACGAAGCGGCTGCTGGGGCTGTTCGTCAACTCGTCCGGCCGCGCGCACGGCCGCAACGCGAGGCGGATCGTGCACGCCACGCGCCAGCACGACCGCCGGCTAGCGGTCGCTCTCCTCGCCGCCGCGGTGGCCCATACCCCCGAGGCGGAGGAGGTGCTGCGCGGCGCGCGCATGCGCACCTCCCGCAAGCCGTCGGCCGTCGCCCGCGAGCTGCTGCGGAACTTCCCCCGCTCGGGCGGCAAGCGCAGGCGGCGGCGCAGCAAGTCGAACGGGCGCCAGGACGGCAAGCCGAAGAAGGACGAGCACGCCGCCGAGCGCAAGGCCGAGGAGACCCCGGCCTAGCCGAGCTTCAGCTGCACCTCGCCCGCGCCGAGCGCCACCCGTCCGCCCTCCGCGATGTCGACGACCAGATCGCCGCGGTCATCGACCCCGTCCGCGGTCCCGCGCCCGCGCTCCAGGCCGCGCGGGCCGTCCTCCCAGCTGACGCCGCGGCCGCGAAGCGCGTCGCGGCCGCGGTAGTCGGCGAGCACCCGCTCGGGCGGCGCGTCGACCCAGGCGGCGAGCGCCTCGTTGAGCGCCGCCAGCGTCGCCTCGACGGTGACGCCGCGGCCGATCGAGGTCGCCGGCCAGCGAAGCTCGGCCGCGAACTCGTCGGGCTCGATCGCGACGTTGACCCCGATGCCGATCACGGCCCAGCCGGGGGGCCGCGACTCGATCAGGATCCCGGCCGCCTTGCGCTCCTCGATCCACACGTCGTTTGGCCACTTGACCTCGCACCGCACCGGGGCCACCGACTCGATCGCGTCGCACACGGCAAGCGGGGCGGCGAGCGGCAGCAGCGTGTGGCGCGGCTCGAGCGGGCGCAGCACGGCCGAGTACAGCAGCGCCCTGCCGGCGGGCGTCGACCACGCGCGTCCGCGTCGCCCGCGACCAGCGGTCTGCTCGTCCGCCGTGACAACGGCCCCCGACGGCGCCCCCGCCTCGACGAGCTCGCGCGCGCGGGCGTTCGTGGAGTCGGCCCGGCGGTAGTGGCGCCTGGGGCTCCCAAAGCTCACCGACAATGGTGTTCGCGCTCGGCCCACCGTCAAATTCCCCGCCCAGGGCGGGATCCTGATTTGAGCCTCGCGCTCACCGGCGAATCACGACCTCGTCGCCGACACCGAGCCCGAGCTCGCCGGCGGCGCTGCCGCGGTTGACGCCGAGGGCGAGCCGGCCCGACGAGGTCGCGTAGAGGAGCGCCTCGCCCTCGGAGACGTCGGCGAAGGTGGTGGCAAGCGCGGCCTCGAGCGCGTGCCCGCCGGCCTCGACCACAGCCTGCCCGCCGGCCGCGAGGTCGCGATCGAGGTGCTCCAGGGTGGCGCTCAGCGACACGTTCCCGAACCGGTCCACGCGGACGACCTCGGTCACGATGCGGTCGCCCTCGCTGGTCGCCGCCGGGAGCTCGAGGCGGTGCAGCGAGCCCGGGTCGAGCGGCTCGCCGGCCTCGTCGAGGCCGGCGCCGAGCGCGAGCCGCGCCGCAACGGGGGCGAACAGGTCGCGGCCGTGGAAGGTCGCGGACACTGGCTCGAGCCGGAACGGCGACGCGGACAGCGCGACGGCGTCGGCCGGGCCACCGAAGCGCTCGAGCGCCGCCCACAGCAGCCCGTTGTCGGGGCCGACGAGGATCCGGTCGGCGTCCGCGGCCCGGATCGCGACCGCGCGCCGCGCCGTCCCCACCCCCGGGTCGACGACCGCGAGGTGAACGCCCTCGGGCGCGTACGGGAGCGCGTCGAGGAGCATCACCGCCCCGCGGCGGACGTCGCCCGGCGGCACGCCGTGGCTGAGGTCGATGATCGGGGCCGCCGGCGCGATCCCCGCGATCACCGCCCGGCACACCCCGGCGAACTCGTCGTCTGCGCCGTAATCCGACAGGAACGTGATCGGGCGCGCGGTCACGCGCTCAATCTTCGCCTGCGGAAGTGTCGGCGAGCAGCGCCTCGACGAGGCCTTCGATGTCGTGGCGCTCGGCCTCGACGTCGACCTCGAGGCCGGCTTCGTGCGCCGCGGCGCTCGTCACCGGTCCGATCGACACTACGCGGGCCCGGCGCGGCAAGCGGTCTCCGACCGCGCGGAGGAAGTTGCGCACCGTGGAAGACGAGGTGAAGGTGACGTAGTCGGCCTCCTGGGCGGCCTCGATCGCGTCCGGCGCGGGGTCCTCAGGAACCGTCTCGTACAGCGCGACCACGTCGACCTCGGCGCCGCGGGCACGCAGAGCGTCAGGCAGCACGTCGCGCGCCTCGCTCGCGCGAGCGACGAGCACCGGGCGCCCCTCGACCTCGACTTCCGCCAGCGCCTCGACCAGCGCCTCGGCGACCGACTCCTCCGGAACGACATCCGCGATCACGCCGCGTTCGAGCATCGCCGCGGCGGTGCCGGGGCCGATCGCCGCGACCGTCGCGTTGCCGAGCGCGCGGGCGTCGCGGCCGGCGGCGGCCATCGCCTCGCACAGCAACCGCACCCCGTTCGGGCTCGTGAGGCAGATCAGGGCGTAGGAGTGGATGTCGTCGACGGCGGAGCGCACCTCGTCGGTGTCGAGCAGCGGCTCGATCCGGATCGAGGGCAGCTCGATCGCATCGGCGCCGAGCGCGCGCAGCTGCCGCGCGAGACCGCTCGCCTGCGCCCGGGCGCGCGTGACGACGATCCGGCGTCCGTGCAGTGGCCGGCGCTCGAGCCACGAGATCGCCTCGGCGCGCGCTGCGACCGGGCCGACCACCGCCACCGCCGGAGCCCGCAGCCCGGCCGCGTCCGCCGCCGCCGCCAGCTCGCCGAGCGGCGCCGACACCGTGCGCTGGCCGCTCATCGTCCCTCGCTCGACCACCGCCGCCGGCTCGTCGGCGGCGCGCCCGCCGGCGACGAGGCGCTCGGCGATCTCGCCGAGCCG
>DATAFB010000167.1:0-3723 GCA_036257695.1 Solirubrobacterales bacterium | reverse complement strand
AAGCCCCGCGCGGCGCAGCTCGGTCGCGAGCGCCAGCGCCTGGTCGCGCTGTCCGTCGGGCGCGGCGATGAACACGTCGCTGGACGGCTCGGGCGGGGACTCGTCGAGCGCCAGCACGATCCGCTCCACCCCCACCGCCCACCCGTTGGCCGGCGTCTGCGGCCCGCCGAGCTGTTCGACGAGGCCGTCGTATCGCCCGCCCCCTCCGATCCCCGACTGCGCGCCGAGGCGGTCGCAGGTGAACTCGAACACGGTCCGGGTGTAGTAGTCGAGCCCCCGGACCAGCGTCCCGTCGAGCGCGTACTCGACGCCCGCCTGGTCGAGCAGCCGCCGGACCTCGTCGAAGTGCTCCGCGTCCTCGTCCTCGAGCCAGTCGAGCATCGTCGGCGCCTCCGCCATCACCGCCCTGGTGCCCTCGTCGTCGGAGTCGAACGCGCGCAGCGGGTTGGCGTCGATCCGCTCGCGCACCTCGCGCGACAGCTCCGACTCGCGCCCGCGCAGGTAGGTCTTGAGCTCTTCTCGGTACGCGGCGCGCGCGTCCGGCGAGCCGAGGCTCGACAGCCGCAGCCGCACCCCCGGGACGCCGAGCTCGCTGAGCAGGTCGTCGAGCAACATGATCAGCTCGGCGTCGACGAGCGGCGAGTCGGAGCCGATCGCCTCGGCGTCGATCTGGTTGAACTGCCGGAAGCGGCCCGCCTGGGGCGCCTCGTAACGGAAGAACGGGCCGGAGCACCACAGCTTCACCGGCTGCGGGAGCTTGTGCATCCCGTGCTCCACGTACGCGCGGCAGATCGGCGCGGTGGCCTCGGGGCGCAGGGTGACGTTGCGCCCCCCGTGGTCCTCGAACGTGAACATCTCCTTGCGGACGATGTCGGTCCAGTCACCGACAGCGCGCACGAACAGCTCCGTGTCTTCGAACGCGGGCGTCTCGATCCGCCCGTAGCCCGCGCGTGAGAACAGGTCGCGCGCGACCCGCCCGATGCGCGCCCGCAGCTCCGCCTCGGCGGGCAGGACGTCGAAGGTCCCCCTCGGGGCCTGGTACCTGGGACTCATGCCACAACCTCGCTTCGCGCTGGGCCCAGCATCACATTCCCCGCCCAGGGCGGGATCCTGATTCGAGCCTCGCGCTCACGGCGCCGACCTTAACGACCCGTGCTGCGCCGGCGCTCAGCCCGCCAGCTCGGTGAGGAACGGGTTCGAGGCCCGCTCGGCGCCCAGGGTCGTGATCCCCATGTGGCCCGGGTGGACGGTCGTCTCGGGCGGATAGGAGTCGACCACGGTGCGGATGCTCTCGAGCAGCGTCGGCCCGTCGCCGCCGGGCAGGTCGACGCGGCCGACCGACCCCTTGAACAAGACGTCGCCCGAGAACAGCGCGCCCTCGTCCGGGATCGCGTAGGTGACGTGGCCGGGGCTGTGGCCGGGGGTGAACAGGACGTCGATCTCGAGCCCGGCGAGCGACAGGTGCTCGCCGCCCGACACCTTCTCGTCGGCGTCGTAGCTCTCGTAGGGGCCGAAGCCGGGCCACGGGACGAACGACATGATGTCCGCGAGCACCGGGACCTCGATCTCGGGGCAGCAGACAGGCGCCTTGGTCGCCTCCGCGACCGGGGCGACCGCGCCGATGTGGTCGAAGTGACAGTGGGTGACGAGGATCGCGTCGACGGTGACGCCGAGTTCGTCGACCGCGGCGAGGATCCGATCGGCTTCGTCGCCCGGGTCGACGACCAGCGCGCGGTCCGATCCGTCGACACGGGCGACGAAGCAGTTTTCGGCGACGGGACCGACGGTGAACATCCGGACGTCCATGTCCGGCGAGGTTACCCTGAACCGCCAAGTTCGCTTGCGAACTTGGCGTATGACTTAGGCGGCCGCTCCCTCCGGGACGGCTTCGGGGGTGCGCTCGGCCTCGGGCTCGACCGCCTCGCGCTCGATCTCGCGCTCGCGCACGAGCCACAGCGACAGCACCGCTCCGGCGAACGCCAGCAGGGCGCCGATCAGGAGCACGTCGTTGAGGCCGGCGAGGAACCCCTGGTTGGCCGCGTTGGCGACCAGCGACTGGGACTGCGACGGGACCGACGCCAGCACCTCGTCGAGGCTGCCCGACGAAGCCGCCTCGACAAGCTCGCGCGGCCGATCGCCGGCCGCGGCGGGTGTGCCCGCCGCGACCTCGGCGGTCTTGGCGGCGCCCTGGCCGACGAAGATCGCCCCCCAGGCCGCGATCCCGACGGCGACGCCGACCTGGCGGAACGTGTCGTTGATCCCGGACGCCATCCCGCTCTGCTCCTTCGGCACGACGGAGACGGCGACGTCGGCGATCACCGGGTTTAGCAGCCCGATCCCGGCGCCGGCGACGAGAAAGCCGCCGAGCAGGGTGGTCCACTCCGAGCCGGCCTCGATGCCCGACATCAGCAGCAGGCCGACGCCGGCCATCCCGAGGCCGACGCTCAGCATCACCCGCGCCGGGACGCGAGACAGCATCGCGCCGGCGATCGGGGCGACGAAGAAGCTCGCCAGCGTGATCGGGAGGTAGCGCAGGCCGGTCTCGAACGGCGTCAGGCCGAGGTAGCTCTGCATGTACAGGGTCAGGTACAGGAACAGCGCGAACATCGAGCCCGAGATCGCGAACGCCGCGAGCTGGACGCCGGTGAACGACGCGCGCCGGAACAGCCCCAGCGGCAGCATCGGCTCCTCCACCCGGCGCTCGACGGCGACGAACGCCGCCATCAACAGCGCCGAGCCGGCGAACAGCGACACGATCAGCGTCGAGCCCCAGCCCTCGTCGTTTCCGCGCACGAGCGCGAGCACGAGCAGGAACAGGGAGGCGCTGAACGTAGCGACGCCCGCCCAGTCGACGCGGGTCGCGTTCGGGTCGCGCGACTCGCGCAGCTTCAGGTAGGTGACGGCGATCGCCGCGATCCCGACAGGGACGTTGAGGTAGAAGATCGACTCCCACCCGAGCGAGTCGGTCAGCGCCCCGCCGACGAGCGGGCCGACCGCCACCGCGACGCCGATCGTCGCGCCGTAGATCCCCATCGCCGTGCCGCGCTCACGCCCGGCCGGGAACTCCTGCGCGACGAGCGCGAGGGAGACGGCGAACATCGCCGCGCCGCCGATGCCCTGGAAGGCGCGCGCCATGTTGAGGAACGTCGGGTCGGGAGCGAGAGCGCACAGAAGCGACGCGAGCGAGAAGACCCCGAGGCCGATCGCGAACAATCGCCGCCGCCCCAGCCGGTCGGCGAGCGAGCCCGCCGTCAGCACCAGCGCGGCGAGGGTGAGCGCGTACGCGTCCACCACCCACTGCAGGTCGGTGAAGCTGGCGCCGAGGTCCTCGCGGATCGACGGCAGCGCCACGTTGACGACCGTGATGTCGAGCAGGAGCATGAACGTCGCCACCGAGACGGCGATCAGGGTCCACCACTTGCGTTGCATGAGATTCAGCCTCCGGATGTCGCGATACACTCCGTCAGGTAACCTTGTCAAGTGGCCTGACGTTCAGGGCACCTTAGCACATGGTCAACCGACCTGACGATCTGTGACCAAGACCACAGACACACCCACAGAGACCACCCCGCTGCCGGGCCTTTTGGACCAGGCGAGACACCTCGTGATCGATGAGCTGCACCGGCGTCTCGGCGAGGAGGGCTACGCGACGATCCGCGAGGCCCACGGCTGCGTGTTCCGGTTCATCGATACCGAGGGCTCGCGGCTGACCGACATCGCCGA
>DATAFB010000118.1:0-4963 GCA_036257695.1 Solirubrobacterales bacterium | reverse complement strand
GAGGAATCCTCGATCGAGTTCGAGCACGAGGTCGAGGACACCGAGGAGGTCGTCGAGAAGTTCAAGGACTTCCTCGACGAGGTCTCGCCCGAGGACTTCGCCTCGGGAAGCGACTAGTCGCGTCGCCCGCGCGCTCAGCCCGGTAACGCGGTGGTCGCGGCTCGCTCACGCGCCAGCTCGACGATCCGCTCGCAGAGCTGCTCGAACGCGAGCCCGGCTGCCTCCGCCGCCTGGGGGAGGAGCGAGGTGTCGGTCAGTCCCGGGATCGCGTTCACCTCCAGCACCTGAGGGCCGTGCGTCTCCGGCGCCGCGTCGTCGCCGCCGAGTATCACGTCGACACGCGCGAATCCGGCGCACCCGAGCGCTTCCCAGGTGCTGCGGGCGGCCTCGCGGACGGCGGAGGCGTCGGCGTCCGACAGCTCCGCTGGACAGACGTAGTGGGTGCGGCCGATCTCGTACCTGGCCTCGAAGTTGAAGAAGTCCTCCTGCTCAGGGATCGCCTCGACGATCGGCAGCGGCTCGCCGTTGAGGATTCCGACGGCGAGCTCGCGGCCGCGCACGTAGCGCTCCAGAAGCACGCGCTCGTCATAGCTGAACGCGGCCACGAGTGCCTCCGGGACGTCGGTCCGCGAGGGCGCGAACTCGACTCCGAGCGACGATCCCTGGCGGGCGGGCTTGACGACGAGCGGGAACCCGAGCCGCGCCTCGATCTCGTCGAGCGCGTCGGCCGCCCCGAGCTCGCGGAACGCGGTCGCGTTGAACGCGACCCAGTCGGGCGTCGGCAGCCCCGCGGCGCGGATTTCCTGCTTCGCGGTGACCTTGTCCATGCAGCGCATGCACGCCGTCACTCCGGGCCCCGTGTACGGGATGCCGACGATCTCGAGCAGCTCCTGCACGGTTCCGTCCTCACCCCCCGGCCCATGGAGTGCGATGAACGCGACCTCGGGTCGCTCCGACTTCAGCCTCCGGACGAGGTCGGCGCCGGGGTCGATCTGGGCCACCTCGTGGCCGAGCGACCGCAAAGCGTCGACGACGCGCGCCCCGGAGCGCAGCGACACCCCCCGCTCCAGCGACCGCCCGCCGGCGAGCACCGCAATCCGCATCAGCTCTCCCGACGCCGAGGAAGCGGGAGGACGTTTCCGCCGGAACCTCGTCCCTCCTGGGACTCCGCCGCGCCCGAACGCGAAGCGGAGGTCGCGGCGGGCGGTTGAATTGGGTGCTCCCCGGTGATCGTCTCGTACAGGGCGACCTGCTCCTCGACGACGCTGCCAATGCGCCGCACTCCCTCGTGGATCTCGGATTCGTCGGAGCCGGAGAAGTTGAGCCGCATTGAGCTCGACCCGCGGCCGTCGACGTACGCCGCGGCGCCGGGCACGAACGCGACGTCCTCGCGCAGCGCTTTCGCCAGCAGGTCGCCGGTGTCGATGTAGTCCGGAAGCGTCGCCCACACGAACAGGCCGCCCGCGGGCCGCGTCCACTCGGCCTGGTCGGGGAAGTGGGCCGACAGCGCGTCGAGCATCGCGTCGCGGCGCGCCCGGTAGATCCCAACGAGGTCGTCGATGTACGTGCGCCACCTGCCCTCGGCGAAGTACTCGGCGACGAAGTACTGGGTCAGCGTCGAGGTGCAGAGATCGGCCGCTTGTTTGCCGAGGACGATCTTCTCCATCACCGGCGGCGGCGCCACGCACCACCCGAGCCTGATCCCGGGCGAGAGGATCTTCGAGAACGTGCCGAGGTAGATCACGTAATCGCCGCCGTCGAGCTGGTACAGGGGCGGCAGCTCCCGGCCCTCGAAGCGCAGCAGCCCGTACGGGTTGTCCTCGATCACCAGGACCTCGCGCTCGCGCGCAATCTCGATCAACCGGCGCCGGCGCTCGGCCGACAGCGTGACCCCGGCCGGGTTCTGGAAGCTGGGCACGGTATAGACGAACTTCGGTCGCCGTCCGTCGCGCTCGAGCGCGTCCAGCACCGCCTCGAGCTCGTCGACCCGTATGCCGTCGTCGTCCATCTCGACGTGGTGGGTGTCCGCCTCGTAGGAGCAGAACACCGGGACCGCGCCGGGGTAGGTCGGCCCCTCGCAGATCACCGGGTCGCCCGGGTCGAGCAGGGTCTTGCAGACGAGGTCGATCGCTTGTTGCCCGCCGGTGGTGACGATGATGTCGTCGGGGTCGGGGTCCATCCCTTCGGCCGCCATCACCTCGCGCAGACACTCCTTCGTGCGCTCGAAGCCCTCCGTCGGCCCGTACTGGAGCGCCTCGGCCGACGACTCCTGGGCGATCCGGGTCATCTGGGCGGCGAACGACTCGGGCGGGAAGGTCGAGGTGTCGGGGAGCCCGCCGGCCAGCGAGATCACCTCGGGCCGCGCGGTGATCGCCATCAGGTCGCGCATCGCGGACGAGCGCATCACCCCCGTGCGCTGCGCGAACAGGCCGGCGTAGCGCTCCAGGTCGCGGGCGCTCGTATGCGGGCGGCGATGCGGCGGCCGGGCGCTCGCCGGGCGCTCGCCGGGGATCTGCTCGTGCTCGGGCACGGGGCCGAAGTGTGGCGGATGCGCCGGGCGGCCGGGTCTCAGCCAGCCTGGGTCGTTAGCCTTGCTCCGCCGTGGATCTCTTCCTCGCAGCCTGTCAGGGATTCGGCCTCGCGCTCGCCGCGGGGACGGTGACCGGGGCGATCGCGGGCGCCGTCGCGTCGCGGGACGGCGCCGGGCCGCCGGCGTGGCTGCTCGCGGCCGTCGCCGGCGTCGGCATCGTCGCGGGAGCGGTCCTGTTCGGCATGTCGCTGTCGGCGGAGGACCATCCCGCGTGGCCGGGGTGGCTGGCCGGGGCGCTCACCGCGCTGCTCTCGTTCTCCGTCATCAGCGGAGTCGTGAGGGGCGCCGCCACGCGGATGCAGGGCGCGTCCGCGACGACCCAGGTGGTCTACGTCACGATCGCGGCCGCGGTCCTGGCGGGGTTGTCGGTGCTCTTGCCCCCGGTGGGCCTGGTCGCGCTCGCCGCGATCGGGTGGCTCGCCGTCGCGAGGCGACGACGGACGACGCGCAAGCACGAGGGTCTTCGCGTATTGCGATGAGCACGGCTCAGCGGAAGCTGATGCTCGTGGTCGTCGACTCGCTGCACACCGAGATGCTCGAGCGCGCGGCCTCTTCGGGAGCGGCGCCGACGTTCAAGAAGCTTCTCGACCGCGGGACGCTGATCCCGGACTGCGTGTCCAGCTTCCCATCGGTGACGCCGGTCGCGTGCTCGCAGATCGCCACCGGGGTGGGCCCGGACCGCCACTGGGTCAGCGGCATGAACTGGTACCACCGCGTCGAGCGCCGCTATGTCGAGTACGGCTCGTCGCTCGAGGCGACGCGCGCGTTCGGGCTCTTCCGGACGCTGTACGACACCGTCTACAACATGAACATGGCTCACCTCTCGCACGAGGTCGAGACGGTCTTCGAGCGCCTCGATGACGCCGGGGTGCGCACCGCGTGCACGCCGTTCCTGATCTACCGCGGCCGCCACCGTCACGAGCTCGGACTCGAGGGACTGCTGCGTCGCATGGCGGTCGCGGCGAAGTTCCACCACGCCGTATGGGGGCCGCGGGAGCTGTTCTACGGCGAGCTGTACGCGAGCCGCAGGGTCCCCTGCCGCCCGACGCTGGCGCGACCAGGCACCCGCGACGAGTACTCGGCGTGCGTTGGCGAGGAGCTCGTCGAGCACGACCTGTACGACTTCCTGCTGCTGGGGCTTCCCGACAACGACTACCACTCGCACCGCTTCGGGCCCGACGCGTCGGTCGAGTCGATCGGCCACGCCGACGCGAGCTTCGAGCGGGTGGTCGACGCCGCAGGAGGGATCGGCGCCTTCCTCGCCGACCATGCGGTGATCCTGCTCGCCGACCACTCCCAGGTGGCGGTCGACAAGGCGCTGCCGATCGCCGAGCTGCTCGGCGAGGAGTGGCGCGTGCTGCAGCCGAACAGCGACCGCGTCGGGGACTCCGAGCTCGCGGTCAGCCCCACCGCGCGCGCGGCGCACGTATACGTCCTCGACCGCGGCCGGCGCTTCATCCGCGCCCACTCCGCGCTGCGCGCGCGGCTGCGCGACCTCGGCGGTGTCGACCTGGTCGCCTGGGTGGCGACGGGAGACGGCGCGCCCGTCGAGCGCGAGGGTGTCGGCGCGCCGATCGGCGACGACCTCGCGGTGCGGGTCGAGGGGGCGCGCGGCGAGCTCAGCTTCCACCCCGGCTCCGGCGTTGAGGACGGGCGCGGGGCGAGGTGGTCGCTCGACGGCGACCCGGGCGTGCTCGACGCTGACGTCGCGGACGGCCGGATTGAGTCACGAAGCTATCCCGACGCGCTCGGCAGGCTGTGGTCGGCCGCCACGGCCCCCCACGCGGGGGACGTTGTGTGCTCGCTCGCCGGCGGCTACGAGTGCGTCGACTGGGGCGGCGCGTCGCACGTCGGGGGCGGCAGCCACGGCTCCCTGCACGCCGGGGACTCGCTCGGCCCGCTGCTGCTTGTCGGGTTCGAGCCCGGGATCGAGCGCCGGCGGAGCCAGTGGGCGCTGCAGGACGTGGCCGGGCTGGTGCTCGAGCACTTCGGGGTCGGCGCCGAGGTCGAGCTGGCGGCGGCCCGATGACTCCCGCGGACGAGACGACCGCCGCCGAGTGGACGTGGCAGCTCGTTCGGCGCATCCACCTCGGCACGCGCAAGCCCGCGAACTGGATGCAGCTGTTCAAGTTCGGCGTCGTCGGGGCGACGGGGTACGTCGTCAACCTGGCCGTGTTCGCGATCCTCGTCGAGCTCTTCGCCGTTCATCACATCCCGGCCGCGATCGGGGCCTTCTGCGTCGCGGTGATGAACAACTTCCTCTGGAACCGGCACTGGACGTTCAAGGCCACCGCCGGCCACGCCGGGTTCCAGGCCGCGCGCTTCTTCACCGTCAGCACCGCCGCGCTGGTCGTCAACCTGATCGTGCTGTCG
>DATAFB010000103.1:0-9284 GCA_036257695.1 Solirubrobacterales bacterium | reverse complement strand
CGCCGAGGCGCCGGGGATCGTGCTCGGGATCTGCCGCTTCCACCGCAACGGGAACGGCTGGAACGACATCGGCTACAACTTCCTCGTCGACCGCTTCGGCGACGTCTACGCCGGGCGCTCGGGCGGCGTCCGCAAGGCCGTCGTCGGCGCCCACGCCCAGGGATTCAACTCGCAGACCACCGGCGTCGCGTCGATCGGCACCCACACCAACGACCCGATCACCGACGCGGCCGAGGATGCGTTCGTCGACGTGATCGCATGGAAGCTGGCGCTGCACGGGACGAAGGCGGGCGGCAGGACACGGCTCGTGTCCGGGGGCGGGAGCGTGAACAAGTTCCCGTCCGGGAAGAAGGTGCGCGTCACGCGCGTCTTCGGCCACGGGCGCGTGAACGAGACCGCGTGCCCGGGCGGGAGGCTGAAGAAGGCGTTGGAGCGGATCGCGCGCCGGGCGCAGGCCCGGATCGAGAGCAGCGGCGCCGACGACGAAACCGAGGATGGCGGCGCGCCCTGATCAAGCGGCGAGTTCGCAAGCGAACTCGCCGGTGCTCGTAACCAAGTACGGCTACGAGCCTTGGCGGTACGGGGGGAAGTACCCGCCCGACTCGGCGCCGGGGTCGGCCTCGCGCCACCGCTCGACGACCTCGTCGTAGGCGTCGCGGAGGTGCACCCGGCGGTAGACGCGGAACTCTCTGCGCAGCGGTGAGAAGCTCGACTTGAAGCGCAGGATCCCGTCGTCGGGTGCGTAGCCGCCGCCGAGGACGAGGCGCTTGATCCCTCGCTCCCGCGCCCACAGGATCATCTCGTGGACGACGGCGTTGGTCGGACGCAGGCGCTGGTAGTCGTGGTCGGCGCCCCCGAGGTAGGAGTAGGCGTCGTCGTCGTCGTGCAGGTACAGCGTCGCCGCCACGACCCGGCCGTCGTGCTCGGCGAGCACGATGCGCGCGTTGTCCGGCATCCGCTCGAGGAAGGCGGGGAAGTAGCCCGGTGGGACCCGATACGCGCCGAGCGCGCCGCGGCGCTCCATCGTGTGCTCGTAGATCCGGTGCAGCTCGAGCGCGTGGGCCTCGGACGTGGCCTCGAACACCCGCACACCCTCGCGCCGCGCGCGGTTGATGTTCTTGCGGCACGCGTGCGTGAACGACTCGCGCCACAGCCGCTCCGGGTCGAGGGTGAGGTCGACATAGACGATCTCGCGGTCGACGTGCAGGTCGGCGTCGGCGAGCGCCTCGATGCGGGCCCGCCACGGGTGCAGGTGCGCGAACTCGGTCACCACCCCCGCATCCGCGCACCAGCGCTCGAACGCGCCGGCGAACTGCGCCCCGGCGCTCGCGTCGACCGTGCCGCGCGCGAACGGCCCCGCGTAGGGCGGCGTCGCGGCGTCGAACAGCGGCGGCGCGATGTCGGCGGCGAACGGCAGCTCGGCGACCGGCCGCAGCGACAGCGAGTGGGCCACCGCCCCGCCGGGCGCCGCCAGCGCGAACAGCCGCGGCTCGCCGCCGACGTGCAGGTGCTGGGTCGCGGCGAACTCGAAGCTGCCGAAGACGCCTTCGCTCGCCGGGAGCAGCTGCCGCCAACGGTCCTCGTCGGCGAGGGTCAGCACCTCTGCCGCCGCCGTGCGCTCGCTCATCCCTCGTATAGCCCCCTGCCGGTCACGATCAGCCTTACCGTGCGGGCCAGGATCCGCAGGTCGAGCGCCAGCGAGCGATTGTCGACATACCACACGTCGAGCTCGATCCTGTCCTCCCAGCCCAGCGACCCGCGGCCGTTGACCTGCGCCCAGCCCGTGATCCCCGGCAAGACCTCGAGCCGGCGGCGCTGGCGGGGCGTGTACTCGGCCACCTGCTCCTCGATCGTCGGCCGCGGCCCCACGATCGCCATCTCGCCGCGCAGGACGTTGACGAGGTTCGGGATCTCGTCCAGCGACAGGCGGCGCAGCACCGCGCCGACCCGAGTCACCCGCGGGTCTCCCTCGAGCAGCGGCTCCCACGTCTCCTCGGGAGCGGGGTCCGAGCCGGTGACCATGGTCCGCAGCTTGTACATCGCGAACCGCGAGCCCCCGACGCCGACCCTGCGCTGGCGGTAGATCGGCGATCCCGGCGTCTCGAGGCGGATCGCGATCGCCGCCACAGCGAGCACGGGGGCCGTGAGCAGCAGCCCGAGCGCGGCCAGGAGCGCGTCCGCAGCGCGAGGCAACCCGGAGCGGCTCACCTGGTCCCCTCGACCTTCTCCCACGTGACCGCGGTCCGCGACCGCAGCCTGTCCCACAGCCCGACGAGGATCGAGGCCTCGACCATCGCGTAGTAGTGGGCCACGCGCAGCGGACGGAGCGGCACGAACGCGCCCAGCGCCGCCGCGGCCGCGAACGCGGCCTGGATCGCGAGCGTGACGCTGTACACCCACCCGTGACCGAGCAGGGCGACGTTGGTGCCGAGCGCGACCAGGTGCAGGAACGGCGACGCGTACCGCAGGCCGCGATGGGACAGCATCTGGAACCCGTACAGCGGTCCGTACCCGCGTGGCGACAGCATCCCGTCGCGCAACACGACGCCCCAGGTGCGGGTCATCATCCTCCGCTTGCGCGCGAACTCCCCGCCGACCGTGGGCGCCATCTTCTCCTCGGCGACCGCGTCGGGCGCGTACAGCGCCCGCCACCCTCGCTTCGTCATCGCGAACGGGAACGAGAGGTCGTGGCCGCGCGCGGAGTCGAGGACGAGGTACGAGTCGCGCCGCGTCGCGTAGATCGCGCCGTTGCCAGCCGTGATCCCGCCGAGGCCTGACTCCAGCCGCCGCACCGCCATCTCGTAACGCCAGTAGGCGCCCTCCTCGGTCCCGGGGCCGTCGGACGACAGCCTGACCTGGCCGCATACGTAGCCGACGCGCGGGTCGCCGAACGGCTCCACCAGCCGCCGCAGCGCGTCGGGCACCCAGAACGAGTTCGCGTCCGAGAACGCGAGCAGCTCGCCGCGGGCGCGCTCGACCGCCGCGTTCTGCGCCACGACCTTTCCCTCCCGCGGGAGGTCGAGGACGAGGTCGGCGCCCGCCGCGCGCGCCGCCTCGACGGTCCGGTCCGCCGACCCGTCCGACGCGACGATCAGCTCCAGCCGGTCGCGCGGGTAGTCGAGCGCGAGCGCGTTGCGCAGCTTGCCCTCGATCACCTCCTCCTCGTCGTGGGCGGCAACGATCAGCGACACGAGCGGCGGCTGCTCGACCGGCGGCGGCGGCGGCGGCTCGCGCAGTCGCGCGATCGTCCACAGGAACAGGGGATAGCCGAGCTGGGTGTGGACCAGCAGCGCCACCGACGCCCAGAACGCAATCTCGAGCGCGAGCATCGGCGTGTTCAGCCCAGCAGGGACCCGTACAGGTCGAGGGTCCGGCGCGCGATCCCCTCCCACGCGTACGGCCCCGCCGCTGCGGCCGTCGCGGCGTCCCCGAGCCGGCGCCGCGCGCCCTCGTCGGCGAGCAGCTCGTTCAGCGCCGCCGCCAGGGCGTCTGCGTCGCCCGGGGGCACGATGACCGCGGCGCCGTCGCGCCCCGCGACCTCGGGAAAGCCGCCGACCGCGCTCAGCACCATCGGCTTGCCGAACGCGAGCGCGATGTGCAGGACACCGGACTGCTCGGCGTTGAGATGGGGGAGCACGACGACGTCGGCGCGCCGGAAGTACGCGGGCACCTCCGCGTCGGGGATGAACCGCGGCACGATTCGGACGCGATCGGGGATCGCGGCGGCGAGCTCGCGCACGCGATCGAGGGGCATGCGCGGCATCCCGACCACCCACAGCTCGGCGTCCGGCACCGAGCGGAACGCCTCGAGCGCCACCTCGACCCCCTTGTGGGGGCGGATGAGGCCGAAGCACAGCACGACCGGGCGCTCGACCCGTCCCAGCTCCGGCGGCAGCGGCGCCTCGTCGGGGAGCGAGGTGAGGTAGTCGAGCGCCCCGTGGGGGATCAGCGTGATCCGCGCCGGGTCGTAGCCGAGCTCGTCGCGCACTCGCCGCGCGGCGTGCTCGCTGTGCACGACGACCGCGTCCATCCGCGACAGCAGGCGCCGCTCGCGGGCGACGCCGGCCCGGCCGCTCGCCGGCCGCTCGTGGAAGGTGAACACCTGCGGCGCCCGCCCGGACGCACCGTTGCCCAGCGCCGGACGAGGGAGAAACGCCCAGTCGACGCTCGGCATCGTCAGCCACTGGTAATGGACGACGTCGGCGGCGCCGGTGCGGTGCCGGTAGCGCAGCATGTCGGCGAAGTGCTCGCCGAGCTTGAACGCACGGCGGGCTGGGGCATCGAGCCCCCGGCGGGCGCTGCGGCGGTAGAACGCCTCGGTGACGCGATAGCCATCCGGCGGTGGCACCGGCCCGTACAGGAACCGGCTGGTGACCAGCTCGACATCGGCGCCCGCGCGCGCGAGCGCGGCGCACAGCGAGCGGTCGTACGGCGCGCTGTACGCCGAGGGATCCACGATCTGCACAAACATCACGCCCACCAGCCTGTCGCGTCGCCGACGCGACAGTGTGTGCTCGCTGTGCTGCGTTTGCGGCTCCGGCTCCGCGCCAACATAACCGCCACAATTATCGGCCTTGCTCCTCTCCTACTGCGTGGTGAACACGAACGGGCGCGCCTACCTGCTCGCATGCCTGGACGCGATCGCGCGCACGCATCCGGACGGCGTCGAGCACGAGGTCCTGGTGCTCGACAACGCGTCCGACGACGGCTCGGCCGCGGCGGTGCGCGATCGCCACCCCGAGGCGCGCCTGATCGAGCGCGAAACGCGGGCCGGGAAGGCCGAGAACGACACCCGGCTGCTGCGCGAGGCGCGCGGCCGGTACGGCCTGCTCCTGAACGAGGACTCCCAGCTCCAGCCGGGCGCCGCGACGGCGCTCCTCGACGCGCTCGAGGGGGACCCCGGCGCCGCGGTCGCGGGCGCCCAGCTCATCGGCGCCGACGGCGACGCCAAGGCGTGTGCGTGGCGGCTGCCGGGGGTCGGCACGGCGCTGCTGACGGCGGCCTTCCTGCACCGCCGGTTGGTCGTCGAGAGCCACGGCACCCGGGTGCGGCCCGTCGGCTGGGTGCAGTCCTCGGCGATGCTGGTGCGGCGTGAGGCAGCCGAGGCGGTCGGCTACCTGGATTCGGACTTCTTCGTTTACTCGGACGAGACCGACTTCTGCAAGCGGCTCGGCGACGCCGGGTGGCGGATCCTGTTCGTCCCCGCGGCGCGGGCCGTCCACCACGACCAGCTCTCCACCGACCCGGTCGCGCGCGCGCGGCGCACGGTCGAGTTCCAGCGCAACCGCGACCTGTACATGCGCAAGCACCACTCGGCGCCCGCCCGCGGTGCCGTTCGCGCGCTGACCGCGTGGTTCTACGCGGTGCGGGCGCTCGTCTCCCCGCTCATGGGCGGCGAGTGGCGCTGGTACCTGCTCCACGCTAGCCAGGCGCTGACACCGTCACGCGGCGAGGGGATCCGGGAAGCCACGGAGGCATACAACCGCGGCCGGGCCCAGCAGTCCTAGGCGCCGCCGCGGTCCTCGTCGCGGCGCTCGACCTCGTACACCTCCTGCGTCAGCCGCGGCGCGGCGCCGTGCGGCTCGTCGGCGGCGACCGCCGGCTCGGGCGGGGCAGCGCGCAGCTCGCGCAGGCGCTCGAGCACGGCAGAGGGTCGCAGCAGGCGCGCGATCGTGTGCCTCTCCTCGGGGCTGAGGAAGCGCGCCGCCCACAGGACGAGCGGGTACGACAGCCACAGCGCCCCCCTGGCGAGCAGCCCCATCGCTCCCTCGGTCGGAAGCAGCAGCTCGCCCGCCGCGACGAGCGCCGCCGCAACGCCGACGATCAGCGCGATGCGTCGCCACTCGTAGGGGACAGGGAACAGCCGCTGCGTGAACGCGTACATCAGCACCAGCACCACGACGTAGGACCCGATCAGGGCGACCGCTGCGCCGACGATCCCCAGCGGCGGGACGAGCGCGAGGTTGAGCCCGATGTTCGCGCCGGTGGCGGCGATCGTCGCCGGGAAGTTGAACTCGGTGCGGCCGGTGCGGCCGAGCACGACGACCAGCACCAGGTACAGCGCGTACAGGGTGATTCCGGTCGCGAGCGGGCCGATCGCCTCGTGGGCGTCGAAGAACTCGGGTGCGGCGAGCAGGCGCACGAGCCACCGCGCCTCGAGCCACAATCCCACGACCGCGAACGCGCACACCGCCAGGAACCAGGTGACGATCAGCGCGTAGGCGGCGCGCGCCTCGTCGTCGTCCCGGATCGAGTACGCGAGCGGCGGCCACGCGAGCTGGAACCCCCGCACCAGGACGTTGATCCCCTGCGCGAACTTGATCGCGAGCGCGTACAGGCCCGCCTCGGCGAGCCCGGCCAGCCGCACGATGATGATCCGGTCGATGAAGTTGAGCGAGTACAGCGACAGCTCCGCCGGCATCGTCGGGAGCCCGAAGCGCAACATGCGCCGCAGGAGCCCCCAGTCGGGGATCAGGCCGAGGCGATGGCGCTGGGTGACGACGAGCCACGCCACCATCGGTACCGTCGCGAGGTACACCGCCCCGATCAGGCCGTCCGCGCCCCGGTCCTCGACGACGACCAGCCACACGGTCAGCGGGATCGCCATCAGGACGCCGGCCATGTTGAACACGAAGTACGCGCGAGCGCGCTCGTCGATCCGCAATAGCGTCGCCAGGTACTCGAACAGGGTGAAGATCCAGAGCCCGAAGATCGCGATCCTGGCGAGGCCGGCATCGGGTTCGTCGAGCAACAGCTCCGAGATCGGCCCGGCGAAGGGAAGCGCGACAAGCGCCGCGACGGTCGTCGTCCAGAACACCAACGCGAACCCCGTCCGCACGACCTCGTCGGGGCGCTCGTCGGCGAGGTAGTAGTAGCGCAGCAGCGCCTCGATGACGCCGAACCTGATCACGATGCTGATCGCGATCACAGCCACCAGCATCACCTCCGCCGCGCCGTAGTCCGCCGGGGTCAGGTAGCGCGTGTAGAGCGGCAGCAGGACGACCGCGAGCAGCTTCGAGATCACGCTCGACGCCGTGTAGGCGGTGCCCGTGGTCGCGAGGCGACGAAGGTAGGACAGCATTGCCAGCCGTCTACGCGGCCTGCACGCGCGATTGAGCGGGCGCGGACTCCGCGGCGGGGCGGGGCGCGCGCTCCGCCAGCGATTCGGGGATCGGCGCCCGCGCCAGCGACAGCCCGACGCCCAGCAGCGCCCATGTCGCGGGGTCGGTGAGGAACCCGGCGTAGGCGAGGCTGTGGACGATCATCGCGACGAAACACGCGACCAGGGCCGTGCGCGCCGCCGGGACGCCGGGCGCGGTCCCGAGCAGCGCCGCCAGCCCCGTCACCACCATCGCGGTGTAGACGGCGAGGCCGATCACGCCCTGCTCGGCCGCGATCGTGACGGGCTCAGAGTGCGACACCGCGCCGCCCTCGGGCTCGTCGACGTCGAGGTAGCGATCGGAGAACTCCTCCTGGAACGAGCCCGACCCGTACCCGTACACGGGCCTGTCCCCGGCCAGCTCGACGCCGCCTCGCAGCAGCGTGACCCGGCCGCTGCTGCGGACGTCGAGCGAGCGCTCGGAGGTCGGCTCCACACCCGACAGCAGGACGAGCGCGATCGCCGCGACGACGGCCACCGCCCCCGCCGCCAGCGCCCACCGCGGCCCCCAACGCGGCGCGACGACGACTATCAGCCCCGAGATCAGCGCCACGTCGCTCGACTGCGAGTAGGCGAGCGTGAGCCCGACGATCATCACCCCGCATGCGACCGCCGCCGCGATCGCCCTCCCGAACCGCGGCGTCCACACCATGTACGACGCCGCCGCCAGGATCGCGAGCGTCAGGTAGCGACCGAACACGTTCGGGTCCCAGAACAGCGAGTTGACGCGGAAGTAGGTGTGGACCTCGTTGCCGGCGATCACGGTCGGGTTCCAGAACAGCTCTCGTGCGGCCGCCTGCCACACGCCGACGCCGACCAGCACCAGCGCCTCCGCGACCACGACCACCAGCAGAGCCCCGAGCAGCGACCGGCTCCAGCGCACGTCGACGAGCAGGGCGAACAT
Organism: Solirubrobacterales bacterium; assembly: GCA_036257695.1. Taxonomy (GTDB): domain Bacteria; phylum Actinomycetota; class Thermoleophilia; order Solirubrobacterales; family 70-9; genus DASPWW01. Next base: position 1,221 of record DATAFB010000103.1, on the reverse strand, counting down.
CGCCGCGAACGGGACGAGGAAGAACGCCGCAGTCTCGGTCGCCTTCGACAGGTCGCTCGAGTACGCACTCTGGAGCGCGTACAGGAGGAGGAACGCGGCCAGCATCCACGGCAGCAGCGACATCGCGGCATCGATCCCGCGCGCGACCGGTCCGGCCCCGGCCGGCCTGCGCGGCTCGGCGCCGGGCTCGCCGCGCAGCGCCCGAACGAGCGCCGCAATTGCGCCCGCGGCGATGACGAGGTACAGCGGGATCAGCAGGTTCGAGGTCTCGCCGCCGAGCTCGACGGGGATCCGGAACGCCAGCACGCCGACGAGCAGGAGCGGCAGCGCCGCGGGCCGGCGCAGCATCGCCGCCGTCACCGCTGCGACCGCGAGCCCCGCGACCGCGAGCGCTCCTGCGACGCGCGCCGGGCTGTCGCGCAGGTCGACGAACCGCTCCGTGTCCCACACGTCGCCCATGACGATGATCGGCGCCAGCACCAGCGCAACCAGCATCGCTGCGGCGCGCAGGCGGGGATCGCGGACGACGAGCGACGTCGCCGCCGCGCCGCACGCGGCGAGGATCCCGAGCCACGCCAGCACGCCCACGGTCAGCCCTCCACGTCGCCCGGGCGCACGGTCATCCGGCTCTGCTCGGGGATGATGTCGCGGTCCTGGTCGCGGAGCACGATCCGGACCCAGTAGTGGCCGGGCTCAACGATCCGGCCGGAGCCCTGCCTGCCGTCCCAGTGGAAGACCTGCTCGGTGTCGTCCCCCACCAACGTCCCCCCGTCGAGCAGCGTCCTGACGGGGCGCTCCGCGGAGGTGATGATCTGGACGACCGCGTCGTCGCTGGTGCGACGCTGGCGCCACTCGATCCTCACCCGCTCGTCCCGGCCCGGCGGCGAGATTGCGCGCGGGCTCGCCTCGACGAGGTCGAGCACCTCGCCGCGCTCGCGCGCCTCCTGGATCACGGCGAGCGACGCGAGCGCGGCGATGAGCACGGCCGCCACGAGCAGTCCCGCGAGGAAGTTGGGCGCGAAGGCCTGTTTCGCCTGCACGCGCGGCAGATTACCCGCGGTGCGAGCCTAGAACTGCGCCCGGTCCTCGCCGGCGATCACGACGACGTCGGCGCCGTCGGCCAGCGCGCTCGACCCGGAGTCGATCAGGTCGACCTGGTCGATGCCGAGGTCGCTGGCGACGGCTCTGGCCTCCTCCTCGTGGCCGCGCTCGAACAGGACC
>DATAFB010000097.1:0-3283 GCA_036257695.1 Solirubrobacterales bacterium | reverse complement strand
GGTTGATCTGGGCGAGGGCGATGCGCAGTCGTGCGCCGTCAGCGGCCATGGCTCAAGTATGGCCTCCGGGCCAGCCGCCACGGGCCCGGGGCAGGGTCAGCGCGAGTGGACGGCGACGGCGACGGCGATCACGGTGAACTGCTCGTGGCTCAGCTCGTCGCCCCGGCGCCGTCGAGGCGGCGTGCGCCGTCGTCCGAGCGCGACGGCGTGGCGGCGGGAGAGGCGTCTGCCGCTGCCGCGAGCTCGCCGACCGCGGCCTCGAGGTCGGCGCCGAGCCGGTCGAGGTCGGGCATCGCGTCGTAGTCGCCGATCAGCCCGAAGTTGATCTCGCCGTTGTAGCTCATGATCCCCACGCACATCGCCTGGTTCTTGGCCAGCGGGACCATCGGGAAGGTGGAGAGCAGCTCGCGGCCCAGCACGTACAGCGGGAACTGCGGGCCGGGGACGTTGGTGACAACGAGGTTGAAGAAGCGCTGTCGGGACTGCAGCCGGGCCGCCTGGGAGACGATCGTCGGGGGCGCGAAGCCGGTCAGCTCCGTCAGCAGCGTCGCCCCGACCGCCTGCCGCGAGGACTTGAGGTCGCCCATCGTCTCGGTGACGTCTCGGAGGCGCTCGACCGGGTTCTCGACGCCGACCGGAAGCGGCGCCATCATCGCCGAGACGCGGTTTCCGAGCGCCCCGCGCTCGTCCTCGGTGCGGACGCTGATCGGCACCATCGCGCGCAACGTCAGGCCGGCGGTGGCGTGGCCGCGGCCCCGCATGTAGCGCCCCAGAGCGCCCGCGACAGCGGCCAACACGACGTCGTTGACCGAGCCGCCGAGCCGGTCCTTGATCTGCTTGAACTGGCCGAGGTCGCCGCGCACCCAGGCGAAGCGACGGTGGCCTCCGATCTCGACGTTGAACGGGGAGGAGGGGGCGCCTAGGCCCGAGCCGGCGAACTCGCCAATCGCCGCGACGCCCTGGCGGACCCGCGAGGCGATCTCGCGCGGCGCCCGCACGAGCCCCGCGATGCCGCCGGCCACCTCGCGCGGGTTCGTGAGCCGGTCGAGCATCGCCTCGGCGAGCACCTGGGCGTCGCTCGGCTCGGGGCGCGGCAGCCACTCGGAGGCGGGCGCCGGGGTGCCGGCGGGCTCGCGCTCGGTGTCGAACAGGACCGTGTTTATGTCAACTCCCGAGACGCCGTCGACGAGGCAGTGGTGGCTTTTCCCGACGACGGCGAAGCGGTCGCCCTCGAGGCCGTCGACGAGCCACAGCTCCCACAGCGGCTTCGAGCGGTCCAGCGCCTGGGAGAAGATCCGCGCCGCGAGCACCCGGAGCTGGTCCTCGGTGCCGGGAGGGGGGAGAGCGGTCTGGCGAACGTGGTAGTCGAGGTTGAGGTGGGGGTCGTCCTCCCACGCGGGGCGGGCGAGGCCGAAGGGGACGAAACGCAGCTTCTGGCGAAAGCGCGGGACGAGGTGCAGCCGCGAGGCGACGTGGTCGCGAAACTCCTCGTAGCTCGGCTTCGGCCCCTCGAAGATCGAGGTGCCGGCGACGTGCATGTGCGCGCCGCCGCGCTCGAGGTGCAGGAACGAGTCGTCGAGTCCTGAGAGGCGGTCGCCCACGCCGGGTCGAATCTTCGCAGAAGCGCAAGAAATGTGATCGGAGTCACATACATACCCGCGAGCGGTTCCTACCCTGCCGCGCCGCACAGCTGCCGAACCGCGACGGTACTGAGCTCTACGTAGCCGGAATCTCGAGCGCCAGCGGTTCGGGCTCCGAGGCCCCGGTCGCCCGGCCGTCGGTCGCGGCGGCCGGCCGCGCCAGGCCGGACATCCCGACGCCCAGCAGACGCACCGGGGCGTCGAGCTCGAACCCGTCCAGCAGCTCCCGCGCGACGTCGCGGATCGTCGCCGCATCGGAGGTCGGCGCGGGCAGCGTCCGCGACCGAGTGTGGGTGCGGAACGGGCGCAGCCGGATCTTCATCGTCACCGTCCGCCCGACGTAGGCATTGCGGGTGAGGCGCTCGCCGACCTCCGCCGCGAAGCGGTCGAGCGTGTCGCGTAGCACGGCGCGGTCGGTGACGTCGTGGGCGAACGTCGTCTCGCGGCTCTCGGACTTCGGCGCCCGCTCGGTCGTCACGGGACGGTCGTCGCGGCCGTTCGCGGTGTCGCGCAGCGACCGGCCGAGCCGGGGCCCGAAGGCGCCCTGGAGCCGGTCGGACGGGGCGTCGGCCAGCTCGCGCACGGTGCGGATCCCGATCGCCTCCAGCCGCTCCTCGGTTCGCGGGCCGACCCCCGGCAGCAGCGCGGCGGGGCGGTCGCCGACCGCGTCGAGCCACCGATCGTGGCCGAGCGCGCACAGGCCGTCGGGCTTCTCCAGGTCGGAGGCGATCTTCGCCATCAGCTTGTTGGGCGCGATGCCGACCGAGCACCCCAGGCGTGTCTCGTCCCGCACGCGCCGCTTCAGCTCACGCGCCCGCGCCTTCGGCGCCGGGGAGCCCGTCAGGTCGAGATAGGCCTCGTCGAGCCCCGCGACCTCGATCGTGTCGCTGAACTCGCCGAGGACCTCGATCACGCGCTTCGACGCCCGCTTGTACAGCTCCATGTCGCGCGGGACCAGCACCGCCTGGGGGCAGCGCCGGTGGGCGATCGCGAGCGGTAGGGCGGAGTGGACACCGAACCTGCGCGCCTCGTACGAGGCCGTCATGACGACGCCGCGCGCGTGCGGGTCGGTCCCGGTGGCGACGATCACCGGCTTGCCGCGCAGCTCCGGCCTCCGCAGCAGCTCAACCGCGACGTAGAACGCGTCCATGTCGACGTGCGCGATCGTTCGATCCATGCATCGATCGTAGGCAGGGGCCAAGACGGCCCCGCGGTAGATTTCAAACCGTGGGCTCCGCCGAGAGCAAGAACCTCGAGGCGATCTCGAAGGCGATCGACCAGCACAACTCGAGCTGCCCGTTCCCGGCGGCCGAGGTGCGGATGAACCCGTACGAGGTCGAGCGGCTGGGCTGGGAGCAGATCCGCGGGCTGCCGATCGTCGGCGACCCCGAGATCGGGACGGGACGGTTCCGGATCGTTTGCTCGCGCGCGGGCGACGGCGACGAGCTCGAAGAGGTCGAGGCGATCGGCGAGCCGATCGAAGTCCCAACGCCGAGCAGCAACTAGCCGCCGGGGCCGCGCCTACACGTCGTCGAAGAAGTTCAGCCCGACGCTGTCGAGGAGCTTCTGGGCCTCGATGTTGAGCTGGAACAGCTCGCCGGTAAAGACGAGCACCCCCATCACGATCAGGATCACGCCGCCGA
>DATAFB010000096.1:0-5861 GCA_036257695.1 Solirubrobacterales bacterium | reverse complement strand
GTGAACGCCTCGGGCGGGCGGTCGGTGACGACGATCTCGCCGGCGTCGACCTCGGCGTCGAGGACGAGCCGCGGCGCGTCGCCGACCGGCGGCCCCTCGGTCACCTCGGCGTCGATCCCGGAGCCCTCACGCCCGCGGACGAGGACGTGGCCGACCGACGCGTTCGCGTCGGCCTCGACGCACACCCGCGCGGGCACCGAGACGACGGTCTGCCCGACGCCCATGTCGGTGTCGACCTCGACGCTGCGGTCGCGCGGCCAATCCAGTCCCCGTAGGTCGACGGTCATCTGGCCGACCCCGAGGTCGTAGCCGTCCGCCGGCAGCTCGGCCGCCGACGCCGGCCGGTAGTCGCGCTCCCCGATCCCGCCGTCGAAGCTCACGTCCCCGGCAGCGACGGCCCCCGCGGGCAGCGCCAGCACGAGCGCCGGCACGATCAGCCACCGCCACCTCGACTCGCCGATCAGCGCCGCGACGACGAGGGCGACGCCGATCGCGATCACGACCCCGGCGACGATCGCGCCGTGTCCCGTGGCGGTAGCCCATGCGGCCGCTGCCGCGACGCACAGCGCTGCGCAAGCCGCCGCGAGGACGAGCACGGCGATCGCGACGCCGCGCAGCAGCCGGCTCCAGCCGTCGCGCGCCGGCGCCGGCTCCGAGGCGGTCGCGTCGAGGCGCTGCGTGGACGCCGTCGAGTCGTCCGGCTCGGTGGAGTCGTCCCCCGAGGGACGGTTGCGGTCGCGCAGCGTCGCGTACAGCCACACCGCGCCGCCGATCAGCATAACCAGCCACAGGCTGCCGCCCCACCACCAGCCGCCGCCCGACCAGCCGAACGCGCCCCAGAACGGGCCCGGCAGCACGATCAGGACGGCGAGGACGGCGAGCACGACCAGCCACGCGGAGGGCCGCTCGCCCGGGGCCGGCGAGCCGGAGCCGCCGTCGTTGGGAGTCACGACCGCCAGTACGAGGTAGGCGGCGATCCCGAGCCCGCCGAACAGCGCCGTGGCCACGAAGCCCACCCTGACGAGGGTCGGGTCGACGTCCAGGTAGTTCGCGATCCCGCCGGCCACCCCGGCGAGGATGCGGTCGTCGCGGGAGCGAAGAAGTCTCTTTTTCGGTTGATCGTTCATGGCGTCAACCTTGACCTTCCCGGCCCGCCGCGTCTATTGGGAATGACCCCGAGCCTGCCCTAGGTGTAAGACCCGAGCGGGTTGCTCAGCTCGCGTGAGCGGGCTGTCTGCTCCTGTCGCGGACGGTGACCGACTCGGTCGGGGTGATCTTCAGCGTTCGTGGCATGCGTAGTGTGTGTGTGTGAAACGGCACACAGCGGCGCCGCGCGCTCGCATATGGTGACGGGTCGAGAGAGGGATCGAGTTGCAATCGAAGCTCCCACCGGGGCCGCGCTTCCCGAGGGCGATCCAGACCCTCGGCTGGTGGTCGCGGCCGATCGGCTTCCTGGAGCGCTGCCGGGCGCGCTACGGCAGGCGGTTCACGCTGCGGATCGTGGGGACTCCTCCGTTCGTGATGCTCTCCGACCCGGAGCAGGTCAAGCAGGTGTTCACCGCCCCGCCCGAGGCGCTGCATCCGGGCGAGGGCACGCGCGTGCTGGAGCCGATCGTGGGGCGCAACTCGGTCATCCTGCTCGACGAGGGCGAGCATCTCGAGCAGCGCAAGCTGATGCTGCCCGCGTTCCACGGCGAGAAGATGGAGCGGCTGACGGGGTTGATGGCCGACGTCGCCGATCGGGAGGTGGCGGCGTGGCCCCGCGAGGACCCGGTGCCGCTCCACGCCCGGCTCCAGGCGCTGACGCTGGAGATCATCCTGCGAGCGGTGTTCGGGCTGGAGACCGGGCCGCGGCTCGACGCGCTCCGGGCGAGGCTGACCCAGATCCTCGAGTTCGGGACGAGCCCGCTGTCGCTGCTGCCGCCGCTGCGGCTGCCGCTCGGCGGCCGCGGCCCTTGGGAGCGGTTCGTGCGCCGGCGCGACGAAGTCGACCGGCTGCTGCTCGAGCAGATCGCCGAACGGCGCGCCGAGGACGGCGACCGCGACGACGTGCTCGCGATGCTGCTCGCCGCCCGCCACGAAGACGGCTCGCCGATGTCGGACCACGAGCTTCGCGACGAGCTGATGACGCTGCTCGTCGCCGGCCACGAGACGACCGCGTCGGAGCTGGCGTGGGCGTTCGAGCGCCTAGCGCGGGCGCCGCGGGTCGTGGCACGGCTGCGTGAGGAGATCGAGGGCGACGACGGCGACGCGTACCTGACCGCGACGATTCAGGAGACGCTGCGGCGACGCCCGGTGCTGCCCAACGCGGCGCCCCGGCTCGTCATGCGCCCGGTCGAGGTCGGCGGCTGGACCTATCCGCCGGGCGTCGCGCTGGTTCCCAACGCATACCTGATCCACCACGACCCCGAGATCTACCCCGACCCGTACGAGTTCCGGCCGGAGCGGTTCCTCGACAGCCAGCCGGGCACGTACACGTGGATCCCGTTCGGCGGCGGCAGACGGCGCTGCCTCGGGGCGAGCTTCGCGACGCTCGAGATCAGGATCGTGCTTCGCGCCGCGCTGGCCGGCGCGGCGCCGCTGCGGTCCGAGGACGGGTTCGAGCCACCCCGCCGCCGTGGCATCACCCTCAGCCCGGCGACCGGGGCGACCACGCGCCTAGCCGGAAGCGGCCCGGATCAGGATGCCGTTGCCGGAGGGGTCGGCGGTGAGCGGGCGGCCCCCGTCAACGGCGACGTCGGCGCCCGCGTCCCGTAGCGAGCCCTCGACCCGGCGCAGCTCGTCCGCGTCGGGGACGACGATCTCGAACCACCGCAGGCCCCTCGATCCGGGCGGTGGGGTCGGCGCACCCGCGCCCGCCCACGTGTTGAGCCCGATGTGGTGGTGGTAGCCGCCCGCCGACACGAACAGCGCCCCGGGGTATCCGCGCACGGTGACCTCGAAGCCGAGCACCCCGGCGTAGAACTCCTCGGCCGCGGTGAGCTCGGAGACCTGGAGGTGGACGTGGCCGAGCCTCGTCTGCGGTGAGACCGCGGCCGGAAGGGCTTCCCCCTCCGGCGCCTCGGCAAGCAGGGAGCGCAGGTCGAGCGGCAGCGTCGCCATCTCGAGCTCGCCGTTGGAGCGCCGCCACTCCTCGCGCGGCCGGTCGCGGTAGATCTCGATCCCGTTTCCCTCCGGGTCGGCGAGGTAGAGCGCCTCGCTGACGAGGTGGTCCGAGGCGCCGGCGAGCGGCCACCCCGCCTCCACGACCCGCCGCAGCGACCGCGCCAGCTCGGCGCGGTCGGGGACGAGGATCGCGAGGTGGAAGAGGCCGGTGGTCGAGGGGGGACGCGGGGGCGTCGCGGGCTCGGCGGCGAGCTCTACCACCGTCTCGTCGCCGCCCAGCCTGGCGACGTCGCCGTCCACGTCGATCTCGCGCAGCCCGACCACCCGCTCGTAGAACGAGCGCACCTCCGGCCCGTCCGCCACCGCCAGCCGCACGGGGCCGACCTTCGTCTCGGGGGCGATCGCCACCGGAGCAGTGTGCCATTCCGACCGGCGCGCGAGCACGCTTTCCTGAGCGGGCGCCCGCGGCCCCTCGTCCCCGGCCTGAGTCGTTGGCCGAAGCGGCCACACGGGCCGCGAAGTATGTCCAAACCGGGGCTAAAGGATGGGCGTCGGCGTGCCGATGATGTGAACGTACGGTCGTACTACGTACTTGCCCATGTCCCGGTGCGAGCCGGGCGCGGGCAAGGAATGAGGGTTTGCTTCTGAGATAAGAGCAAGTACTGGGGGCCTGACCGGCGGAGATGATCTCCCCGGCCTTGCGTCACGACGGGTGCGCACCCTTTCCCCCCTAAGGCTGCGCGCCTCTCCCCCTTGGGGCGCGTGTCCGGTACCCCCTCCGGGCGCGCCCCCCTCATTCCATGTCTAAAGCGGCAAGTTTGCGAGCAAACTTGGACAAGACGGCAAGTTCGCGAGCGAACTTGCCGGTCGGCTACAGGTCGATGTAGGTGGCGTTCGGGCCCAGGTTGAGGACGCGGGTCGGGCCGATCGTCGACTCCCGCCCCCAGCTCTCGTGTACGTGGCCGCACAGGGCGACGGCCGGCTGCGCGTCCTCGATCGTGCTCAGCACCGCGTCGCTGCCGAGGTGGGTACCGTTGCTGAGGTCGACGTGGCCCTTGGGAGGCGAGTGGACGACGAGCACCGCGCCTTCGGGGCAGGCGCCCAGCATCGCGGCCGCCTCGTCCTCGGTCAGGTCGAAGCTCCAATCCCACGGCGTCACCGGCACGCCGGCGCCGAGCCCGAAGAACGCCCGCCCGTCGATCTCCGCCTCCTCGCCGTGCAGGACCGTCGCCGCGTCCCAGCCCGAGCACGCGGCGCGCAGCGCCTCCTCGGTCTCGTTGTTGCCGGGGACGAGCACCGTCGGTGCCTCGATCGCCGCCAGCGCCTCGACGGTCGGCTCCAGCCCGCGGTGGACTGACGCGAGGTCGCCGGCGCAGACGACGACGTCGGCGTCCCCGGCGGCCTCGACCAGGCGCGAGGCGGCGTCGAGGTCCGTGTGGACGTCGCTGAAGGCGAGGATTCTCACGCCCGGCGCAGAATACGTCCGATTGGGCGTTCGCTCAGGTGCGCCCGATCACCGACGAGGGAGCGAGAGATGAACGAGCAGTACCCGGTGCGGTTCGCGGTCGACTACCCCGATCGGTCGCTCAACCGGCTGACCACGTTCTTCCGCATCTTCACCGTGATCCCGATCGCGATCGTGCTCGACCTCGTGATGGGGTATTCGTGGAGCTGGACGTACGGCGGCGAGACGACGACCTATGTCGTCGGCGGGGTCGGGTTCCTGTTCCTGCCACCGCTGCTGATGATCCTGTTCCGCAAGAAGTACCCGCGATGGTGGTTCGACTGGAACCAGGAGCTGCTGCGCTTCACGAACCGGGTCGCGATCTACGTGACGCTGATGGACGACCGCTACCCGTCGACCGACGACCATCAGGCGGTGCGGCTCGACTACCCGTTCCCGAACGCCGAGACCGAGCTCGGCCGCGGGATGCCGCTCGTCAAGTGGCTGCTGGCGATCCCGCACTACATCGTCCTGTTCTTCCTCCACATCGGGGCCTTCTTCGCGGTCGTGTTCGCGTGGTTCGCGATCCTGTTCACGGGTCGCTACCCGCGCGGGCTGTTCGACTTCGTCGAGGGCGTGATCAGGTGGAACAACCGCGTCACCGCGTACGCGTACCTGCTCGTCACCGACAAGTACCCACCGTTCCGGCTCGGGCAGTGAGCTGACCGTTCGCGCTTGCAACCCGAGGGGGCGGCGCCCGTGACGGCGGGCGATCACCGGCCCGGGTCGTGGTCGCGCTGGAGCCGCTCCGCGAGCGCGAGGGTGTCGGGGTCGAGCGCGCCCTCGACTAGCTCGTAGCCGCCCGCGCGCAGCCGGCCCAGGATCGCGTCCTCGACCCCCGCGAGCTCGACGCCCCCGAGCTCGTCCTCGACGCTCCCCGCGGTCGCGGGGTCCCAGTCGAGGCCGAGCGCCTCGTAGACCGGAATCAGCGCCCGTCGCAGCAGCGCGCTGTCCCGGACCACGATCACGACGCCGAGGTGGGCGCCCCCGGCGAGGATCCGCTGGCCGATCCCGACGAGCTTCGTCCGCCCGCGCGCATTGACGCTGTACTCGCCGGGGCAGTACTCACCCGCCACCTCGCCGACGCGGGCGTCCACGCCGAGCCCGCGGAGGGCGTCGGCGACGAGGCTCGCCATCTCGTCGAAGCGCGCGTGGGTGCCCGCGGCGGGGTTGCGGGCGGGCACGGCGCGGGACAGGGCGAGGGTCCCCTCGTGATACGCGGCGGCGCGGCCGCCGGCGAGGCGCACGATCG
>DATAFB010000091.1:0-6106 GCA_036257695.1 Solirubrobacterales bacterium | reverse complement strand
GAGGCGGGGCACGAGGTCGAGGTCCTGTTCCTGTGGCCGGCCGGCGAACTGTCGCCCGACGCGGCCGCGAACCGCGACCGCTACGGCGGCGCATCGCGCGAGGTCGGCGCCGGCGACGTCGCCGGCGCGCTCGCGGGGTCGGGCGTGGTGGTCGACGCGATCTTCGGCACGGGATTCTCGGGCGCGCCGCGGGCGCCCGCCGACACGGCGATCGAGGCGATCGGCGACTGCGGCGCCCCGGTGGTCGCCGCCGACATCGCGTCGGGGGTGGACGCCTCGACGGGCGAGGTCGAGGGCGTGGCCGTGCGCGCCGACGTGACGGTCAGCTTCCACGCCGCCAAGCTCGGCCACTGGATCGCGCCCGGCAAATGGCACTCGGGAGAGGTGCGGGTGGCGGAGATCGGCATCCCCGCAGGGGCGCCGTGCGAGCCCGCGGCGGGCCTGATCCGCCCCGAGGTCCTCGCGCTGGCGCCGCGCCGCGGGCGCGAGTCGACGAAGTTCAGCTCCGGGCAGGTGCTCGTGGTCGGGGGCTCCCGCGGGCTGACGGGCGCCGTGTGCATGGCGTCGGAGGCGGCGATCCGCGCCGGCGCCGGGTACGCGACTGTCGCCGTCCCGCGAGCGCTCGAGGACATCTTCGAGGTCAAGCTGACCGAGGTGATGTCGCGCGGCTGCGCCGGCTCGGAGGGCAACCTCGGCCCCGACGCGGCCGACGAGGTCCTCGGCCTCGCCGAGCGCGCCGCCGCCGTGGCGCTCGGGCCTGGCCTCGGGCGCGCGGACGAGGCATTCGAGCTCGCGCGGTCGCTGTCCGCCGCGATCGAGGCGCCGCTGGTCATCGACGCCGACGGCCTCAACGCCCATGCCGGCCGGCTCGAGTCGCTCGCGCAGCGGAGCGCCCCGACGATCCTCACCCCGCACGCCGGCGAGCTGGCGCGCCTCCTCGACAGCGACTCCGATCACGTCGCCGCGCACCGCCTTCGGTGCGCCTGCGAGGCCTCGCAGCGCAGCGGGGCGGTCGTCGTCCTCAAGGGCGACGACACGCTCGTCGTCGACGGCGACCGGGTGGCGATCAACCGCGGTGGCACGTCGGCGCTTGCGACGGCCGGCACCGGTGACGTGCTGACGGGCGTCGTGTCGGCGATGCTCGCCCGCGGCGTGGATCCGTTCGCGGCGGCGTGCGCAGGCGTGCTGGCCCATGCCCGCGCCGCGCGGGTGGCTGCCGATCGCGTGGGCACGGAGTCCGTGATCGCGACCGACGTGATCGCCTCGGTCCCGGCGGGGCTGACCGCCTGACGGATGTCGGCCGACGGGGTCCAGCGGGCGCTGGCGCGCGTCGACCTCGGCGCGGTGGAGCGCAACTGCGAGCGGCTCGGGCGCGCGCTGGAGCCCGGGACGCGGCTATGCGCGGTGGTCAAGGCCGACGGCTACGGGCACGGGGCGGTCGAGTGCGCGCGGGCGGCGCTCGACGGCGGCGCGAGCTGGCTCGCGGTGGCGGCGGCGACCGAGGCGAAGGAGCTGCGCGCGGCGCTTTCCGACACCCCGATCCTGACGATGGGAGCGCTGACCTCGGACGAGCTTGCGCTGGCGCTCGAGGCGAGCTCCGAGGTCGCGGTGTGGCGGCCCGAGTTCCTGCGCGCGGTCGCCGAGCGCGCCGGCGAGCTGGGCGCGGTCGCGCGCGTCCACGTCAAGTACGACACGGGGATGGGGAGGCTGGGGGAGAGGGACCCGGACGCCGTCCGCCGCCTGATCGAGTACGCGGCGAGCCAAGAGCGCGTCGAGCTGGCGGGCGTGTGGACCCATTTCGCGACTGCGGACGAGCCCGAGTCGGAGTTCTTCGGCGAGCAGCTGGCGCGGTTCCGGGAGCTAGTCGAGCCGCTCAAGCGCGACCGCCCCGAGCTGATCGTGCACGCGGCAAACAGCGCCGCCGCCCTGCGCGACCGCTCCTCGCACTTCGACATGGTCCGGTGCGGGATCGCGGTCTACGGCCTCGACCCCTTCCACGGGGGACCCGACGAGCGCGAGCTCGAGCCGGCGCTCGAGCTCCGCTCCTACGTCGCCGACGTGAAGCGCTTCGAGCGGCACGCGAGCGCCGGCTACGGTCGCACCTGGACGGCGGAGCGCGACACCTGGGTCGGCGTGCTCCCGATCGGCTACGGCGACGGCGTGCGCCGGGCGCTGAGCAACAACGCGGACGTTCTCGTCGGCGGGCGCCGCCATCCGGTCGTCGGAACCGTGTCGATGGACAACATCACGATCGACCTCGGGCCCGAGACGGGCGTCGAGCCCGGGGCCCCGGCCGTGCTGATCGGGCGCCAGGGAGACGAGCGCATCCTCGCCGAGGACGTGGCGCGCGACCTCGGCACCATCAACTACGAGGTCACGTGCGGGATCTCGCCGCGCGTGCCCCGCGCCTACGGATGACCGCGCCGCCGCTCGCCGAGGCGCTCGACGCGTCCCCCGCGGTGCGGACGGCGCGCGCGGCGCTCGCCGACCGACCGCCGGCGTGGGTGGTCGGCGGGGCGATTCGCGACGCGCTCGCCGGGCGCGAGGTCACCGACGTCGACCTGGCCGTGGACGGCGACGCGGAGGACGCGGCGCGCGCGATCGCGTCGGCGGCCGACGCCCATCCGTTCGAGCTGTCGGACGAGTTCGCGACGTGGCGGGTGCAGTCGCGCGCGGAGTCGTGGCACGTCGACGTCGCACCGCTGCGCGGCGATTCGATCGAGGCCGACCTCGGCGCGCGCGACTTCACCGTCGACGCGATCGCGGTGCCGCTCGCGGGCGGGGCGCCGCTCGACCCGCACGGGGGCGCCGCCGACCTCGAGCGCGGCGTCCTGCGCGCGGTCGGCGAGCGGTCATTCGCCGACGACCCGCTGCGGATCCTGCGCGCGGCGCGGATCGCGGCCGCGCTCGAGCTGACGCTCGACCCCGGCACCGTGGTCCTCGCCCGCGACGAGGCGGCACGGGCGGCCGAGCCGGCGGGCGAGCGCCAGCTCGCCGAGCTGCGCGGGATCGTCGCCGGCCCGCACCCGGCGCGGGGGATCGAGCTGCTGGACGAGCTCGGCGCCACGCCCGTCGTCCTGCCCGAGCTCGAGGCGCTGCGCGGCGTCGAGCAGAACCCCTACCACCACCTCGATGCCCACGGGCACACGATCGAGGTGCTGGAGCGGGCGGTCGCGCTCGAGGCCGACCCGTCGTCGGCGCTCGGCGACCTGTCGGCCGACGTCGAGGCGCTGCTCGCCGAGCCGCTCGCGGACGAGCTCACACGCGCGGGCGGGCTCCGGTTCGCGGCGCTGTTCCACGACCTCGGCAAGCCGGAGACGCGGACGGTCGCCGAGGGCGGCCGGGTCCTGTTCATCGGCCACGACGAGGAGGGCGTGCGGATCGTCGGCGAGATCTGCTCCCGGCTGCGCGCCAGCCGGCGGCTGACCTCGTACCTGCAGTCGCTGACCCGCAACCACCTGCGGCTCGGGTTCCTCGTCCACGAGCGCCCGCTGTCGCGGCGGGACGTATACGAATACCTCAAGCGCACCGCGCCCGAGACCGTCGACGTGACGCTGCTAACGGTCGCCGACCGGCTTGCGACCCAGGGTCCGCGGACCCGGTCGGGGGCGATCGACGCGCATCTCGAGCTCGCGCGGGAGATGATCTCCGAGGGTCTGGAGTGGCGGCGCTCCGGCCCGCCCGAGGCGCCGATCCGCGGCGACGAGCTCGCGGCCGAGCTCGGAATCGAGCCCGGCCCGGAGCTGGGGCGGCTGCTGGGCGAGATCGAGGCGGCGCGGTTCGCGGGCGAGATCTCGTCGCGCGACGAAGCTGTCGAGCTCGCGCGGCGGGCCCTCGGGAATCAGAACGGATGAGCTGCCAGCCGCCTCGCAGTTGGGGCTTCGCCCCAATGCTCGGCGCCGGTATATACGCTGCCGCCCGGTGAACGACTGCATCTTCTGCGGCATCGTCGCCGGTGACCTGGCGGCCCAGATCGTCGACTCGGACGAGCACACGGTCGCGTTCATGGACCTCAACCCGGCGACCCCGGGGCACGCGCTGGTCGTCCCGCGCCGCCACTCCGCCGACCTCATGGACACTCCCGATGAGGACCTCGAGCGGACGATGACAGCCGCGCGGCGCCTGGCCCGCAGGATGGACGAGACGCTCGAGCCCGACGGCTTCAACATCCTCAACGCCTGCCGGCCGGCCGCGTGGCAGACCGTCTTCCACTACCACCTGCACGTGATCCCGCGCTACGAGGACGACCCGCTGAAGCTGCCGTGGATCCCGCGCGGCGCGGAGGCGGACGAGATCGCCGCGGTGGCGGACAGGATCAGGGGCTGATGGCGGATCGTCCGGTGAGGCTGGAGCGCGACGGCAACGTCGCGGTGATGGTGCTCGACAACCCGCCGCTGAACCTGTTCGGGGCCGACGCGTGGTGGGCGCTCGTCGACGCAGTCGACGAGATCGAGTCCTCCGACGCGAGGGCGATGGTGTGGCGAGCCGAGGGGGACGTGTTCACGGGCGGCGCCGACGTCAACGACTTCAAGCGCGCGGTGGACGAGGGCACGGCGGCCGACTCGTTCGGCGAGCTGATCGCGACCGCGCGGCGCATCGAGGAGCTCGAGATCCCGACCCTCGCGCTCGTCCACGGGCTGTGCCTGACCGCGGGGCTGGAGGTCTCTCTCGCGTGCGACATGATCTGGGCGACCGTGTCGGCCCGGTTCGGCCTCGTCGAGGCGGTCGTCGGGCTGACGCCGGGCGCCGGTGGGACGCAGCGGATGGCGGAGCGCGCCGGCCCGGCGCGGGCGGTGGAGTTCGTGATGTCCGCGGGCCTGTACGAGGCGGCGACGCTCGAGCGCTGGAACGTCGTCAACCGCGTTGTAGGGGACGACGAGCTGCTCGACAAGGGGATGAGGTTCGCCCACCGGCTCGCCGACGGCCCGACCGTCGCCCACGCTGCCACGAAGCGCATCGTCCGCGGCTTCAGGGCGGGCGGAGTCGACGAGGCGGACCGGGTCACACCCGACCAGTTCGCCAGGCTGTTCGCCTCCGAGGACCTCAAAAACGCCGTTGAGTCGTTCCTCACCGAGGGGCCCGGCAAGGCGAAATTCGAGGGCCGCTGATCCACGATCGGCGACTACGAAGCCGTTGCTACCCTGCGCGCCGATGGCGAAGGAAGAGAAGATCGAGATGGAGGGCGAGGTCACAGAGGCCCTGCCGAACACGATGTTCAAGGTCAAGCTCGACAACGACCACGAGATCCTCGGCCACATCTCGGGCAAGATGCGCCGCCACTACATCCGCATCCTCCCCGGGGACCGGGTGAAGATCGAGCTCTCGCCCTACGACCTCGACCGCGGCAGGATTACTTACCGCTACAAGTAGCTGGCGGCCGCCGCCGGGTCCGGGTCGGCCATCTCCACGAGCAGGCTCGACCACGCGAAGTCGCGCGCGGCGTGGCCGCGGCCGTCGAACGGGTTGTAGTACTCCCACAGGCCCTCCCGGAGCGCGGTCCGCGCGAGCGCGTCGGCCATCTCCTGTGCGCGCTCTGCAAACCCCAGCCGGTGCAGGCCGATCCACACCAGCCACGCCGCGTTGACCCACGTCGCGCCGCGCCAGTAGCGGCGCACCAGGCCGCTGCGGCCGCTGCCGGGGTCGAACGCCGGCTCGGTCGCCGCCACCGACGGCGGCGGGACCGGGAGCCAGAACCGGCGCCTGTCGAGCAGGTGCTCCTCGACCAGCCGCCGCCCGATCTCCTGGGGCAGGTCGGGGAGCGCGAGCGGCGCCAGCGCGGCCCACGTCTGGACCGCGGGGCGGAGGCCGGACGGCAGCGCCTCGTCATAGAACAGCCCCCTCCGCTCGTCGTACAGGCGGGCGACGATCGCCGGCGTCACCGACGGCCGCCCCGCGGCGAGCAGCGACAGGCACCACAGCACGTTGACCACCACCTCGCACAGCACCGGCCCGCCGGCGCCGAGGATCGCCCGCGCGTCCCACGCGAGCCCGCGGTTGCGCCGCACCAGCAGCGGGAAGCCGAGCCTCGCGTGCGCGCGCCATCCCCACACGGGGTCGAACTTCGGCGACGAGTCGAGCCCCGACTCGTCGGGCTGGACGATCCACA
>DATAFB010000089.1:0-4130 GCA_036257695.1 Solirubrobacterales bacterium | reverse complement strand
CGTTCGCGGCGCCGTTCGCCGCCCTCGGCACCGACCGGCCCGGCCGCCTCGTGGCGGGCGCTGCGGTGGCAGCCACCGCGCTCGCCGCGGTCAGCGTGGCCGTGTTCGGCGGCGACGCCGTCAACGCGCTCGGGCTCATCGGCGGGAACCAGAACGAGTCGAGCCACTACAGCGTGCCGAGCACGGTCGCGCGGGTCGCCGGGGTCGTGGAGGACCCGGTTCGGTACGTGTTCCTCGCCGCGTACGCGGTCCTGGTCGCGTGGCTGCTGCGATGGACATGGCGCGGCGGGGACTGGCTGCGGGCGACGGCGTGGGCCGTCGCCGGGCTGCTCGTCGCGAGCGCGTGGCTCGTCCCCTGGTACGTGATCTGGGCGCTGCCGTTCGCCGCCGTCGCCCGCGACCGGGCGGTCGTCGCGGTCGTGCTCGCGGTGTGCGCGCTGCAGCTGCCCACCGCGCTGTAGTCATTCGTCAAGTTCTCGAGCGAACTTGCCGGTCGAGTTCAGGTTCAATGGGCTCGTGACCCGTGAGCCCGAGATGCGGGATGGCCGGGAGCATGAACTGATCGCGCGGCTCGCCGAGTTGCTCGACAGCGGCTCGCGATCGGAGTCGGCGGCCACTGTCGGGATCGGCGACGACGCCGCCGTGACGGTCCCCGGGGGCGCGACGGTCACCTCGGTCGACGCGTTCGTGGACGGGGTCCACTTCCGCCGCGACACCGCCCCGCCGGCGTCGATCGGCGCCAAGGCGCTCGCCGCTGCGCTGTCGGACCTGGCGGCGATGGGCGCGACCCCCGGCGAGGCCTACGTCGCGGTCGGGCTCCCGGAGGACACGGGCGAGGACGAGTGTCTGGAGCTGTATTCGGGGCTCGCGCGGGTCGCCGACGAGACGGGCACCGCCGTGGTCGGCGGGGACGTAACCAGTGCTCCGGCGCTGTTCCTTGCGATCACGGCGGTGGGGCGGCTGTCGGACCCCGAAGCCTTCGTCGCTCGCGACGGTGCCGCGGCGGGGGAGACGGTGGCCGTCACCGGCGAGCTGGGAGGCGCGGCGGCGGGCCTGCTCCTGCTAGAGCGCGCCGACCTCGCCGGCGCCGTGGACGCCAACACCGCGGCGGCGCTGCGAACGCGGCAGCTCGAGCCGACGGCGAGGCTGGCCGCCGGGGCCGGGCTCGCCGCCGCGGGAGCCACGGCGATGATCGACGTCAGCGACGGGCTCGCCGCCGACGCCGCCCAGCTCGCGGCGGCGAGCGGGGTCGGGATCGAGCTCGAGCTGGAGCATCTCCCGATCGAGGCCGGGGTCGCCGACGTGGCGGAGGCCGCCGGCCTCGACCCGTACGACCTCGCCCTGGGCGGAGGCGAGGACTACGAGCTCCTCGCCATCGTGCCCGAGTCGAGGGTCGGCGAAGCCCGCCGCGCCTGCTCGGCGGCTGGAGTCTCCCTCACCCCTGTCGGCCTGACCTCCGCCGAGGGCGGGGTCAGGATTCGGGCGACCGACGGTCCTCGTCGGCCGCCTCCGGGCTTCGACCATCTGCGGCGTCGGCCATCACACGGCGGACCCGGTTGATGTCCTTGAGCTTGCGAACGATCGAATTCGCGACGTTGCCCGCGTTGACCGCGTAATCACCCGTAGCGATCCGTCGCCGCAAGGCAGTGACGTGCTCGTCACCTGGGAGTGTGAATCGCGACATTTCGGTCGATGCACGCGTGGTTGGCGCTTCCCCCCCTTAATCGGCACGACGGCGGCGAATCGTTAGCGGTTGCACATCGGAGATCCGTCTATCGTCCACCCCCGTTCGGGGGGGCGCCGGAGCCGCCGGCCCGCGGACGGAGATCTCGGGCTCCGAGCCCGCCCTCGAGGAGGCCAGCGCGGCCGCGAGCGCCGCGATCAGCGATCCAGCGAACACGCACGCCAGCAGCGACGTGCCAGGGTCGAGGTGGCCCCCGGCGACCATCAGCAGCAGGTGCCACGGCAGCCCGGCTCCGACCTCGAGCCGGTCGGTGAGCACGACGAGCGCGACGGCGATCGGGACCGTCGACGCCGCCACGGCCGCGAACGTCGCCCAGACCCGCGTCCTCGGATCGGCGATCGTCGCGGCGAGCCACGCGTGTGCCGCCGGCACCGCGAACAGCGCGAGGAAAGGGTTGAGGAGCCACAGCAGCAGCGCGGCGACCGAGATCACCGCGCCGGCGGCGAGCGCAAGCCCGGCGGGGTGCGACCGGCGCGGGACGCGGAACGGCTGGGTCGCGTAGCACGCGGCGCCGAACGCGCCGATCAGCAGCACCAGCACGATCGCGACCCGCCACGCGTCCCCGAACCGCCCCGGGTCGTAGGGAAAGCGCGGGCTCGGGAGCAGGCCGATCGCGGCCAGCAGGTAGGCGAGGAGGAGCGTCCCGAGGAACGGGAGCGACCGTCCCACGACCCAGCCGAGGTCGCGGGGGCGCGCGCGGCCGCGCCGCAGGGCGCGGGCATAGCCGTCCACCGCGACGACCACGGCGGGGACCAGGAGCGTCAGCGCGAGCATCGCGATCGTCCACCCCGGCACCAGGTTGTCCCCGAGAGCGACGTACGCGTCCGGCCCGTGCTCAGGGGCCTCGGGGGCGGAGTCCAGAGCGAGCACGATCGTCTGCGCGGCCTGGCCCAGCTCGGCGAGCGTGGCGGTCGACAGCGACTCGGGGCCGTCCTCCTCCGGAGGCAGGGGCCGCTCGCCGGCCGAGCTGATCGCGATCGCGTCGATGCCCTCCTCGATCAAGGGGGCCTGCTCGCCGAGGCCGGTGGGAAGCGCGAGGCGCACGAGGTCGCCGAGTGCGCTCTCGGTCGTGGCCGGCTCGCCGAGCTCGGCGGAGACGACGTCCTCCGCGGTCAGGGTGAGCTGGATCGCCGTGCTCTGGCGCCCGGACGACCACGGGATCACGAACGGAGGACCGCGGTGCAGCGCGCCCGGCTGGGAGATCGCGAGCGCCGAGTCGATCAGCCCCCGCTCCGGGTAGCTGTCCGCGAACTCGCGCGCGCCCACCGCCCCGTCGCTGGCCCCGGCGGTGGAGACGAAGACGAGCGTGCGGTCGTGGGAGGCGCCGCCGAAGGTGTCGGCGAGCTCGAGCAGCACCGCGGTCGCGGCGGCGCTGCTGGCGGCGCCGGGCCCGGTCGCCGAGTCGCGCGGCGCGAGGACGACGATCCGCCGCTCGGAGTCGCCGGGGAGGGTGGCGATCACGTTGCGGGTCTCGATGTCGTCGCCGTCGAAGCTCGACGAGATGCTCTGCTCGGAGACCTCGGCGCTCGCGATCCCGGAGAAGCGATCCTCGACGAGATCGGCGGTCGCGGCGTCTCCGGTGCTGCCGGGCGTGCGCTCCGGCGCCCGCTCGGCGATCGTGCGCGCGGTCCGGGTCGCGCCCTCGGCGTCGAACTCGCTCAGCGACACCGGCGCCTCGAGCGGGTCCGGCGCCGGCTCGAGCGAGAACAGGATGATGACCACCGCGAGCAGGGCGGGGACGAAGCCGAGCCTGTACAGCCTCCAGTCGATCATCCTGCCGGTGACCGCCAAGTTCGCTTGCGAACTTGGCGGATACTTTGTCGATGGCTCGAATCCTCCTCGTGGATGACGAGCAGGCGGTCCAGAAGCTGCTCTCCTATCCGTTGCAGAAGGAGGGATACGAGGTCGTCCGGGCCCACGACGGCCGCGAGGCGCTGGAGCAGGACGACGAGGGGGACAAGGTACTCGGCCTCGAGATGGGTGCCGACGACTACATCACGAAGCCGTTCTCGATCAGGGAGCTTCGGTCGAGGATCCGGGCTGCCATGCGCCGCGCCAGCCTGGCGCCGCAGCCGGAGGCCGTCGAGGTGATCGAGTCCGACGCGCTGAGGATCGACCTCCCCCGGCGGGCGGTCGAGATCCGCGGCGAGGAGGCGCAGCTCACCTACCTCGAGTTCGAGCTACTGCGGACGCTCGCCTCGACTCCCGGACGCGTCTACACGCGGCAGGCGCTCCTCGACAAGCTCTGGGGGGGCGCCGCGTACCGCGATCCGCGGACGATCGACGTCCACGTGCGGCACCTCCGGGAGAAGATCGAGCAGGACCCGAGCGACCCCGAGTACATCTTCACGGTCCGGGGCGTCGGGTACCGCTTCCGCGACGCCTG
>DATAFB010000086.1:0-8777 GCA_036257695.1 Solirubrobacterales bacterium | reverse complement strand
GGCGACCCACGGTGGAACCACCTGCGCGAGTACTTCTGCCCCGGGTGCAAGACGCTGCTCGAGGTCGAGGCGGTGCCGCCGGGGTATCCGGTCGTGCACGACTTCCTGCCCGACCTCGAGGGCTTCTACACCGAGTGGCTGGGACGGGAGCTCCCAACATGACATCCACCTGCTACTCGCCTCGCATCGGGCGCTTCGCGCCCGATGCTCGGCGCCGACATAAATGAGCTACATCGGCAGGGGCGAGGTCAGCCAGCCGGCGACCGAGCTCGCGCCGGCCTGAACGCGCCGGCTTCACCGCCCCGAAACACGCTGCCGCCCACGTCGATGGCAGGATGCGGGTGGTGAGCGAGCCGTACAGCTATGCCGCGCGGCTGCGGTCGGCCCTGCCGCTGGCCGAGGACCAGCTCGTCGCGCTGCGCAACGTGTGGTCGGCGTTCTGGATCTCCCGGGTGGTGATCTGGGTCGTCGGGATGGGGGCGGTGCTGGCCGTCGGCACCGCGGGGGAGACGTCGCCGCGGCTCGATCCCTTCTGGCTCACGATCCCGTTCGACGAGACGCTGCCAAACCTGCTCGTCGCACCGGGGGCGCGGTGGGACTCGGTCTGGTACCTGGAGGTCGCCCAGTACGGGTATGACCTGCCCGACCACGCCGCGTTCTTCCCGTTGTACCCGGCGCTCGTCGCGCTCGCCGCGCCGCTGACGACGCCGCTGCTCGCCGGGCTCGTCGCGTCATGCGCGTGCGCGCTCGGCGGGATGTACCTCCTCCACCGCCTCGTCGAGCTCGACTTCGGAACCGACACAGCTCGCGCGGTGATCCTGATCGTGGCCTGGTTCCCGAGCGCGGTCGTGCTGTCGGCGGTGTATTCCGAGGGCCTGTTCCTGCTGCTGTCGGTCGGCGCGATCTACGCGGCGAGGCTGGGTCGGTGGCCGCTGGCGGGCCTCGCGGCGGGGCTCGCCACGGCGGCGCGCAGCTCCGGCGCGCTGCTGATGATCCCGCTCGTGTTCATGTACCTCTACGGACCGCGGGCCGACCGACCCCGGCACGGAATCGCCGCGGGCTGGCGTCCGCGCCACCGGCTCGCGCCGGACGTGCTGTGGCTCGCGCTCGTCCCGGCGGGAGTCGTCGCGTACCTCGGCTTTCTGTGGGCGACGACGGGCGACCCGCTGTCGGCGCTCTCGGCCCAGGCGGAGTGGCGCAGGACGACGGTCCCGCTCGTCGGCGGCCTCGCGCTCGGCGCGTGGTCGGCGGTTGCGGGGCTGGTCGAGCTCGTGCCAGGGGTCGGCACCTCGGCGGTGCCCGCCGAGGGCCAGGTCGCGGAGCTGGTCGCGGCGCGGAACCTGGCCCTGTTCGGGTTCCTGGTCCTGGCGGTGTGGCTGGTGCGCGAGGCGATCCACCGGCTACCGGCCGCGTATGTGACGTGGGCCGTCGCGGGGCTGCTGCTGCCGCTGTCGGTGCCGGCGCTCGACGAGCCCCTGAAGTCGCTGCCGCGGTTCATGCTCGTGCTCTTCCCGCTGTGGATCGCGCTGGCGCTGTGGGCGCAGGAGCGCGGCCGCCTGCGCCGGGTGCTGGTGACGTCGGGCTCGCTGCTCGTCCTGTCGACGGCGCTGTTCGCGACCTGGGTCTACCCGCCCTGACGCGTCGCCGGTGATATAGGTTCTCGGGCGCAGCCGACCCGGAGGAGGAGCAGTGGACGTCAGCCAGTTGAAGAGCATTCCCCTGTTCCGGGACGTCCCGGACGACGCCCTGAGGAAGGTCGCCACGTTCGCGGAGCTGGAGTCCCATCCCGAGGGCGCGGCGGTGGTCAGGGAGGGCGGGTACGCAAACGACTTCTACGCGATCGAGGACGGGACCGCGAAGGTCGAGCGCGACGGCCAACAGCTCGCGGAGCTCGGACCCGGCGACGTGTTCGGCGAGCAGGCGCTGCTCGAGGGCGAGCAACGCTCGGCGAGCGTGATCGCGACCTCGCCGCTGCGGGTGATCAAGATCGCGCACTGGGAGCTCGACAAGATGAAGCGCGACATGCCGCAGGTCGTCGACGAGCTCAAGAAGCAGGTACAAGCGCGCAAGGGCTGATCCATCCGGCGGGGTAGACTCCCCGCCCACATACGGCCGGTGGTCAAGGGAAGTCCGGTGCGAATCCGGCGCGGTCCCGCCACTGTGACCGGGTAAGTGGGGCGTCGCGGGAGCGACGCTCAGCCACTGGGACGGCCGCCGGCCGTCCCGGGAAGGCGCGACGCCCGTCCCGGAAGCCAGGAGACCTGTCCCCGGCCGAGCCAGTCGACCCTCGAGGAAAGGGTGGCTTAGATGCCAAGACGTACCGTCTTACGGCCGATCGGGCTGACGCTCGCCTGCGCGGTCGCGATCGCGTTCACGGTTCCGGCGCTCGCCGGCGCGAAGTCGAAGACCGTCCGCGCCGAGCTGCGGGTCGTCGGCCCCGACGGGCAGGACCTCGCGCACCAGGTCCAGTACACCGGCACCGTCAAGGTGCCGACCGATCCGAACGCACTGTGCTTCGGGCAGGGCAGCGGCGGCAGCGGCGCCCGCGTGAAGCTCTCCGGCCCCACGGCGCTCGGCGCGGTGGAGGACGCGTCGGCGACGGCGCGCGACGTGCGGCCGCTGTTGGTCACCGACGCGTTCGACTTCGGTCTCGGCGTGTGCGGGATCGGGGGCTTCCAGGCCCAGGGGTCCGCCTCCTGGTACCTGAAGGCCAACCACGCCGGTGCGCAGGTCGGCGGCGACCAGCTCGCGGTGAAGAAGGGCGACGAGGTGCTGTGGTACCTGGCGCCGTCGTTCCCGTACCCGCCCGAGCTGGCGCTCGAGGCGCCGGCACGGGTCGAGCCGGGCGGCCAGGCCGAGGTCGAGGTCGTCAGCTACGCCGACGACGGCACCCGGACGCCGGCCGCCGGCGCAACTGTGAGCGGCGGCGATGCGCCGGCCACGACGGACACTGCGGGCAGGGCGAGCGTCGGGGTCGGGTCAAGCGACGCGACGCTGCGCGCGACCCTGGGCTCCGACATCCCGTCGAACGAGGCGCGGGTGTGTGTTGCCGACTCGGCGGCCGGATGCTCGCCGCAGCAGACGATCGCTGGCACGGACAAGCCGGACAAAGTCAAGGGCACGACGCTCGCCGACAGGATCAAGGCGCGCGGCGCCAACGACCGCGTCAAGGCGCGCGGCGACGCCCCGGATTACATCAACTGCGGGACCGGCAGGCGCGACGTCGCGATCGTCGACGCGGACGACACGACGAAGGCGTGCGAGAAGGTGAAGGAAAGGTAGTGCCATTCGGCAAGTTCGCAAGCGAACTTGCCGGTGGTCGTGAGATGAGGTTTCGCTCCGGCCTCGCGGCTGCGGTGGCGCTTGCGGGCGCCGCCGCAGCCGTTGGCTGCGGGTTCGGACCCGGCTCTGTGTCGGAGGGCGACGCGACGCTGACCGTGACCCGGGACTTCGGCTCGGAGCGGCTCGTCGAGGCGACGCATCCCGACCCGCCGGAGTCGGAGACCGTGATGCGCTTCCTCGACGGCGAGGCCGACATCACCACTCGCTACGGCGGGGGGTTCGTGCAGTCGATCGACGGCCTCGAGAGCGCCGAGCGCGGCGGGCGCCGCTTCGACTGGTTCTTCTTCGTCAACGGGATCGAGTCCTCGGTCGGCGCCGTGGAGGCGCGCGTGTACGGCGGCGACCGGGTGTGGTGGGACTACCGCGAGTGGAGCGCCGCGATGCGCGCGCCGGCGGTCGTCGGGTCATGGCCGGAACCGTTCGCGCACGGGTCCGAGGGCAAGGCTTTCCCGGTCCGGATCGACTGCTTCTCGGCCGAGGAGGACTGCTCCGCCGTCGCCGACCGGCTCGAGGAGGAGGGCGTCGCGGCAAGCGTGTCGACGGAGCGCGCGCGGCTCGGCGAGGAGCTGCTGCGCGTCGTCGTCGGCCCGTGGGAGGAAGTGCGCCAGGACGAAGCGGCGGCGCAGATCGAGGACGGGCCGGCGGCGAGCGGGGTGTACGCGGACCTCGAGCTCGGCGTCGCAGGCGAGTACCAGCTGGTCGCGCTCGACCCCCGCGACCGGGTCGCGTTCCGCTCCGCCGACGGGGCGGGACTGGTCGCGGCGGTGAGGCTCGGCGAGCAGCAGCCGGCGTGGGTCGTGACCGGGACCGACGACGCGGGGGTGGACGCCGCGATCGAGCTCCTCGACGCCGACTCGCTGCGCGACCACTATGCGGTCGCGGTCGACGAGCGCGGCGAGGAGCAGGCGCTGCCGGTGGTGGGGCGGTGATGCGAAGCGCCCTCGCGTACACGCCCCGCCCGGGCCGCCTCCAGGCGGCCTCGGCACCGGCCGCGGCCGCCTACCTCGGCTCGATCGCGGTGGTCGCGTTCGTGTTCTCGAGCCCGATCGTCCTCGCCGGCGCAGCCGCAGCGGTGGCGGTCGCGGGGCTCGCGGCGGGCGCGCGCCGCGCGCTCGCGGTGTCGCTGCGCTGGGGGCTGTGGCTCGGGGCGACGCTCGTCGTCGTCAACGTGCTGGTCACCGACCGCGGCGAGACGGTGCTCGTGCGCGGCTACGACGTGCCGGTGCTGGGGCCGATGGACGTGACGCTCGAGTCGCTCGCCGCGGGCGGGGTTCTCGCAATGCGGATCGTGGTCGTGACGATGGCGTTCGCGGTGTGGTCGGCGTGCGTCGACCCCGACCGCGTGCTGAGGCTCGTGCGCCCGGTCGCTCGCCGCTCGGCGCTGACGGCGACGCTGGTGTCGCGGATGGTCCCGGTGGCGGCCGGAGACCTCGCGCGCCTCCGCGAGGCGGCGGAGCTGCGCGGGCCCGGCGCGGCGCCGATCGGCCATGCCGCGCTCGTGCGCAGGCTCGTGGGGGGCTCGCTCGACCGCGCCCTCGACGTCGCCGCGACGCTCGAGCTGCGGGGGTACGCGCTTCCGGGCCGTGTCCGGGCTGTGCGCCGCCGCTCGCGGTGGGATCGCCGCTTCGTCGCCGCCGGCGTCGCGATCGCGGCGATCGCGGTCGGCGCGCGGCTCGCCGGAATCGGCGGCTTCGACACGTACCCGGAGCTGGCAATCGAAGCCGGCGCGGCGACGCTCGTGCTGAGCGCGGCCCTGCCGGTCATCGCCGCGCTGCCGTTCGCCCGCCGCCGGCCGCGGGGCGCCGGGCTGCGAACGAGGGAGGCCGGGGCGCATGACTGACCGGGCTCGCGTGCTCGAGGTCGGGGACCTGACCTACAGGTACCCGGGCGCGGATCGCGACGCGCTGGCGCGGGTCAGCGTCGCGCTGGCTCCGGGCGAGCTCGTCGTGCTCGCCGGCCGGTCGGGATCGGGAAAGTCCACCCTGATCCGGGCGGCGTGCGGGCTGGTGCCGCACTTCCACGGCGGCGAGGTCGCCGGCCGCGTCGAGGTCGCGGGGCTCGACGCGCGCGAGCACGGCCCCGGAGAGCTCGCCCGCGTCGTCGGGGTCGTCTCCCAGGATCCCGAGAGCCAGATCGTCTCGACCACGGTCCGCGCCGAGATCGAGCTGCCGCTGGAGCTTCGCGCCGAGCCCGCGGCGCGCCGCGCGCGGGCGGTCGAGGAGGTGGCGCTGGCGCTGGCGATCCCCGCGCTCCTTGACCGGACCACCGACACGCTGTCGGGCGGCGAGCTCCAGCGGGTCGCACTCGCCGCCGCGCTCGTCACCCGCCCCCCTCTGGTCCTCCTCGACGAGCCGACCTCGCAGCTCGATCCCGTGGCCGGCGACGAGCTGGTGTGGCTGCTTCGGCGGCTGAACGAGCAGTGGGGCACGACGATCGTCGTCTGCGAGCACCGGCTCGAGCGCTGCCTCGGGGCCGCCGATCGCGCGATCGCGATGCGCGACGGGGCGGTCGGGTTCGACGGCCGTCCCGCCGAGTTCCTCGAGTGGGCGCTCGCGAACGACCCCGCCCTCGCCACGCCGGGAGCGCGGCTCTTCGACCTCGCCGGCCTGCGCCCGCTGCCGGTCGGCGTCCGCGAGGCGCGCGAAGTGTTGCGAGACGGGCGCCCGGATGGCGACCTCGCTCGCAACCCCTCGGGCGCTGCTGCGCCGCGCCCTCGGGAACGCGCAAAACGCTCGGCCGCCATCCGGCCGCCCGCGCTGACTGTCGAAGATCTATGGATCGAGTTCGGCCAGCGCGACGTCCTCCGGGAGGTCGACCTCGCGATCGGAGCCGGCGAGCGGGTCGCGCTGATGGGTCGCAACGGCGCCGGCAAGAGCACCCTGCTGCGCGCCGCGGCCGGCGCCGTGAAGCCGGCGCGGGGCCGGATCGAGGCGCCGCTCGGGTGCGCTTTGCTCTCCCAGACGCCCGACGACTTCCTCGTCCACGAGCGCGTGGCCGACGAACTCCCGGGCGAGGTAGGCCGCCGCGCGCTCGAGGCGGCGGATCTCGGCTGGGCGGCCGATGTCGACCCCCGCGACCTCTCGGGCGGCGAGCGTCAGCGGCTCGCGCTCGCGATCGTGATGGCGGGGCGCGGCGAGGACGAGGCGGCTCCCGGGCTCGTCTGCCTCGACGAGCCGACCCGGGGAATGGACCGCGCGCGAAAGGACGAGCTCGCGCACCGGATCCGGGGGCTCGCCGGCGGCGCGACAGCCGTCGTGGTGGCCACCCACGACGTCGAGTTCGCGGCCCGATTCGCCGCGCGCGTTGTGCTGCTCGGCGACGGCGAGGTGATCGCCGACGGGCCGGCCGCCGACGTGCTGTCGGGCGGGTGGTACTTCGCGACCGAGGTCGCCCGGATCCTCGACTCCGACCGCGCGATCACCCCGGAGCAGGGGGCCGAGCTGCTCCGCGCGTCGGCGCCGCAACCGGTGGAGGACGGATGAGCTGGCAGGCAGCGAGCGTCGTGATCCTTGCCGTCGTGATCGTCGGCGGCTTCGCCTGGTACGAGCGGTCGCGACCGCCGTCGCGGATCGTCGCGCTGGTGGCCGCGCTCGCGGCGCTCGCGATCGCCGGCAGGCTCGTCTTCGCGCCGATCCCGAACGTAAAGCCGACGACCGACATCGTTCTGATCACGGGATACGCGATCGGCGGCGGCCCCGCGTTCGTGGTTGGGGCGCTCGCGGCGCTGGTGTCGAACTTCTGGTTCGGCCAGGGGCCGTGGACCCCGTGGCAGATGGCCGGCTGGGGGATGGTCGGGATCGGGGGAGCGGCGCTGGCCGCCGCGACCGGCCGGCGGCTCGGCCGAATCGGGCTCGCGGCCGCGTGCGGCGTAGCGGGGCTCGCGTACGGGGCGCTGCTCGACCTCTCGGTGATGGTCACCTACGGCGGCGAACAGTCGCTCGAGCG
This sequence comes from Solirubrobacterales bacterium, assembly GCA_036257695.1. Classification (GTDB taxonomy): domain Bacteria; phylum Actinomycetota; class Thermoleophilia; order Solirubrobacterales; family 70-9; genus DASPWW01. The sequence continues at coordinate 1,490 of DATAFB010000086.1, read as the reverse complement.
TTACCTCGCGATCTCGGCGCGCGGCCTGCCGTTCAACATCGCCCACGCGGCCGGCAACGTGGCGCTCGCGCTCCTCGCGGGGCCGGCGCTGGTGCGGATGCTGGAGCGATTCCGCGCCCGGTGCGAGTTCCGGTGGCGCCCGGCGCACCCCGCTGTCGCGAGCGTGCTCGCGGCGCTGGTGGTCGCGGGTGGAGCGGCGCTCGCCGTCTTCGGCGGCTCGCGGTCCGCGGCCGCGGCCGACGCGGAGGCGGCGGACGCAGCGGCGGACGCCCGCGGGTGGCTGCTCGACGCCCGCAACGACGACGGCGGCTTCGGGACCGTGCCGGGCGGCTCGTCGAGCCCGGCGATGACCGGGTGGGCGATGCTCGGACTCGAGGCGGCGGGGCGCAACCCGCTCGACCTCGGGCGGCGCACCCCGATCGACTTCCTGCGCGCGAATGCGTCGAGCGTCCGCTCCACCGGGGACCTCGAGCGGACGATCCTGGCGCTCGCCGGCGCCGGACTCGGCGCTCGCGACTTCGGCGGCCGCGACCTCGTCGGGTCGCTTCGCGACCGGCGCAGCGACAACGGCTCGTTCCAGGCACAGGTGAACCTGACCGCGTTCGGGATCTTCGCGCTCGACGCTGCCGGCGCCGACGGCTCCGAGCTCGCCCGCTCGGCGACCTGGCTCCGCAAGGGTCAGAACCGCGACGGCGGCTGGGGGTACCAGCCCTCGCAGCCGAGCGAGCCCGACAGCACCGGCGCCGCCCTGCAGGCGCTGGCCACCGCCGGGAGCGGGGGAGACCCGGCCGCCGACGGGGCCCGCTACCTGAAGCGCGCCCAGGAACGCGACGGCGGCTGGGCGCTCGCGGAGACCGGGCCGACCAACTCGCAGTCGACCGCATGGGCGATACAGGGACTGATCGCGGCTGGCGCCAACCCCGGGTCGGTGATCACAAAGGGGAACAGCCCGTTCGACTTCCTCGACGCCCGCCAGGCGTCCGACGGCCACTACCGCTACTCCGCGTCCAGCGACCAGACCCCCGTGTGGGTGACCGGCCAGGGGCTTATCGCCGTCAACGGCAAGACCTTCCCGCTCGCAGCGGTGCCGAGGGCGCCCGGCGGGTCGGGCGGCGATGGGGGCGACGGGGGAGCGTCGTCGAACGGCGCCAAGCAGTCCGAGAAGGGCGCCAAGCGCCGCGACCGCGACCGGGCGAGCGGGCGGGCCTCGGGCACCAAGGCCGAGCGCGCCGCGTCGAACCTGGCCGGCCGGCCTAGCGTGCCCGAGTTCGAGCAGAGCTCCGGCGGCGACGGCGGGCCGACCACGTCGCAGATCGTGCTCGGCGGCCTCGGCGTGCTGGCGGTGGCGCTCGTCGGCGGCTTCTTCGTCTACCGGCGGCGACTGCCGGGCTGACCCACCCGCACGGGAGATCGCGCTCTCTATCGTTTTCGCGATGGACGTCGAGACCGCGATCCTCACCCGGCGCACCCACAAGGCCTACAGGCCCGAG
>DATAFB010000082.1:0-5595 GCA_036257695.1 Solirubrobacterales bacterium | reverse complement strand
GCGGTGGCCGGCGACGACCCGCCCGCCGACGGCGCCGAAGGCCCCGGCGTGGTGCGCTTGTGGCGCTCCCGCAACCAGCGCGCCGAGGCTCAGGCGGTCGCGCGCGAAGTCGAGCACCTGATCGCGACCGAGGACGTGCTGCCGGAGCAGGTGTGCGCGATCGTGGGCTCGGTCCAGGCGGAGGGGAGGCTGGTCGCGGCCGCGCTCGAGGAGCGCAACGTGCCGTTCCGGGTCGCGGGAGGCGCGGCACTGTTCCAGCGCCCCGAGGTTCGTGACGCGATCGCGTGGCTGCGCGTGCTCGCCGACCCGAACGACGCGCCGGCCGCGGTGCGGGCGCTGACTCGGCCTCCGATCGAGCTGCGGTCGGTCGACCTCGCCCGCTGCACGCTGATCGCCCGCCGCCGCAAGCTCGACATGATCTCGGCGCTGGAGGCGGCGCTCGAGAGCCCGCAGCTGCCGCCCGAGGCCCGCGACCGCATCCAGGCCTTCCTGAGGCTCTATCGCGGCGCCGCCGCGGCGCTCGAAGAGATGCGGGCGGACGTGTTCGTGCGGCGCCTGATCGAGCGCATCGGCCTGCGCCGCCACCAGCTGTTCGCCGCATCGCCCGAGACCGCGTACCGGCTGGTCAACCTGTCGCGGCTGGGGGAGGTCGCCGCGGCGTGGACGCGGCGCGAGCCGCGGGCGTCGACGCGCGACTTCGTCCGCTACCTGACCGCCGTCGCCGAGGCGGGGGAGCTGGGCGACGACCCGCTCGCTGGGCCGCCGCCGGCGGGCGTGCTTCTCGCGGCGCCGGAGCAGGTCAAGGGGCTCGAGTTCGACCACGTCTACGTCCTCGAGCTGCGTCGCGGCGCGTTCGCCGGGCGGCCCGCCCGCGACGCGTGGATCCCGGACGAGCTGCTGGCCGAGGACGTCGCCGCCGCCGACGAGACGCTGAGCGCCGCCCACGCCGCGCGGCTCGCGTACGTGGCGATGACCCGCGCCCGCCGCGCGCTCGTGCTCGGATGGCCGGAGGAGACCGACCGCGGGTCAGCGCAGCCGTCGCCGCTGTACGAGCGGGCGCGGTCCGCGGTCGGCGGGGAGGAGGAGATCCACGAGGAGGAGCTGTTCGGCCCCGCGGAGGGGCTGCACGCCACCTACCGCATGGTCCAGGACGAGGTCCTGGAGGCGTCGTGGAGGGCGGGCGGCGCGCTGAGCGAGATGCGGCTCGACACGGCCGGCGACGTCGACCGAGCGGTGGCGCGGTTTCTCGAGCTGGTCAAGCTCGCCGCGCTGGTGCAGCGCCCGGGGTCGGAGCCGGCGGCTGACGCGCTCGCGGCGCTCAACGAGCTCGTCGCCCAGGCGGCGACGCCCGAGCAGCGGGCGATGCTCGCGGACTCGGTGCTCGACGAGTACATCGTCGAGGAGGAGCGCGAGCAGCGGCGCCGCCGCGAGCTGATCTCGGAGCGCCGCGAACCATCGCTGGAGGCGTTCATCCCGCGGCGCGGCGGGGGCCTCGCGCTGTCGGCTTCGGACCTCGACCTGTACCGGATCTGCCCCCTGAAGTACAAGTTCGCGCGCGTCTTCGCGATCCCCGAGGAGCCGACGATCAATCAGCGGTTCGGGATCCTCATCCACCAGGTGCTGGAGCGCTTCCACGCCGACGAGCTCCAGCGCGAGCTGCCCTCGGCGGAGGCGGGTGACGAGCACGAGCGCGAGGGGCTCGACCGGCTGCTGTGGCTGTTCGAGGCCGGGTGGCGGCGCGCCGGGTTCGGGTCCTCGGACGACGAGCTCCAGTACCGCGACCGCGCCGTCGCCGCGCTGACCCGGTACTGGGAGCGCCACGTGCACTCCGACTCGGTACCGGTGTGGCTCGAGCGGGCGTTCAACTTCGAGATCGGCTCGCACCAGCTGCGCGGGCGGATCGACCGCGTCGACCGGCTCCCCGAGGGTGGCTACGAGCTGATCGACTACAAGACCGGCACCCCGAACGCCGCCTCCGAGCTAGCCGGCGACCTGCAGCTGGCGCTGTACCGGGTCGGGGCCCGCGAGTCGTGGCAGATCGAGGCCGAGTCCGGGAGCTACTGGTACGTGCTCGAGGACGAGAAGGTTCCGGTGCCGAGCGCTCCCGACGACCGCGAGCGGGTCGAGCGCACGGTGCTCGAGGTCGCCGAGGGCATCCAGGCGCAGGACTTCGAGCCGCGCCCCTCGTACGAGATCTGCAGCTGGTGCGACTACCGGCTGATCTGCCCGGCGTCCGAGGCTTAGGAGTCGCTTCCGTGCTCGCCGCGCTGGCGCAGGAAGCGCTGGAACTCGCTCGCGAGCGCCTCGCCTGAGACCGCCTCGCCGAGCTCGATCGACTCGGCCTGCTCCTGCTCCAGCCGCTGCACCAGTTCCTCGATCTCGGGGTTCGCGGCCACGGCACGGTCGATCTGGTCGTCGAACCGCTCCGCCGCCTCCTCGAGCTCGGACGCCTCGATCGCGACGCCGGTCAGGCTCTCGACCCGTCGCAGCAGCGCCAGCGCGGCCTTCGGGTTTGGCACCGCCGCCACGTAGTGGGGCACCGCCGCCCACAGGCTCGCCGACGCGAGCTCCCGCCGCTGGCACGCGTCGTGGAGCACGCCGACGATCCCCGTCGGCCCCTCGTAGTTCGATCGGCTGAGGCCCAGCTGCTCGACCAGCTCCGGGTCCGACGCCAGCCCCGTGATCGGGATCGGCCGGGTGTGCGGGACGTCGGCTATCAGCGCCCCCAGAGTCACCACCATCTCGGCCTCGAACCGCTCCGCAGCCCCGACCACGAGCTCGGTGAACCTGCGCCATCTCAGGCTCGGCTCGGTGCCGCTCAGCAGCAGCAGGTCGCGCTCGGCGGTCGGGACCGGGGCCGAGATCAGCGTGTTCTCCGGCCACTCGATTCGTCGCGAGCGCCCCGCCGTGAGCCGGACCGTCGGCCGCGTGTCCTGGAAGTCAAAGAACTCCTCCGGATCGACCCGGGCCACCACCTCGGACTCGACCGAGACGGCGACCGCTTCGAGCGCGGTGGTCGCCGCGCTCGCCGCGTCGTTCCAACCCGCGAAGGCGGCGACCAGGATCGGAGAGCGCAGCTCCGGGGGATCCCCTTCCCACATCAGCGCGTCCACACAACGAGCGTAACGGGTGCGGGTCTTCGGCCCGGCGCGTCGGCGCCGTCTTGTCCGCCCCAGGCTGCAAGATCGAATGCGTGGAATCCGCGACTGCGAACGGACGCCCCGAGGTCGCGAAGCTGCGGCCGGGCCAGCGGTTCGAAGGGCGGTTCGCGTGCGTGCGCAAGGACCGGCTCACCGCCCGCAACGGCTCGCCGTACCTGTCGCTGGAGCTCCGCGACCGCTCCGGGGCGATCCCCGGCCGGGTGTTCCGCGAGGTCGACCGCGTCGGCTCGCGCTTCGACGCCGGCGACGCGGTTCGCGTCCGCGGTCGCACGGAGCGCTTCCGGGGCGAGCTCCAGGCCGAGCTCGACGACGTCCGCAGGCTCGAGGCCGGCGAGTTCGACCCCGCCGAGTTCCTGCCAGCCGCGTATCGGTCGGTCGAGGAGCTCGAGGGGTTCCTCGAGCACCTCGCGCGGGAGGTGCACGACACCGGCCTGCGCGAGGTCGTGGCGGGGGTGCTGTTCGCCGACCCGGTCGCGACCGAGTTTCGCCGCGCGCCGTGCACGCGGGCAGGCCACCACGCGTACCTCGGCGGCCTGCTAGAGCACACGGTCTCGGTGGCCACGCTCGCCGCCGAGCTGTGCCCCCTGCACCCGCGGCTCGACTCCGACCTGCTGATGGCGGCCGCGCTGCTGCACGACGTCGGCAAGGTGCGCGAGTTCAGCTACGGGGCCGAGTTCGGGCTCACCGAGGAGGGGCGGCTGCTCGGCCACCTTGCGCTCGGCGCCGAGATCGTCGGCGGTGCCGCCGGCGAACTGCCCGAGGCGCACCGCGTGGCGCTGTTGCACTGCATCCTGTCCCACCACGGCACGGACCCGGCGCGCCCCGCGACCTCGGGCGCCGGAGGCCGCGGCCTCGGCTCACCCGAGGCGCTGGCGCTGTACCGGCTCAACGCCCTCGACGCCTCCGTCAAGGGCGCCCTGGAGCATTAGGGTGCGCCGATCTGCGAGCAGATCGCGCGGTCACCGACGGGATTACGGGATCTGCTGGACGGCCCAGCGATTCCCGTCGGGATCGCTGAAGAACACGAACTTTCCCCACGGGAACTCCTGGACGTCCGCGACGTCGACCCCGCGCCCGGCGAGCTCGGCGTGGGCCGCCTCGATGTCGTCGACGACCATCTGCATTCCCTGGACCGAGCCGGGCTCCGCGTCGGTTACGCCCTTGCCGAGCGCGATCGAGCACGCCGACCCGGGCGGGGTCAGCTGCACGAACCGGATCTCGTCGCTGACCGTGTGGTCGTGGTCGGCGTTGAACCCGGCCTTGTCGATGTAGAAGTCCTTTGCGCGCTCGACGTCGGTGACCGGGATCGCGACGAGCTCGAGCCTGAAGTCCATGACGGGCAGGCAGTCTATAGAGCGGCTTCTACTGGTCGAGCGGCGGGCGGCGCCTTTCCCGCTTGCGCTGCGAGCGCGCCCGCTTGTCGGCAAGGCGGCGCTCCGACAGCGCGCGCGATGGGCGTGTCGGCCGGCGCCTGCGCGGCCGGGCGAGCGCCGCGGCGAGCTTGTCGGCGAGCCGTTCCAGCGCGAGCTCGCGATTGCGCGCCTGCCCCCTCGCGTCCTGGGCCACCGCGGTGACGCGCCTGCCCGCGCGCTCGACGATCCGGCGCCGCTGCGCCTCCGTCAGCGCGCCCGAGGCTTCGACGTCGAAGCTCGCCTCGACCCGAGACGCCGTCACGTTGGCGTGCTGGCCGCCCGGGCCGGAGGAGCGGCTTGCCCGCAGCTCGATCTCGTGCAGCGGGATTGCGACCTCGGGGGTCACGACGAGGGTGCGCTCAGGCGGCATCGGGAGGCAACGGCTCGGGGCGCACGGCGCGGTGGACGAGCCGCGCGGCGATAAAGATCAGCAGCGCGGCGAACGACAGCTCGAGCACGCGCTGGGAGACGGCGTTGGCGACCACGACGCCCGCGGCGACCCCGACCACGGACAACCCGCCGATCGCCAGGCCCTCGGCGAGGCGGACGTTGCCATAGCGCGCTTGGCGCCAGGTGCCGACCGCCGCCACCGGAACGATCGCGAGCAGCGACGTGGCCTCCGCGCCGACCTGTGACTCGTCGAGGAAGATCGCCAGCGCCGGGACGAACAGGATCCCGCCTCCGACCCCCAGCAAACCGCCGACCACTCCGCCGGCGAATCCGAACAGGGCGGCCAGCACCTCCTCCATCACAAGATCAGCCCCGCGGCGATTACGACCAGCAGCAGCGCGAACAGCAGCGACACCGCCCGCTCCGGCAGGCGCTGCTGGAGCGCGGTTCCAACGATCACGCCGCCGACGGCCGGAATCCCGACCAGCATGCCCTTGAGGACGTCGATGTTTCCGTACAGCGCCTGGCCTGCGGCGCCGAGCGCGCCGATGACGAGGATCGCCGCGAGGCTCGTGCCGGTCGCGAGGCGCTCTCCGTAGCCGACCCACAGGATCAGCAGCGGGACGATCACC
>DATAFB010000061.1:0-5702 GCA_036257695.1 Solirubrobacterales bacterium | reverse complement strand
GGGATCAGGTCGTGGCGGCGCTTGAGCTGGACGTCGATCTCCGACTCGCCCTCCTCGGCGGAGACGTTGAGGCGGACGAGGCGGTTGTAGGTGACGAGCGCCCAGACGGCGAGGAGCGCCACGATCGCGACGACGATGATCAGCCAGAGCATGCACGAACCCTACCCGCACGTCGTGGATACTTGCGGCATGCTCGACTCGGCCCGCGCCGGCGAGGTCCTGCGGCGGGCGCGCTCGGTGCCCGAGGGCTTCGTCACCACGTACGGCGACCTGTGCCCGGAGGCGCCGCGATTCGCGGGCGCGGTGATGGCGGACTGCCACGACCCGGAGGTGCCGTGGCAGCGGGTGGTGCGCGCGGACGGGTCGCTGGCCCAGGGGCGCAGGCAGCGCGAGCTGCTCGAGCGCGAGGGAGTCGCTTTCCGCGGCGACCGGGTCGACATGCGGGAGGCGTGGTTCGCGGTCGGCGATGCGGCGTAGTCGCCCGGTCCGCTTCGCGGCGCTGATCGCCGCGGCCGTCCTGCTCGCGGGGTGCGGCGAGGAGGTGACGGAGGCGACGAAGGCGACGCTGGTGCTCGACTTCGTGCCCAACGCCGTCCACACCGGCATCTACTGCGCGCTCGATCGCGGCTACTACGGGGCGAACGATCTCGAGCTGGAGATCGTCGAGCCGACGTCGACATCGGACACGCTGAAGCTGATCGACCAGGGCAGGGCCGCGTTCGGGCTCGCCGACGCGATCGACGTCGGCCAGCAGATCGACCGCGGGCTCGGCGCGAAAGCGGTCATGGCGGTTGTCCAGCAGCCCCTCGGCGGCGTGATCACGCTCGAGGAGGCCGGGATCCGCTCTCCCCGTGACCTGGGGGGCCGCACGGTCGGCGTCACGGGGGTGCCGTCCGACGACGCGGTCCTCGACGCGGTCGTTGAAGGCGATGACGGCAACCCAGAGGCTGTCGACACCGTCACGATCGGCTTCAACACCGTGCCCGCGCTCCACAGCGGCCGCGTCGACGCGATCACCGGCTACCCGGCGGCTGACGGGACGGCGCTAGAGCAGCGCGGCGAGGAGGTGCGGGCGTTCCCGCTCGGCGAGTGGGGCGGGCCGGGCTATCCGGGCCTGGTGGCGTTCTCGACCGCCGACGCGATCGAGAGCGACCCGGAGCTGATGCGGGCGTTCGTCGACGCGACCGTGCGCGGCTACGAGGACACGCTCGACAACCCCGATCGCTGCCTCGAGGCGCTCGTCGACCAGGTCCCCGAGACCGACCGCAAGCTCGCCGAGGCACAGCTCGACGCCTACCTTCCGCTGTTCCAGGCACCCGACGGGCGGTTCGGCGCGCTGCGACCCGAGGCGTTCGCGGAGCTGTCGCGGTTTCTGCGCGAGGGCGGGCTCGCGGGCGAAGAGATACCGCCGCAGCGCTTCGCTACGGACGAGTTCGTGCCCGGCGGCGGCTGAGAGGCACCGGTGGGGTGGGGCGCCTCCCGCCGTCCCAGCCTATATCTTGCGGGGCAGCAACCTGCCGAGTCCCTGACATCCGTCAGGGAGCGGGGGACCCAGGAAGGGGATTCATCCCCTAGGGGCGAATCGGGTGAGTGACCCGTAGCGCTGCTCTTTCGGCGCGAGCCCGACAGCTAACCCCGTAGGCACGGAAAGAGAGGTGCAAGTGACGACGCGCATGCGTACCTGGCTGTTCGACGGGGGGCCGAGCGGGGAGCGCGAGGTTCTCGCGTATGCGGCCGGCAGCGTGATCGGAATCGCGGTCGCCACCGTGGTGCTGACGTTCGTGATCGGCGTGAGCCTGGTCTCGGGCTGAGCGTCAGGCCCTCGCCGTCGGGAGAGCCACCGCCCCCGGGCGGGGGCTTTCTCATGCCGGAGCGTGGGCCGACACAGTGTTCAGACGCTGTGTCTAGAATCGGACCGTGGCCGGCGGCGCACCGAGGAGCGACTCCCCGAACGGCCGCAACCCACGTGTGCTCGCGATCGACGCCGGTGGGACGATGACCGACACCTTCATCGTCGACCGCTCCGGCGAGTTCGTCGTCGGCAAGGCCCAGACGACGCCCGAGGACGAGTCCGCGGGGTTCATGAGCTCGACCCGCGACGCGCTCGGACACTGGGGGCTCGAGCCCGAGCAGGCGCTGCCGGACATGGTGTCGGGGATCTACTCGGGCACCGCGATGCTTAACCGCCTGCTGGAGCGCAAGGGCCGGCGTGTCGGCGTGATCGTCACTGCCGGGATGGAGGACATGCTGCGGCTCGAGCGCGGGATCCAGACCTACCTCGGCTACCCCTACTCGGACCGCCTGCACGTCGCCACCCACCACCACAACGAGCCGCTCGTCCCCCGCGAGCGGATCAGAGGGGTGCGGGGCCGCGTCGACCTGTTCGGGGACGAGGCGATCCCGCTGTACGAGGACGAGGCCCGCACGGCGGTCTCCGAGCTCGCCGACGCGGGCGCCGAGGCGATCGTCGTCAGCCTGCTGTACAGCTACCGCAACTCCCAGCACGAGGACCGGATCCGCGAGATCGCGGCCGAGGTCGCCCCGGAGCTGCCGGTCTTCCTGTCATCGGAGCTGTACCCGATGCGGCGCGACTTCCCGCGCCTCAACTCGACGCTCGTCGAGGCGTACGCCGCCGAGCCCTCCCGCGACCAGCTGCGCCGGGTGCGGGAGGCAACCCGCGAGGCGGGCGCCGGCTTCGACCTCCGGATCATGGCCGCGCACGGCGGGACGATCTCGATCGACGCCAAGGAGCTCGCCCGGACGCTGATCTCGGGCCCGATCGGCGGCGTGATCGGCGCCCGCTACCTCGCCGACCGGATCGACTCGGGATCCGCGCGCAACCTCGTCTGCACCGACATCGGCGGCACCAGCTTCGACATCGCCCTGATCACCGACGGCGAGTTCGCGATCCGCCAGATCCCCGACGTCGGCCGCTTCCTGCTCAACATCCCGCTCGTCCAGGTCGACTCGATCGGCGCCGGGACGGGGTCGTTCGTGCGCATCGACCCCAACTCCGGCCGGCCCGAACTCGGCCCGGACTCGGCCGGGGCGGCGATCGGCGTGTCGTGGCCGGACTCGGGGCTCGACACGCCGTCGGTCACCGACCTCAACCTGGTGCTGGGGCGGATCAACCCCGAGTACTTCCTCGGCGGCGAGGTCGAGCTCGACGCCGAGCGGGCCCGCGCCGCGGTCTCGGAGCAGATCGCGGACCCGCTCGGGCTGTCGGTCGAGGCGGCAGCGGCCGGAGTCATCGAGCTCTTCGACGAGACGCTCAAGTACGAGGCCGTCGCGCAGGTCCTCGGCAAGGGCTACTCCCCGGTCGACTACACGTTGCTGTGCTACGGCGGCGGCGGGCCGCTGCACGCCGCCGGGTACACCCACGACGTGCCCTACCGGGAGGTCCTCGTCCCCGCGTGGGCCGCCGGCTTCTCCGCCTTCGGGTGCGCGTGCGGCGACTACGCGTACCGCTACGACCTGACGATCGACATGCCGATCGAGCCCGGCGCCGACGACGACACCAAGGCCGGGGTCGGGATCTACATCTCGGGGGGGTGGGAGATGCTGCGCGAGCGCGTCGTCGAGGAGTTCGCCAAGTCGGGCGTCCCCGAAGACCGGATCGACCTGCGCCGCTATGTGCGCATGCAGTACATGGGCCAGCTCAACGACCTCGAGATCGCGTCGCCGCATGACGAGCTCAGCGAGGGAAGCCAGGTTGACCAGCTGGTAGCGGCGTTCGAGGACGCGTACGGGAGGCTTTACGCCCGGGCGGCGCGGTCGCCGGAGCTCGGCTACCTGGTCACGAACGTGATCGTCACCGGCGCCGTCGAGGTCGAGAAGCCGGCGCTCCCGGACGAGGACGAGGCCGGCGGGGCGCCGGAGCCGAAGGCGTGTCGCGACGTGTGGTGGCGGGCCGGATGGGCCGATACCCCGATCTTCGAGCAGGCCGACGTCGGCGCCGGGCATGCGGTCGAGGGCCCTGCGATCATCGAGTCGCCGGCGGACACGTTCGCGATCTCCCCTGGCCGTACGGCGAGGCTCGACCGCAACCGGATCTTCCACCTCGAGCACAGCGAAGGGAGCTAGTGATGATGGCGCGGAGCCGGAGCCTGAAGGGCAACAGAGCAGCCGGCTGTGCACGCGTCGGCGACGCGAGGGGCAGGTGGTGTTGATGGGGGCGATAGTCGACCGGACCCGGGAGCTCGAGCGGCTCGCGAAGCCCGAGGGCGCGATCGGATGGGAGGGCCGCACCGCGCGCGAGATGCTGCTCGACTCCGAGCGCCTGTTCGCCGAGACGGGCCATTACGTCGGCATCGACGAGCTGGAGCTGAAGCCGGGGGACCCGATTCGGTTCGAGAAGCTGTTCTCGCGCCTGCGCGGGGGGCTCGTCAGCGCGCGCGAGACGGCCCTCAACATCTCCGCCTCGCCGATCGTCAAGGAGATCGGCGAGCTGAGCTTTGCCCTGTACACCCCGGAGGGCGACTCGGTCGCGCTGTCGACGGGGATCATCGTCCACGTCCACACGATGTCCGACGCGATCAAGTACATGATCCGCCAGGGCTACGAGGACAACCCGGGAATCGCGCCCGGCGACATCTTCACCAACAACGACGCGATGATCGGCGACGTCCACAACGCCGACGTGCAGACGATCGTCCCGATCTTCTGGGAGGGGGAGCTCGTCGGGTGGGCGGCCGGCGTCACGCACGAGATCGACATCGGGGCGAAGACGCCGGGGTCGGTGCCCGTCGGCCCGATCTCGCGCTACGAGGACGGCATCGACCTGCCGGCGAAGAAGGTCGGGTCCGACGACGAGCTGTGGCGGGACCACGTGCTGGCGGGGCTCAAGGGCACGCGCACCCCGATGTACTGGACCCTGGACGAGAAGACGCGCCTCGCCGGGTGCCACATGGTCCGCGAGTCGGTCGAGCGGGTGATCCTCGAGGAGGGCGTCGACGCCTACAAGCGCTTCATCCGCGAGGTGATCGAGGACGGGCGGCGCTCGTTCCAGAGCCGGATCCGGGAGCTGCTGGTGCCCGGTCGCTACCGCGCCCCCGCGTTCACCGAGAACCCGATGGCGAACGAGGAGCAGCTGCCCTCGTACGCGCGGGTGGACACGATGATGCACGCCCCGGTCGAGATCCGGGTGACCCGCGACGCGGCGCTGGAGATGGACTACGACGGCTCCTCGTCGTGGGGCTACCACTCGTGCAACTGCACGCCGTCAGCGATGCAGGGAGCGGTGTGGGTGCAGCTCACGCAGACTCTGATCCCGAACGACAAGGTCAACGACGGCGCCTACCTCGGGCTGCGCACGAACTTCCCGCCCGGGACGTGGACAAACCACTCCAACCCCCAGGCCTCGACCGGGATCGCGTGGTCGTTCCTGATCCCGTCGTTCACGGGCTTCATCAAATCGGTGTCGCGGGCGCTGCAGGCGCGCGGGTTCGTCGAGGAGGTCCTCGCGCCGTACGGGCTTACGGGCAACGCGTTCCAGGGCGGCGGCATCGACCAGTACGGGAAGCAGTCGGCGACGACCAACTTCGGGCTCTCGTGCGTCGGCGGCGGCGGAAAGATGATCCTCGACGGGCTCGACTACGCCGCCGCGATGTGGAACCCCGAGGGCGACATGGGCGACATGGAGATGTGGGAGCTGATCGAGCCGTTCCTGTACATCGGCCAGCGGGTGAAGCCGAACACGGCCG
>DATAFB010000055.1:0-1868 GCA_036257695.1 Solirubrobacterales bacterium | reverse complement strand
CCGGGACGTCGTCGTAGACCTCGGGGTTCTCGAGCGAGCCGACGCGGCCCTTGCCGCGCTGCGCCTTGCCCGTGTCCTGCTCCAGCTCGGAGGGGTGGGGCAGCTGCCCCTCGTCGGTCTTCGCGTCGCTCTTTTGCTCGACCGAGACTGGCTCCATCGGGACGCCTCCTCGCGGCTCGCCGGCAATGCCTGCGAGGAAACTAGCAAATCCCGACCGAGATTAAGCTATTTCGCGGAAGGTATCCGCGACCCGCTCGCGGCGGACGCGGGAGCGAGCCCGCGTCAGGACCGGTTGTTCGGGTCGCGGGCGAGCGGGAGCGGAGTACGCGAGCGGAATTGATTCAGTCGACGTCCGTGCCCTCGACGAGGAAGGCCACGCGCACGTGAGCCCGAAACTCGTCCAGGTTCTCGCCACGGATCCCCGTGCTGACGATGTCCAGGGCGCGGATGTTGCGAAGCGAGGACTGAGCCTGCTTCAGCGCCTGCTGAGCGGCGTCGTCGGTCGACTTCGTGGAGCTGCCAACCAGCTCGATGATCTTCACGACGGCCAAGGTCTCCTCCTCTGTCGTCTGGGCGTGTGCGGTGTTTTCTATCCGCTACCCACCTGGGTTGTCCAGAGCGGCTATCCGCGCCAGCTCAGGGTGGCCCCCACGCGCCGCCCGCGTGCGGGCGCACCCCGTCCTCGAGCGCCGCCCGCAACCACCTGCTCGCGGGGGCCCCGGCGGCCGGCGCGGGCGCCGTCTCGGCGAGGAAGCGCTCGACCGCGGCCGCGATCGCCGCCGCCTCGTCGGGGGATGGCGCCGGGGTGACGGCCCCGATCCGGGGCCGCGGGGGCCGGCGCTGTCCGTTGCGGGCCATGGCCCCCACCCTAGTCTCTACGAGCGTCGATGATCCCCGTGCTCGACAACGACGCCGTGCTCGCCGCGGTCGACCCTCTGACCGCGATCGACCGCACGCGTGAGGCGTTCGAGCGCCACGCCCGAGGGGATTGGGAGATGCCGGCCAAGATCTACCTCGACAGCCCGCCCCACGGCGACTTCCGGGCGATGCCGGCGAGGGGGGACGGGCTCGCACTGCTGAAGTGGGTGACGTCGTTCCCCGGCAACCCGGAGCGCGGGCTCCCGGTCGTCGCGGGGGCGGTGGTCGTCTCCGACGCCGCGAGCGGCGAGCTGGTTGCGATCCTCGACTGCCGCGCCGTCACCTGGCTGAGGACCGGCGCCGCGGCGGCCGTCTCGGCGCGGGCGCTTGCCCGCGAGGACGCGGCGAGCGTCGGGATCGTGGGCTGCGGGGTGAACGGCGCATGGGCGGCCAGGTGCCTGAGCGCCACCGGCTACGGCGAGGGGGTGTGCGCGGACGTCCGGCCCGAGACGGCGCGGGCGCTCGCGGACGAGCTCGGGTGGCGGGTCGGCCCGCTCGCCGAGGCGGTGTCGCAGGACGTCGTCGTCACGGTGACACCCGGCGACGCGCCCGTAATCCGCGCCTCCGACCTCGTCCGGGGGCAGCACTTCGCGGTTCTCGGTGCCGACGCCCACGGCAAGGCCGAGGTCGAGTTGGATGCGATCGAGCGCTGCCGCCTGTTCTGCGACGAGTGGGAGCAGGCTTCCGCTGGAGGCGAGCTCGCCGGCGCGGTCGCCGAGGGCCGGGTTCGCGCCGACGACGTCACCCAGCTGGGCGACGTCCTCCTCGGCCGCGTCGAGGGACGGCGGTCGGCTGACGAGATCACGCTCTTCGACTCGACCGGGCTCGCGATCCAGGACCTGGCGATCGCCGCCGCGGCGCTCGACGCGTGGCGCGAGGGCCGCGTCGACGCGCAGCGGATCGCGCTGTAGCCGCTACGCGTTCCGGGGCTGCTTCGTCGTCGTGGCGGT
>DATAFB010000047.1:0-8627 GCA_036257695.1 Solirubrobacterales bacterium | reverse complement strand
GACCGGTCACGGCCCAGAACATCGTCGACTACCGCGACGAGCAGGGCGGGCTGTCCTCGGTCGAGGACCTGGACCAGATCAGCGGCATCGGTCCGGCGACGATGGAGTCGCTGCGGGGCGCGTTGCAGCCCTGAGCGGAGGCGCCGCGACGCTGATCGGCGAGTGGCGCTTCGCGGCGCTCGCCGGCGCGGCGGCCGGCCTCGCCGCCACGCCCCTCCTGCCCGTGCGGGAGCCTCCGCTCGACGCGCCGATCGCGGCGGGCATCCTGCTCGCGGCGGGCATCGCGCTGGTCGCGCTTCGGCCGCGGCACGGCGCGATGGCGGGAGCGGCCACGTGGCTCGGGCTGGTCGCCGCCATCGGCGCCACCAGCGGGATGGTCGCCGGCGCCGCCCGCCTCGCGGCGATCGACGCCGGCGCGTTCGAGGGGCCGGACGGGCGCCCGGCAACGGCGCGTGGCTTCGTCACCGCGGTCCCGCGGCGCGCGGACGGGACCGTCTCCGTGCGGGTCCAGACCGACGCGGGCCGGCTCCTGATCGAGGCGGAGGAGCCGGTCGGCGAGCTGCCGGTGGGGCGCGAGGTCGAGGCGACGGGGACGCTCCGCGAGCCGGCGGAGTGGGAGCGCGCCTACCTGCGCCGCCACGGGATCGGCGAGGTGCTGGCCGCCGACCGCCTGCGGGCGCGCCCGCGGCGCCGCGGGGGCGTGGCGGCGCTCGTCGACGTCGTCCGCGGTCGGGCCGAGGGGGCGCTCGAGCGCGGCATGCCGGAGAGTGAGGCGGCGCTGGCCCGCGGCTTCGTCCTCGGCCAGGACGATCGCATCGACGCGGCGACCGTGGACGACTTCAAGCGGTCCGGCCTCGCGCACCTACTCGCGGTCAGCGGGCAGAACGTGATCCTGCTTGCCCTGCTCGCGATGCCGCTGCTGGCGCTGCTCGACCTCTCGCTCCGAGCTCGGCTGCTGTGGGTGCTGGCGCTGATCGCGCTGTACGTGCCGGTGACGGGAGCCGGGCCCTCGATCCAGCGAGCGGGCGTGATGGGGGCCGCGGGGATCGTCGCCGGGGTCGCCGGCCGCCCGCGGTCGCGGTGGTACGCGCTGCTGCTCGCCGCCGCGGCGACGCTCGCGCTCAACCCGCTGGCGAGCGGCGACGTCGGCTGGCAGCTCAGCTTCGCCGCGGTGATCGGGATCCTGCTGTGGGCGCGTGGGATCGCGGCGTGGCTGCTCGCCCGCCTCGGCGACGCGCGGCGGGCGCGACCGTCGTCGTGGCAGGTCGCGCTCGCCGAGGGAGCGGCGATGACGATCGCGGCGGCGCTCGCCACGGCGCCGCTCATGGCCCACCACTTCGACTCGTTCTCGGTCACGACGCTGCCCGCCAACCTGCTCGCGCTGCCGGCCGTCGCCCCGGTGATGTGGCTGGGGATGCTCGCGGCGATGGCCGGCCAGGTTCCGGCGCTGCCGGTCGAGCCGCTGAACGGCGTCAACGCTCTGCTGATCGCCTACATCACCCAGATCGCGCACTGGATGGCGTCCCCGGACTGGGCGCTGGCGCGGGTTCGGCTGTCGGCGCCCGCGCTCGCCGGGGCGTACGCCGCGATGCTGTCGGCGGGCTGGGTCCTCGGGGCGGCGGCGACGCGCAGGCTCGGCCTGCGGTGGCGCTCCCGGCGCGCGGGGGCGCTGGCGCTGCTCGCGGTCGTCGCCGTCGGGCTCCACCTCGCCGTTCCGGCGAGCGGTGGGGAGGACGGGCGCGAGGCGGCGGCGGAGCTTGAGATCACGGTCCTCGACGTCGGCCAGGGCGACGCGACCCTGCTCGAGCCGCCCGACGGTGACCCCGTGCTCGTCGATGCCGGGCCGCCGGGCGCCGGGATCGCCGCCAAGCTCGCGGGGGAGGGGGTGGACCGGCTCGCCGCCGTCGCCGTGACCCACGCCCAGCTCGACCACGCGGGCGGCCTCGACGAGGTCCTGGCGGAGCTGCCCGTCGGGTCGCTCGCCCACGCGACCGCTTCCCGGCCAGTTCTCGCGGGCGCCCGCGCC
Source organism: Solirubrobacterales bacterium (assembly GCA_036257695.1). Classification (GTDB taxonomy): domain Bacteria; phylum Actinomycetota; class Thermoleophilia; order Solirubrobacterales; family 70-9; genus DASPWW01. The sequence continues at coordinate 6,601 of DATAFB010000047.1, read as the reverse complement.
GCGGACGCGACGCCGGTCGCGGTCGCCCGCGGAGACACCCTGCGCTCGGGCTCGCTGCGGCTCGACGTCCTGTGGCCGCCTCCCCTCCCGCGGGCGGGCGCCGAGGACCCAAACGCCTCCTCGCTCGTGCTGGTGGCGCGGTGGCGGCGCTTCTCGATGCTGCTCACGGGCGACGCGGAGGCCGAGGCGGCGCCGATCGAGCCGGGCCCGGTCGACGTGCTCAAGGTCGCCCATCACGGCAGCGAGGACGCGGGGCTCGAGCGCCTCCTCGACGTGACCGTGCCGCGCGCGGCTGTGATCTCGGTCGGGGACGACAACCCGTACGGCCATCCGGCGGCGGCGACTCTCTCGGCCCTGGCGGCGAACGGCGCCACTACCCTGCGAACGGACGAGATCGGCGACGTCGAGATCGCGGTCGACCGCGAGAGCTGGAGCGCCGGGCCCGGCTGAGGACCCGGCGCCCGCCGGGATGACGAATACACTCGGCCCGTGGCCGAGCTCAAGCCCGCCTACCTGATAGCGGGGACCGACGAGGCGAAGATCGGGGCGGCCGTGGCCCGCCTTCGGGCGCGAGCCGAGCGCGAGGGCGGCCCGGGCGCGCTCGAGGAGTTCGCGCCCGCCGACGGCGGCGCCCCCGACGCCGGTACTTTGATCGGCTCGATCCCGGCGCTGTCGCTGACCGCCTCCCACCGCTACCTGCTCGCCGACCACGTCGAGCGCTGGTCCGCGGCCCAGGCCGGCAAGGTCGCGGCGGCGCTCGCGGACCTCGGCCCGGACACGACCGTGGTCCTGGCCGCGCGCGGCAAGGCGCCGGCGAAGCTGGGCCCCGCCGTCAAGAAGGCCGGGGGAGAGGTGCTCGCCTACGACGCGCCGCGCGACCGCGACCTCCCGCAGCGTTTGGTCGCCGACGCGGCCGAGCGTGGGTTCACGCTCGAGCCCGCCGCCGCCCGGCTGCTCGTCGAGCGGATGGGCACGAGCACCGTGCGGCTCGCGAACGAGGTCGACCGCCTCGAGCTGTGGGCCGGGCCCGGCGGCGAGGTGACCCTCGCCGACCTCAAGTCGATGGTCGCCGACACCTCCGAGGCCGCCACGTGGGCGCTTTCGGACAGCCTGATCGAACGCCAGCCCGCCGACGCCGCGCTCGCCTCCGAGCGTCTGATCGCGCAGGGGGAGAGCGTCAGCGGGCTCGTCTATGCCCTCGCGCGGCGCCTTCGCCAGGCGCAGCGCGCGCTCGTGGCGCTCGAGGCGGGACGGTCGCCGAAGGAGGTGACGTCGAGCCTCGACATGCACCCCTACGCAGCCAAGATGCTGCTGCAGCGCCTGCGCGGGAGCTCGGTGGACGACGTCCGCGAAGGGATCGCGACCGTTGCCGAGCTTGAGATCTGGTGCCGCGGAGGCTCCGACTACGACGAGACGGTCGCGCTCACGCTCGCGGTCAGGCGCGCCGCCGGGGCCGAGCCGGCGGGCGTGTGAGCGGGTGCGAGGTGAGCGCCCGGACTCAGGCCGCGCCGCGGAGCCTCGCCGCGCGGCTCTTCTTGCGCGCGGCGGCGTTCGCGTGCAGCGCGCCCTTCTGAACGGCCTTGTCTATCCGCGAGACGAGCGTGCGGTGCTCGGTCGCGATCGCGTCGGCGTCGCCGGACTCGACCGCACGCTCGAGGCGGCGGAAGTAGGTGCCGACCGCGCTCGTCAGGCGCCGGTTCTCGAGCCGCTCGCGCTCGGAGCGCTGAATCCTCTTCTTCTGCGAAGCGATGTTGGCCATCGGGCGGCGGATGACTATAGCGCCTGACCAGCGAGACCCGGGCACGGGCACGTTCGACGCGGTCGCGGGCGAGCCGGTCGCGGCGCCGGCGGAGCCGCCCCCATCGGGACGCCTGGCGCGCTCGACCGCGTTCTTCTCCTTCGCGACCGGGCTGTCGCGGATCGCCGGGCTGGTGCGAGAGATCGTCGCCGCCGGCTACTTCGGCGTCAAGGGGCCGATGTCAGCGTTCACGATCGCGTTCCAGGTCCCGAACCTCGTCCGCAGCCTGTTCGCCGACGCGGCGATCCAGGGCGCGCTGGTGCCCGTGTTCGCGGAGCACCTCGAGCGGGGGGAGAGGCGCGAGGCCTTCCGGCTCGTGTCGACGCTGATCTTCGCCTGCATCCTGATCCTCGGCGCCCTCACCGCGCTGTTCATCCTCGTCGCGCCCTTGGTCATGCACCTGTTCGCCCCCGGCTTCGAGGGTCGCGTCTACGACCTCACGGTGGCGCTGTCGCGGCTCCTGTTCCCGATCCTGCTCATGCTCGGCGTCTCCGGGCTAGTCGTCGGCGTGCTTCAGAGCTACGACCGCTTCGCGATGTTCGCGATCGCGCCGTTCTTCTGGAACGTCGCGATCATCGCCGTGCTGGTCGGCCTCGCGCCCGCGTTCCCGGAGGAGGACAAGATCTACGCCTACGCGATCGGGGTCCTGGTCGGGACCGCGGTCCAGCTCGCGCTCGTCACGTTCGACCTTCGCAACACGCCCTTCCGCCTCCAGCGGGTGTTTGCGTGGAGCCCCAACGTGCGCAAGGTCCTGCTGCTGATGTTGCCGGTGACGATCAGCCTCGGGTTGATCAACTTCAACCTCGTCATCAACAGCTTCTTCGGCACCCTGGTCTCCGACCGCGCCCCGGCGGCGATCGACAAGGCGTTTCGGATCTACATGCTTCCCCAGGGGATGTTCTCGGTCGCCGTGGCCACCATCGTGTTCCCGACGCTGTCGCGGTTCGCGGCCCGCCGCGCGTACGACGACCTGCGGGCGACGATGGCAAACGGGATGCGCCAGATCGTCCTCCTCCTGCTGCCGGCCGCGGCGACGATCCTCGTCCTGTCGGAGCCCATGATCCGGCTCGTGTACGAGCGCGGCGAGTTCGGGCCCTCGCAGACCGAGCTCGTTGCGACGGCGCTGTTCTGGTTCGCGTTTTCGCTCCCGTTCAACGGGCTCTTCCTGCTGCTGACGCGGACGTTCTTCAGCCTCCAGCGGCCCTGGGTCGCGACCGCGATCTCGGCCGGCAACCTGCTCGTCACGGCCGTCGGAGCGCTGGCGCTGTACGGCCCGTTCGGGGTCGGCGGGATCGTCGCCGCGACTGCGATCGCCACCGCGGCCAGCGTCGTCGTGCAGTGCGTCGTCCTGCGCGACGTCCTCGGCGGGATCGAGCTCGGGCGGCTGCTGTCGAGCTCGGTCCGGATCGCGGTCGCCTCGGCGCTGCTCGCCGGGGTGTCGTTCGGGGTCTGGTCGCTGCTCGACGACGCCCTCGGGCGCTCGATCGGCGCCCAGATCGTCGAGATGGTGGCCGCGCTCGGCGCCGGGCTGGGCGTCTACGTGGCGGCCCTGGCGGCGCTTCGCGTCCCGGAGCTGGAGCAGATCGCGCGCCTCGTTCGTCGCCGGTCCGACTGAGAATCACAGGCCACCAGCCTGTCGCCTCGCAGCCGGGCGTCCGGCCCGATGCTTGGCGCAGATATGACTCGCGGCGATGCCCGAGGCGCTGGAGCGACACCAGAAGTGGCTGCTCGCGTCCGGCATCCTCGCGATTCTCGCCGGCATCGTCGCGATCGCGGTCCCGGCCGCGGCGTCGGTCGCGATCGACCTCTTCATCGGCTGGCTGCTCCTGTTCTCGAGCGCCTTTGCGCTCGTCGACGTGTTCGCGCCGCCCCGGTCCGCCGGCCGGGTGGCGGTCCGGCTCGTGTGCGCGGCGTTGTTCCTCGCCGCGGGGGTCTATCTGGCCGCGAGCCGGCCGCCGCGGACTCCATGGCCTGAGGCGAGCGAGATAGTCAACCGGACACGGCCGTGCGCCACAGCCATCTGGACTTTCGCCGCGGGAAGGCGATCCGGTTCGAGTGGTCTACCGATCCCGACTACCGGTCGAGGTGATCGCGGACACGTCCTCCGGAACGCAGCGCGGCGCGCGCGCTCCCGGTCCCGATTGCCAAAGCGACACCGACCGCGCCCGCTAGCGTGATGGCCCCGACATCCCATGCCGAGCGGCATCGGTTGCGATCCTACGCGCACTCGATTTCGATGGAAGACATCCGCAACTTCTCGATCATCGCCCACATCGACCACGGCAAGTCGACGCTCGCCGACCGGATCCTCGAGCTGACTGGAGCCGTTGACCCGGCGAAGATGCGCGCCCAGGTGCTCGACTCGATGGAGCTCGAGCGCGAGCGCGGGATCACGATCAAGGCGCAGGCGGTGCGGGTCTCCTACCGCGCCGCCGACGGACGCGAGTACCGGCTCCACCTGATCGACACGCCCGGGCACGTCGACTTCTCGTACGAGGTTTCCCGGAGCCTCGCGGCATGCGAAGGGGCGCTGCTGGTCGTCGACGCCGCGCAGGGGGTCGAGGCGCAGACCGTGGCCAACACCTACGCCGCGATCGACGCCGGCCTCGAGCTGATCCCCGTCGTCAACAAGGTCGACCTCCCGAGCGCGCAGCCGGACGTGGTCGCGGGCGAGATCACCGACCTGATCGGCGGCGATCCGGCCGACGTCCTGCGGATCTCGGCGAAGACCGGCGAGGGCGTGCCGGAGTTGCTGGAGGCGATCGTCGACCGGATCCCGGCGCCCGACGGGCACCCGCACGCGCCGCCCCGGGCGCTGATCTTCGACTCCGAGTTCGACCAGTACCGCGGCGTGGTCGCCTACGTGCGGATGGTCGACGGAAGGTTCTCGAGCGGCGCGCGGATCACCGCGATGCAGGCCGGCACCGAGGCCGAGATCGACGAGATGGGGCACCTGACCCCGGCGATGCGCGCGGCGGAGACGATGGCGGCGGGCGAGGTCGGCTACGTGATCACCGGGATCAAGGACGTCGCGAGGCTCCAGGTCGGCGACACGCTGACCTCACGCGACTCCCCGGCGACCGAGCCCCTTCCCGGCTACCGCGAGGTGAAGCCGGTCGTGTTCTGCGGGCTGTTCCCGATCGACACCGACCGCTACCCGGACCTGCGCGACGCGCTCGAGCGCCTGTCGCTGAACGACGCCGCCCTCAGCTGGGAGCCCGAGACCTCGGAGGCGCTGGGGTTCGGGTTCCGGTGCGGGTTCCTGGGCCTGCTCCACATGGACATCGTGCGCGAGCGGCTCGAGCGCGAGTACGATCTCGAGCTGCTGGCCACGACCCCGAACGTCCGCTACGAGGTGCGCCTGCGGGGCGGCGAGCTGGTCGAGGTGCACAGCCCGGCGGAGATGCCCGACGCGAACGACATCGAGGAGATCCTCGAGCCTTACATCCGGGCCACGATCGTCACCCCCAGCGAGTACGTCGGGGCGGTGATGGACCTGTGCCAGCGGCGGCGCGGCACCCACGTCGAGATGCATTACCTGTCGCCGGAGCGGGTCCAGCTCGGCTACGAGCTGCCGCTGGCCGAGATCGTGCTCGACTTCTACGACCAGCTCAAGTCCGGGACGCGCGGGTACGCCTCGCTCGACTACGAGCCGATCGGGATGCGGGCGTCGGACCTCGTCAAGCTCGACGTCTTGCTCGCCGGCGAGCGGGTCGACGCGCTGTCGATCATCGTCCACCGGGCCAGCGCCTACGAGGCCGGCAAGGCGCTTGTCGAGCGGCTTCAGAAGACGATCCCGCGGCAGCTGTTCGACGTCCCGGTGCAGGCCGCGATCGGATCCCGCGTGCTCGCCCGCGAGACGGTCAAGGCGCTGCGCAAGGACGTGACCGCGAAGCTCTACGGCGGCGACGTGACGCGCAAGCGCAAGCTGCTGGAGAAGCAGAAATCGGGCAAGAAGCGGATGAAGCAGGTCGGCCAGGTCGAGGTTCCCCAGGAGGCGTTCCTCGCCGTGCTGGAGCTCGACAAGTGACGGCCGGGATCGAGTAATAGGTGCGCGACGGGCGCTGCGTCCACGTCGGGCTGCATCCGAGCTACGACGCCGCGCTGGCCGCCGCGCGCGACCGCGAGGGACTGGATTCCGATGCCGGAGCGTGATCGGACCGCCGACGTCGCGGCCGTCCGCGGGGGGATCGAGGCGAGCAACCGCGGCGACCTCGACGCAGTCCTGGAGCTCTTCGATCCGGAGATCGAGTTCCACATCGCCCCGGGGCTCGGCAACGCGGGCACCTATCGCGGACACGCCGGATACCGCGAGGGGTTCGAAGGATGGGCCGACGCGTGGGACGACTTCACGATAGAGATCCTCGACGTGCAGGCGGTCGGGGATCGGCACATCGCCGTCGACGCCCGGCAGTCCGCCCGCGGGCACGGAAGCGGGGTCGAGGTCGAGATGCGGCTGGGCTACATGTTCGAGCTCCGGGACAGCAAGGTCGTCCGCCTTCACATCCTCCACGACCGCGACTCCGCGCTCGCCGCGGCCGAGGCCGGGGAGCGGGCGACGGGATGAGCACGCCGGGCGCCCGGCGCCCGCCGTCGTACGTCGCCGCCTACATCGCGATGGCGATCGCGCTCGTCGGCGCGCTCCTCGTCGTCGTGATCGTCGGGGCCGTGCGCGGGTTCACCGCCAGCGACCGCTACGGCACGGTGCCGATGCCGGGGCGGGAGACGCTCGACCTGCCCGCGGGCGACGTCACCGTGTACTTCCAGGAGAACGTCGACCTCGGCGAGAACGAGAACCTTCGC
>DATAFB010000030.1:0-15114 GCA_036257695.1 Solirubrobacterales bacterium | reverse complement strand
CGGCCGTCGGCGACCTGCTCGCCCTCGCCGTACCCGATCCGAGTCGCCACCGCCGCCGTGGCCGGCAGCTCGCGGACGTACGGGTCGCGCGACGACGCGGCCTGCGCGCGCAGCGCCCGGTTGACGACCCCGAGCGCGCGGTCGACGAACCCCTCGGCCGCCGCGGGGTCCCGGTCGAGGCCCTGCAGCCAGCTCCCCGCGTCGGCGGGGTCGCCGAGGTCGCGCGTCGCGACCACCGTCAGCCGCGTCAGCGGTACAGGCGTCGGCCCGGGCTCGGGGGCGACGGGGCTGGTGCGGGAGCGGCGGCGGCCGCGGCCGCGCGGCGGCGCGTCGAGCGTCGCGCAGACCACGACGTCGGTCGGCTCGCCATCCTCGCGCACGAGGTAGCGGCCGTCTGCGAGCCCGACTCTTCCCGGGAAGTCGAGCTGCGCGAAGGCGAAGAGCGTCGGGGCTCCGCTACTCGCCCGAGTGGGCGCCGCTCGACCGCTTGCCGCCCTTCGCGGGTGTGGAGTACTTCGACGGCTTGCGCGGCACCTGCGGCTCGTCGATGTCGCTGATCCGGTTGATCAGCTTCTCCCACTGGTCGGGCTTGAGCACGGCGTCGAACTGCTTGCCCATCTTGTCGGTGCCGTACTGCGGCGTGAACCCGCAGTGGATGTGGTCGGCGTGGTCGGCCATCGAGAACGTCGGCCCGCCCATGTCCATCAGCGAGATGATCTGGTCGCACTGGTTGGGCTCCTGCATTTGCAGCAGCTCGCGGATCACGGCCTCGGTGATCGAGCCGGGGCCCTGGTTGCCGAGCAGCGGCCGCCCGTTGACGGTCGCGATGTCGACCGCGTTGCCGGACGAGTGGTGGCTGACGCTGCCGCTGGTCGTGTAATAGCTGTGGCCGCACTTCAGCGAGGTGATCCCGAGGCGGAAGCCGCGCGCGGCGAGCATCGACAGGGTCCGCAGGATTCGGGCGTCGATCTGGTGCGTCTGGATGTCGTCGCGTCCGCAGGCGTAGATCGCGATCCGCGGGTTGTCGAGGACGTGGCGCTCGAGCGCCGGCTTCGACATCAGCAGCACCTGGCTGACGTCGGCCTCGTTGAACGGGCTGCGGCCCTCGGCGCGGTAGATCGCCGTCGTCTCGAGCAGCTTCCAGCCGTCGAGGATCGGCTTCGGGTCGATGCGCTTCGCGCCCTTGCCCGCCGGCTTGATCGCGAAGTTGAGGTGGGGAGCGAGGTCGTCGTCGGCCTTTCCGATCCGTCCCAGCACGGTGCCGGCGACGACCTTGGAGCCCTCGCGCAGCGGCCGCATCTCCATCTTGCGGCGATCGAACCGCAGCACGCCGCCGAAGTACGCCTTGAACGTCTCGTAGCCGGGGAACCGGTCGGAGAACAGAGCGTCGAGCTGCCCGGTGAGGTCGGCGCGGTCGACGTTGCGCGGCCGCTCCGGGTACGCGTACAGCCGCGGCCGCAGGTCCTCGCTGTTGGCGGGCGCGTTGCCGTCGGCCTTCTTCGCGGGCTCGTCCGCGGCACCGGCCCGCTTCGCCGCCCTGCGGGTCGCGCTCGCGGGCTGCTTCGGTGCCTTGTCGCCGTCGGGCCCCTGGAGCTCGAAGTCGTCGGCGGTCAGCTTGTCCTGCTTCGGCACCGGGTACAGCTTCGAGACCTCGCCGAGCCGCGCGTAGGTGAAGCGGTTGTCGTACGCGTCCTCGAGCACCAGGTACTTGCCGAGCTCCTTGTCGCGGCCGACCCTCTTGACGACGCCGTCGTTGACCGCCACGACCGGCGCTTCGTCGCGCGAGTAGATGTTGATCCCGCGCCGGGTCGGGGACGAGGAGATCGTCTTCGCGGTCACGCCGCCGAGCGACGACGAGCGCTCGCCGGGCTTGGAGCGCTTGAGGATCTCGCGCTCGGAGACGTCGTCCGCGTACGTCGCCCGGGCGGCGACCGGGAAGTGGGCGCCCTCGGTGAGCCCGGTCAGCGAGCCGACGAGGCCGTCGGGGAGCTTGCCGTACTGGCGCGCCACCAGCAGAACCTCGTCGACGTACCAGTCGGCGTGGTTGTAGGCGAAGATCGCGGTCCGCAGGTCCTCCTCGGCCCCGGCCGCCTTCAGGTAGCGGCCCGCCGCGCACACCGCGTCGAGCGGGTTGTAGGGATCCTTGCGGCCGTCGTCGTTGGCGTCGACGCCGTACGCCCTCCACGACGAGGGCAGGAACTGCATCTGCCCGATCGCGCCCGCGGTCGACGGGCCCATGTTGGTGCCGAAGCCGCTCTCGATCTTGTGGATTGAGGCCAGGATCGGCCAGGGGACGCCGTACTGGGTGCCGCACGCCTGGTAGATCGGCAGCATGAACGGCGGGATTTCGAACTGGCTGATCATGAAGTTCGGGACGCCCTCGACCGGGGCGGGCCCGAACTGCGCGACGCTGAGCGAGGGATTGGACGTGGTCGGCTTGCCGTCCGGGGTGCGGATCGGCTCCTTGGTGATCGCGCCGGTGCCGCCGGTGCCGCCGTCGCCCTCGCCCTGCTTGCTGCCGTCGTTCTTGCCCTTCTTGCCCTTGTCGTTGCCGCCGCCGCCGCCGCCGCCGCCGCCGCCGCCGCCGCCGCCGCCGCCGCCGTCGCCGCCGCCGGAGCCGGTGTCGCTCTCGTCGTACTCGGTACTCGGCGTCGTCGTGGTCGTGTCGGGGGTCGTCGTCGTGGTGCCGGGAGTGGTGGTCGTTGTTCCGCCGCCGCCCGACGGTGCGTTGTACTCGTCGCCGTCGGTGGGGCCGGAGCAGCCCGGATCGTTGAGGTCAGCGAGCCCGTCGCCGTCGTCGTCGGTGGTGTTGCTGCACGCCGGGAGCACGTCGAGCGACCGGCCGTCGGGGAAGTTCATGGTGTCCCCGTCCTGGCCCGTGCCGAGCACGTTCGGCGCCGCGCTGACGGTGCCACCGACGGTGGCAGCGGCCAACACCGCCAGAGCGACTATGAGCAGCAGCCTCTGTCTCATCCTTGCGGTTCCCCAACGCCCGCGGACAACCAGTAACGGCGCCTCCCTGAGCACTCGCGCCCTCGACCCGCAGGCACGGACACGCTACTCGTTCGATTCTGGCTTTGCAACGTGGGACCCACTGCGGCGGGGAAAACCTAACGCAGGCGGACGGACCGAAGCTACCCGCTTAAGGGGATGCGCATGCGCGCCTCCGGCCGGCCTCGGGAAAACGGCATCGGCAAGCCGAAAACCGCGACGTGAAGAAGCGGCTGCGGGCCGTTGTTAGGCTGCACATCATGTCCACCTGCCAGTCACCTCGCAGTCGGGCGCTTCGCGCCCGATGCTCGGCGCCCAAGTAAATGAACGAGGAGCAGGCCGGCGAGCACGGGATCCGCGATCGGCTGTCGAGCGCGGGCGAGGACGCGCTGGGCGAGCTCGCCCACAACCTGCTCGAGAACCCCGTTTTCAACCAGGCCCTCGCCGCCGCGCTCGGCGCCGGGGAGCGCGCGCTGCAGGCGCAGCGGTCGGCGCTGACCGCGCTCAACATCCCCTCGGCGGGCGACCTCGAGCGCATCGAGCGTCGCGTGCGCAGCGTCTCGGACCGGATCGAGGAGGTCGAGGACCGGCTCGACGACATGGCGATGGAGATCGCCGCGCTGCGCAAGCGCGTCGCCGACGCCGCCCCCTCCGACGCCGCCCGCGACCACGAGCGGCTGTCGGTGCCCAACCCGGGCGAGTAGCTCAGCCGTCCCCGGGCGACTCGAGCGCCTCGGCGGCGCTCAGCCCGAGCCGCTTCAGCGCCGCCTCGGACGGCGCGCCGGCGACGAGCACCGCCGCCGCGGCGACGCCGAGCGTCGCGGCAAGCGACAGCACCGCGGCCGACTCGAGGTCGGTCGCAAGCGCCCCGGAGGGCGGCGGCTCGCTGCCGTCGAGCAGCGGGTCGACGCTCGCCACCGCGCCCGTAGCGACCGGCCGGGCGGCGTCGGCGAGGCGACGTGTCAGCGCGGTGTCGGCGTTCCCCGCGACGCCCGCGCCGACCGCGGTCGCCCGCTCGACGACGGCCGCGTCGCCGGCCTCGAGGTGGCCGTCGAGCGGCGTGCATGCGCCGATCCGGACCGCGCGGCGGACCCCGAGCTCGGCCAGCTCTCCGAGCACGATCGCGGCGCTCGGCCCGCCGATTCCCGTCGACTGGATCGTCAGCGGGCGGCCGGCGGCGGTCTCGCCGTGGTAGCCCCACAGGCCGTGGCTGTGGTTGCTCATCAGCGGCGCCTCGAGCAGCTCCTGGGCGAGGAGCAGGGCGTGCGCGGGGTCCGACGGCAGGATCGCGTCCTCCGCGATCGGCGCAGTCGGACTCAGGTACTCAGGCATGTGCGGAACGTACCAGCGGGGTTCGGGGTTGATCCAAGTGACCATCCGAAAACCCCCGCGCGCACTGGCGGCACAGGAGCCAGTCGCGCACGCGGGCTCTCGGATAGCCACTACGCTGTCGCGGCATTGACGGAGCCGACCCCGCCCAGACGCCAGGCGGACGCCCTGCGCGCCGCGATCGATCGCACGATGTCGAGCCTCGGCGAGCGTTCGCCCGCGTCCGCCGCGAAGCTGCCGGCGGAGCTCGCGTCGCACGCGTCGCAGCTCGTCGACGAGGTCGCGCGGCGCGGCCTCGATGCGATCGACGCATCGACCGCGCTGACCGCCAGGGTCCTGGACGCCGTCTCGGACACCCTCCGCCGCATCTCTCAACGTAAGGTGGAGGGTGAGTGATGGCGGGCCGGCGGATCGTCGTCACCGGGATCTCGAGCCACTGGGCCGGCGAGCTCGCGCGCCGGCTCGAGCGCGACCCCCGGGTCGAGCTCGTCGCCGGTATCGACACCGACCCGCCGGCGGCCGAGCTCGAGCGGACCGAGTTCATCGAGGCGGACATCCGCAGCCCCGTGCTCTCGCGCCTGCTGCCGGCGCTCGAGCCCGACACCGTCGTCCACTGCGGCTTCCTGTGGTATCCGGCGCCGGGCAAGCCGGACCGGGCCCTGCACGAGATCAACGTGATCGGCGTGCTGCAGCTGCTCGCCGCGTGCGAGAAGACGCCCTCGCTGACCGGGGTCGTCGTCCGCGGCTCGGCGGCGATCTACGGCTCCGAGGGGGCGGCGCCGTTCTTCTTCACCGAGGACATGGCACGGCGCTACCCGCTCAAGACCCGTTTCCAGCGCGACGTCGGCGAGCTCGAGCGCTACTTCGACAACTTCGCCCGCCGCCGCCCGGCGGTGAGCTGCTGCATGCTGCGCTACCAGCCCGAGATCGGCCCCGACATCGACACGCCGCTGGTCGGGTACCTGTCGCTGTCTCTCGTCCCGACCCAGCTCGGGTTCGACCCGCGGCTGCAGTTCGTCCACTCGTCCGACGCCACCGGGGCGCTCGAGGCGGCGGTCCGCAACCCGGTCCGGGGGGCGGTCAACGTCGCGCCATCGGGCGCAGTGTCGCTGAGCCGGATCCTGCGCATGGCGGGCAAGCCGACGCTGCCGATCCCGCACCCGCTGTTCGGTCCCGCGCTGACCCAGCTCGGCAGGCAGCTGCGGATGGGCGGCACCTACAACGACGGCGTGCGGCTGCTGCGCTTCGGGCGCGGGGTCGACAACCGGCGCCTGCGCGAGGACATCGGCTACGAGCCCGAGTTCGACGCGGTCGGAGCGGTGCGCGACTTCGTCGACAAGTCGAAGGGCCGCCGGCTCGTCGGCGTCCCCGGTCCGCGGACGCTCGCCGACGCCGTGGCGCGCAGATCATGATCGAGGGCGCACGGCGGACCGCGACCGAGGACGGCGGCGGCGACCGCGCCGACGCGGTCGCCGGCTTCCTGCGCGGGATGCGCGAGGGGATCGAGAACGGGCTCGGCCCGCTGACCGCCGCGCGGCGCGCCGCCGGCGGCCTCCCGGAGTCGTTTCGCGACGCACTCGACCGGACGGCCGAGCGGATGCGCGGCGACTACGCCGAGGACGAGTGGGGCTTCGACCCCGAGTTCGCCGACGCGGTCACCCCGGCGTTCGAGTTCCTGCACGACGTGTGGTGGCGGGTGAAGAGCAGCGGGCTCGACAACGTCCCCGCGCAGGGCCGCGCGATGCTGGTCGCCAACCACGCCGGCTCGCTGTTCCCGTTCGACGCCTCGATGATGACCGCGGCGATCCGCCTCCATCATCCGGCGCCCCGCTGGCCCCGGTTCATGGTCCTCAACTGGGCGTTTGCGCTCCCGTTTCTAAGCAGTTTCATGCGCCGCGTCGGCGGCGTCCCGGCGAACCCCGACAACGCGACGCGGCTGCTGCAGCAGGACGAGCTCGTGATGGTGTTCCCCGAGGGGGTCAAGGGGACCGGGAAGCCGTTCTCGGAGCGCTACCGGTTGCAGCGCTTCGGCCGCGGCGGATTCGTCGAGGTCGCGCTGCGGACGCGCTCGCCGATCGTCCCGGTCGCGGTCGTCGGCTCGGAGGAGATCTACCCGAAGCTCGCTGACAGCCCGTCGCTGGCGCGGCTGGTTGGGGCGCCGTTCGTCCCGATCACGCCGACGTTCCCGTGGCTGGGGCCGGTGGGGCTGATCCCGCTCCCGTCGCGGTGGCGGATCGAGTTCTGCGAGCCGATCGACCTGTCCGAGCATCCGCCCGAGGCCGCCGACGACAGCCAGCTCGTCTTCGACCTCTCGGAACAGGTCCGGGAGCTGATCCAGAGCAAGCTGTACGAGAACCTCGTCCTGCGAGGCTCGGCATTCCTCTAGCTCCGACTTGAACCCGCGTGGCATCAGTCATTAGACTCGCCGCTGATGGCGACGGCGACACGTGCGGCCGGCGAGGTGACCTTTCGCTCCGCCGAGGAGATGGAGCAGGTCCTCGACCGCGTCCTGTCGCAGGTCGACGCCGACGAGAAGGCGGGACCGCTGCTGCGGGCGACGGGAATGCGGCTGCGGCTTCGGTGCCCTGACATCGACTTCGCCGTCAACATCGCCGCCAGCGAGGACCCGGGCCGCTGCATCGAGTGGACGTTCGCCAAGCAGTCGCCGTGGGAGCCGAAGCTCGAGCTGACGATGAGCTCCTCGGTCGCGAACGCCTACCTTCAGGGCGCCGCGAGCGTGCCGGTGGCGATCGCGCGGGGGCAGATCAAGTGCGCCGGCGACGCGCGCTCCGCGCTCCTCTACCTCCCGGCGGCGAAGCTGATCACCGATCCCTACCGCGAGCTGGTCGCGGACAGCTATCCGCACCTGGCGGTCGGCGAGGCGGCGCGCGATTCGCGTTGACTGGCCCCAACCGCGGGCGTAAGCTGGGCGCATCGAGGAGACAGCAGGCCGAGTAGTGGGCCCGCGCCCGCCCGCCCTGTGGCGACTGGGGCGGAGGCGACGGCCCGCAAGGCGCGATTGGGCGCCGCCGGCCGACGTCGCGGGCCCACGGCCCGCCGGGCGACGGGGCATGACCCCGTCGCTCCCTGTCCGGTGACCATCGAGGGCCCGCGGAGCGGTTGAATAGCGGGCGATGAGGGATGGCGCGTGGCCGAACAAGTGATCAGCCTCGAGGAGGCCGCGAGGCGCGCCGGCGTGTCGTCGGCGACCCTGAGGCGGTGGGCGAAGGACGGCGTCGTCCCCGTCGACGGCGACCGCTGGACCGCGACCGCCGCCGCGCAGGCGCGGGTCGTGGCGCGGATGCGCGACCGCGGACACTCGCTCGCCTCGCTGCGGCGCGCGGTGCGCGACGGGCGGCTGGCGTTCGGGTTCGTCGAGGAGCTGTTCCCGAGCGCCGAGCGGACGATCGATCTCGACGAGGCGGCGGAGCGGATCGGGCTCGAGCCGGAGCTGATCGAGCGGCTGATGGCGCTGCTCGGGACCCCGGTGGCGGGGGAGCGCGCGCTGACGGAGCGGGACACCGAGGCGCTGGCCGGGGTCGCTCGGGTGCTCGAGGCCGGGTTCCCGCTCGTCGCGCTGCTGCAGCTCGTCCGGGTGTACGCGCGGGCGCTGCGCTCGATCGCCGAGGCGGAGGTGAGGCTGTTCCACCTCTACGTCCACGAGCCGCTGATCGAGGAGGGGGTGGGCGCGTACGAGATCGCCGAGGAGATGGAGGACCTCGCCGGCAATCTGCTGCCGCTGACCGCGCCGCTGATGGAGTACCTGCACACCCGGTACCTGCGCTTCTTCCTCGAGCAGGATGTCGTCGGCCACATGGAGACCGAGTTCAGCGGCGCGGCCGGGCCCGGGCGCGTGTCGATGGCGTTCTGCTTCGTCGACCTGACCGGTTTCACCCGCTTCACCGAGGAGGAGGGCGACGAGGAGGCGCTCGACCTCGTCGAGCGCTTCGTCGAGACCGTCGAGGCCACGCTGCCCGCCGAGGCGACGATCGTGAAGACGATCGGCGACGAGGTGATGATCGTCTCGCCCGACCCGACGAGCCTGACCGAGTGGGCGGTCGGGTTCCTGGGCCTGTTCCAGGAGCGCCCCCAACCACGGGTCGGGATCCACCGCGGCAACGCGGTATATAGAGAGGCCGACTACTTCGGCACCGACGTCAACCTCGCCCACCGCGTCGTCGCCCGCGCGCTCGGCGGCGAGGTGCTGGTCACGAAGGCCGTCGTCGACGCGATCGGGAAGTCCGACTACCTCGAGTTCGACCCGATCGGCGCGACCGAGCTCAAGGGGTTCCCGGAGCCTGCGGAACTGTTCACGGTGCGGCCCAGGTCATAGCCCGCGACGTGCTCCGCTTCGCGTCCGCCGTCGCGGGGTCCCCGAGGCGCCGGGACCGGTCGTAAGATCGGCACAATCATGATCACCTGCCTGTCACCTCGCAGTCGGGCGCTTCGCGCCCGATGCTCGGCGCCAGAATGACTCCGAGCACCAAGGAGGAGGCACTCCGAACCCTCGGTCGCGTGGTGGCGGGCAGCGCGCTCGTCCCGGTGTCGTCCCCGGTCGTCGTGCTGGTCTCGGGCGGCCCCGACTCAGCCGCCCTCGCCGCCGGGCTGACCCAGCACTGTGGGCGCCCCAACGTGCACGCGCTGCACCTCAACTACGGGCTGCGCCCGTCGGCCGCCGACGACGAGCTCACGTGTCGGCGGCTGTGCGCGTTCCTGCGCATCGACCTCCGCGTCGAGCGCCCGCAGCTCGGCGAGGGGAACATGCAGGCGCTGGCGCGTGACACCCGCTACACCGCCGCCGAGCGCCTGCGCGAACGGCTCGGCTGCGACTGGGTGGCGACGGGGCACACCCGGACCGACCTCGCCGAGACCGCGCTGTACCGGCTCGCGTCGTCGCCAGGAACGCGCGCGCTGCTCGGCCTGCCAGCCAGGCGGGGCCGGATCGTGCGCCCGCTGCTCGGCATCGACCGCGGCGAGACGCGCCTGCTGGCGACCGAGGCCGAGCTGCCGTTCGCCGACGACCCCACCAACCTCGACCCGAGCTTCGCGCGCAACCGCATCCGGCTCGAGGTGATGCCCGCCCTGCGGGAGGTGAACCCGGCCGCCGAGCGCAACATCGCCGAGACGCGGTTCGAGCTCGCCGAGGAGACTCGGGTGCTCGACCGGGTGGTGGCCGAGACCCTCGAGGAGGCCGGCGCGGGCCCCGGCGCGATCGCGATCCGCGCCGACTCGCTCGCCGACGCCGAGCCCGGCCTGCGGCGGCTAGCGCTGCGCGCGCTCGCCGAGCGCGTCGCTGGCCACGAGGTGGCGCTCGGTCGCCGCGAGGCGCGCGAGATCTGGCGCCTCGCCCACCAGCCGGAGGGGGGAGAGGTCGACCTGGGGCGTGGCCTGCACGCCGTCTGCGAGCAGGGGCTGATCCGCTTCCGCGAGGCCGAGGACGCCGCCCCGGAGCCGGTCGCCCTGACGGTGCCGGGGCGGTGCCGGTTCGGGCCGTGGGAGGTCAGCGCCGAGCTGCGCCGGCCGCCGGTTCGCACCAACGGCCCCGAACGGGCCGTGCTCGACGCCGCCGCGGTGGGCGGCGGGGTGATCGTGCGCCCGTGGCGCGAGGGGGATCGGATCAGGCCGCTGGGGATGGAGGGCTCGAAGTCGCTCCAGGACCTGTTCACCGATCGCAAGGTGCCGCGCTCTTTGCGCCACCGGCTTCCCGTCGTCGTCTCCGACCAGCGAGTCGCGTGGGTGGCCGGGGTGGCGGTGTCGGAGGAGTTCGCGCGCGCGAACGGCCCCGAGGACGAGCTCGTGGTCCTGAGCGCCCGTTTGCATGAGTGAGCCCGAGCTGGGCGAGGTGCTGATCGAGCCGGATCGGCTCCAACGCCGGGTGAGCGAGCTGGGCGCCGAGATCAGCCGCGACTACGCGGGCGGCGACGTGCTGCTGATCGGGATCCTCAAGGGGGCGGTGATCTTCATCGCCGACCTCATGCGCGAGCTCGAGGTCCCGTGCGAGGTCGACTTCATGGCGGTTGCAAGCTACGGGTCGTCGACCGACTCCTCGGGGGTGGTGCGCATCCTCAAGGACCTCGAGACGTCGATCGAGGGACGCGATGTGCTGATCGTCGAGGACATCATCGACTCCGGCCTCACCCTGCACTACCTGATCCGCAACCTGCGTGCGCGCGACCCGCGCTCGCTCGAGGTGTGCGCGCTGCTGACGAAGCCCGAGCGCCGCCGGGTCGAGGACCCGATTCGCTACGTGGGGTTCGAGATACCCAACCGCTTCGTCGTCGGCTACGGGCTCGACCACGCGCAGCGCTTCCGCAACCTCGAATACGTCGCCGTGCTCGAAGACGGCGAGGGCCGCCCGCCGGGCTGATCCGGGCCCCGGCGGCAGGCGTATCTCACGCACGGGCCCGCTCTATGGGGGTCAAAGATGCCCTGGTAGGCTGAAACGCAGACGGCTGGGGCTTGAGAGGCCTAAGGATGCTGCCGAAAATGGACTTGAGGTCCTGACGTGAGGCGTTTTTTCAAGAGCGCATGGTTCCCGCTTCTGATCGTGGTGGTGCTGGCCTTCTTCGCCCACCAGCTGATCAGCCCTGGCCAGCAGGAGGAGGAGCCGACATACAACGAGTTCCTCGCCCAGGTCGAGCAGCAGCCGCAGTCGATCGAGTCGGTCACGATCGAGACCAAGGACCACACGATCGACGTCAAGGAGACGAACGGCGAGGAGTACTCGACCGGCTATCCCGAGAACACCGAGGCGTCGCTGGTCAACTCGCTGCGTCGCAACGAGGTCGAGACGAACGTCAAGGGCACCGGTGGCTCGAGCATCCTCTCGCTGCTCACCTACGTGCTCCCGTTCCTGCTCTTCTTCGCCTTCTGGATCTTCCTCATGAACCAGATGCAGGGCGGCGGCTCGAAGGTGATGAGCTTCGGCAAGTCGCGCGCCAAGCGGCTGTCGGTCGACGCGCCGAAGATCACCTTCCGCGACGTCGCCGGCGCCGACGAGGCGGTCCAGGAGCTGCACGAGATCAAGGAGTTCCTCGAGAACCCGAAGAAGTTCCAGGCGCTCGGCGCCCGGATTCCCAAGGGCGTGCTGCTGTACGGTCCGCCCGGCACCGGCAAGACGCTGCTCGCGCGCGCGGTCGCCGGTGAGGCCGGTGTTCCGTTCTTCTCGATCTCGGGCTCCGACTTCGTAGAGATGTTCGTCGGCGTCGGCGCGAGCCGCGTCCGCGACCTGTTCGAGCAGGCGAAGCAGAACTCCCCCTGCATCATCTTCATGGACGAGATCGACGCCGTCGGCCGTCACCGCGGCGCCGGGATGGGCGGCGGCCACGACGAGCGCGAGCAGACGCTGAACCAGCTCCTCGTCGAGATGGACGGGTTCGAGATGAAGGACAACATCATCCTCATCGCGGCGACCAACCGCCCCGACATCCTCGACCCGGCGTTGCTGCGCCCCGGCCGCTTCGACCGCCAGATCGTCGTCGACCGCCCCGACCGCAAGGGCCGCAAGAAGATCCTCGAGGTCCACACGCGCGGCAAGCCGCTGGCCAAGGACATCGACCTCGACGCGCTCGCCGGCCAGACCCCCGGGTTCACCGGCGCCGACCTCGCGAACCTGATCAACGAGGCGGCGCTGCTGACCGCACGCTCGAACAAGCGCGAGATCACCATGCACGAGCTCGAGGAGGGGATCATGCGGGTGATCGCCGGCCCCGAGAAGAAGAGCCGCGTGATGTCGGAGAAGGAGCGGCTCGTCACCGCCTACCACGAGCTCGGCCACGCGATCGTCGGCCATGTCCTGCCGAACTGCGACCCCGTGCACAAGATCTCGATCATCAGCCGCGGCCAGGCGCTCGGGTACACGATCTCGCTTCCGACCGAGGACAAGTTCCTCACCACCCGCGCCGAGCTGACCGACACGATGGCGATGACGCTCGGCGGCCGCGCCGCCGAGGAGATCGTGTTCGGCGAGGTCACCACCGGCGCGTCGAACGACCTCGAGAAGGTGACCGAGACCGCAAAGCAGATGGTGATGCGGTTCGGGATGTCGGACAAGCTGGGCCCGCGCGTGTTCGGCCACGACCGCTCGCAGCCGTTCCTCGGCCGCGAGTTCTCCGCCGAGCCCGACTACTCGGACGAGATCGCGCGCGAGATCGACGACGAGATCCGCCGCGTCGTCGAGGAGGCCCACCAGACAGCCAAGGACGTGCTGACCGAGCACCGCGAGGGCCTCGACCGGATCTCCAAGATCCTGCTCGAGCGCGAGACGATCGACGCGGAGCAGTTCGAGAGGCTGCTCGGCGGCGCCGGCGAGGACGAGGTCTTCGGTGACGAGGAGGAGCCGGCCGAGCGCGAGCCCGAGCCGGAGCCGGAGAAGCCACAGCGCGAGGGCCCGCGGCCGGTGCCGCGGCCGCGCCCCGGGCTCGCCGGCGGGACCGCCGAGATGCGCGGGGACGAGTCCCGGCGCTGACACCGCACCGCGCGATGTTCAAGCGCGTACTGATACTCGCCAACCTAGTCAGCGGCCCATGATCCTGATGGGGGTCCTCAACGTGACCCCCGACTCGTTCTCGGATGGGGGGAGCTTCCTGCACCCCGAGCTCGGCGCGCGCCACGCCCGCCGGCTGGTCGCCGACGGCGCCGAGATCGTCGACGTCGGCGGCGAGTCGACGCGCCCCGGAGCCCGGGCGGTGTCGGCGGACGAGGAGCTGGCGCGGATCGGCCCGGTGCTGGAGCGGATCGCGGCCGACGACGTCCGCGTGTCGATCGACACGTCGAAGCTCGCGGTGGCGGAGGCGGCGCTCGACGCCGGGGCGGAGATCGTCAACGACGTGACGGCGTTCCGGGCCGAGCCCGAGCTCGCGGAGCTGTGCGCGGAGCGCGGCTGCGGCGTCGTGCTGATGCACATGCTGGGCACCCCGCGCACGATGCAGGACGACCCCACCTACGACGATGTCGTCGACGAAGTGAAGGCGTTCCTCGCCGAGCGGATCGGGTTCGCGCTCGCCGCGGGGATCTCGGAGGAGCGGATCTGGGTCGACCCCGGGATCGGGTTCGGCAAGACCCTCGACCACAACCTCGCGCTGCTTCGCCGCCTCGGCGAGCTGCGCGAGCTGGGGCGGCCGATCTGCGTCGGCACGTCGCGCAAGAGCTTCATCGGCAAGATCACCGGCCGCGAGATGGACGAGCGCCTCGGCGGCACGATCGCCTCGAACGTGATCGCGCTCGCCAACGGCGCCGAGGTGTTCCGCGTCCACGACGTGCGCCCGGTGCGCGAGGCGCTTAAGGTCGCGGCGGCGATCCTCGATCCGCGGGCCGTCGCGGTCGTCGACGAGCGCCTCAGCGCCTGAGCTCGATCCACAGCGCGCGGCCGAGCCCCACCAGCTCCCCGTCGGCCGTGAACAGCGCCGAGGCGCTGTGCGCCTTGCGGCCGTCGCGGCCCACGACCCATCCCATCGCGACGTGCCGGGCGCCGGGCTCGACCGGCGAGGCGATGCGCGCGGCGAGCCGCGCCAGCACCGAGACGCCGATGCCGTCGATCAGCATCATCGCCGCGTTGCCGCTCGGGCAGTCGAGCGCCGCCCACTCGATCTCCGGCGGAATCGACCCGTCGTCCGCGGTGAGCGAGCCGTCGGGCGTCCACGGCGCGGCGACCACGTCGCGGCCCTCGACCGGCCCGGGGATCACCCGCAGCCCGTCTCCGCTCGCGCGCTCGGGGCCGCACACGAAGCAGGTCGGGAACGGGTGGCGATCGAACAAGCTCGAGCGGCGCGATGCCGCCTCGGCCTCGTCGACTCCGACCGGCTCCGGCGGCTCGACGTCGAGCCCGTCGAGCGCCGACCCCTCGGCGACGACGTCGTCGCCGTCGCGCAGCACGGCGCCGCCGTTCGCGGCCTCGACCTCGAGCGGGCGATCGAGCGGCGGCGGGAGCCGGAGACTGACGTCGGCGGCGGCGGGGTCGATGGACCGAGCGACGACGCCGCAGGCGTAGCCGCCGTTGGCGCTGTCCCGCGGGCCGCGGAAGCGCGGCGCGATCGTCACTCGCTCGCTCATGCGCGCAACAGTACCCCGCTGGTACGTTGGCCATGATGAGCACCCGCCCCTCGCCTCGCAGTCGGGCGCTTCGCGCCCGATGCTCGGCGCCCATATAGATGGAAGCGCACGAGGGAGGCGCGGAGTCGAGCGTCGAGGTGGAGCTCCGCGGGCTCTCGATCTACACGCATCACGGGACGACCGACGCCGAGCAGGAGATCGGCCAGCGGCTCGAGTTCGACCTCACTCTCGACGTCCCGGATTGCGACGCGACGCTGACCGACCGCCTTGAGGACACGGTCGACTACGCGGAGGTGTGCGACATCGTCGCGCTCGCCGCCACCGAGCGCAGCTACAAGACGCTGGAGCGGCTGTGCCACGTGGTGGCCGAGCGGGTGATGGAGCGCTTCGGCTCCGACACCGTCCGGGTCCGTGCGGCCAAGCCCGAGCCGCCGCTCCCGATCGCGATGGAGGAGGTCGCCGTCGAGGTGGTGCACGAGCGCCGGGCGGACCGCGAGGACCAGGAGGGCGAGGAGAGCTGATCGGCTACCTCGGCCTCGGGTCCAACGAGGGGGACCGGGTCGCGAACCTGCGCGCCGCGGTGCGCGACCTTCCCGATCACGGCGTCGAGGTCGACGCCGCCTCGTCCGTGTACGAGACCGAGCCGGTGGGGGAGATCACCGAGCAGCCGGACTTCCTCAACGCGGCGGTCCGGGTCCGGACCGAGCTCGACCCGGAGCCGCTGCTCGACGTCTGCAAGGCGAT
>DATAFB010000026.1:0-2901 GCA_036257695.1 Solirubrobacterales bacterium | reverse complement strand
TACCACAAGTGCGACGACGGCCGCGTGTTCGGCCACGGCGCCACGCTGGGTTCGCTTCAGGGGGCGCAGGCCGAGCTGCTCGCGGTGCCGCACGCGAACCTCACGCTGAGGCGCGTCCCCGATGGCCTTTCGGACGACGCGGCGCTGTTCGCCGGCGACGTCGCCGGGACCGCCTACCACGCGATCGTCGAGGGCGGCTTCGAGCCCGGCGGCACGGTCGCCGTGCTGGGACTGGGGCCGGTGGGCCTATGCGCGGTCCAGGTCGCCCGTGCCGCCGGCGCGTCGCTCGTCGTCGCCGTCGACTCGGTCGCCGAGCGGCTACGGATGGCGGAGTCGCTCGGCGGCACGCCGGTGCACCTGACCGATGGCGACCCGCGTGGGACCGTCAAGCAGCTGACCGAGGGCCGCGGGGTAGACCTCGCGGTCGACGCGGTCGGGCATCCGGACGCGCTCGACCTCGCGTGCCGCCTCGCCCGCAAGGCGGGCACGGTATCGGTGACAGGGGTATATGCCGAGCGCGTCGAGGTCCACATGGGAGTCGTGTGGATCAAGGCGCTGACCCTGCGCACCGGCCACGCGAACGTGATCGGGCACCTCGACCGCGTGCTCGCGATGCTCGACTCCGGCGTGCTCGACCCCGCCCCGCTCGTCACCCACCACATGAAGCTCGACGAGGCCGCCGACGCGTACGAGGTGTACGACCGCCGCGAGGCGCTGAAGATCGTCCTGACGCCGTGAGCGAGGTCCTGCTGCGGCCCGACATCGAGGTCGCCCCCGGGGACAGGATCGGCTAGCCGCCGAGCGGCGTCAGCCACTGGCCGGAAGCGCGCGCGGGATCGGCTCCGGATACGACGGCAGCAGCCGCCGCGCCAGCTCCTCCGCGGGCCGGCCCCGCACCGCGGCGCCCAGGTCGTCGAACGCAACCAGTACGCGCACGGCGGTGGCGATCTGGAAGTCGGCGGCGTTCGGCTTCGCGCCGCCGATCGTGTCGGCCGCGATCAGCTCGTCGGCATCAACCGCACGCAGCGCTCGACCGTGGTCGGATCGGGGTTGGCCCGGGAATCGGCCGTCACCGTCGCTCGCCGGGAGGCGAGGCGGAGGCGGGCCGCATGTTCCTGGTCCTCGTCGTCGCGGCGCCGTGGTGCTCGCCGTTGCGCTCGACCTCGTGCGCGCGGAGCCGCCAGCGGCCAGCCGGCGATCGCCGTCACGACGGCGAACCAGGCGTTGATCAACCGCTCGTACAAGGATTCGGCGAGAACTCTCGACAACGGTCCAAAGACCATGCGCCTCCGTGCGCCTACCTTGCCGGCGATCGAATGCGAAAACCGCGACCGCCGGCCCAGATGAGGCGGCGGGCAAGGAGGGTCAACAACCGATGAGTAAGAGGCTCAGCCTCGGAATCGTCGTGGCGCTGGTCGTGTCCCTGGTGCTGCCGGGGACGGCGCTCGCGCAGGGCGGCGGGGCAGCGGCCGACCTCGAGGCGCTGAAGCTCGAGCTGGACATGACGTGGGTGATCGTCTCGGCGGCGCTCGTCCTGTTCATGCAGGCGGGCTTCCTGCTGCTCGAGATCGGCTTCTCGAGGCAGAAGAACGTCGGCGCCGGAGTCGCGAAGATCCTGATCAACCTGTCGATCGCGTCGATCGCATGGTGGGCGATCGGGTACGGGATCAGCGGGGCCGGGAGCAAGCTGGTAGGCACCGACGGGTTCTTCTTCCACGCCGGCCAGGACATCGCAGGAACTGTCGTCACCGGTGACGTCGTGGCGCTGATGCTGTTCGGGTTCGCGTTCTGCGCCGTGTCGCTGGCGATCGTGTGGGGCACGACGCTGGAGCGGATCAAGTTCAGCGCGTATGTGATCTACGCGATCGTGTTCGCCGCGGTCATCTACCCGATGGTCGCGCACAGCGTGTGGTCGGGCGAGGGCCTGCTCGACGACATCGGTGGCAAGGAGGTGCTGGACTTCGCCGGCTCCTCCGTCGTGCATCTGACCGGCGCCACCGCCGGGCTGGCGGCGCTGCTGCTGCTCGGCGCGCGGGCCGGGAAGTACGGCGCCGACGGGAAGCCGCGCGCGATCCCCGGGCACTCGATGCCGCTGGTCGGGCTCGGGGTGCTGATCCTGTGGGTCGGCTGGTACGGCTTCAACGCCGGCTCGACGCTCGGGACGACGGACATCCTGTTCGCCGAGGTCGCGCTCAACACGCAGCTCGCGGCGTCCGCGGGCGTGGTCGGCGCTCTCGCCGTCGTGTACATGAGGACGAAGTCGCTCGACGTCGGGATGGCCGGGAACGGCGCGATCGCCGGACTGGTCGGAATCACCGCCCCCTCCGGGTACGTGGAGTTCTGGGCGGCGCCGATCATCGGCTTCGTCGCCGGCGTGCTGGTCGTGTACAGCGTGCTGGCGATCGAGAAGGTGATCGACGACCCCGTCGGCGCCCTGTCCGCGCACGGGATCGCCGGCGTGTGGGGCACGATCGCGGTCGGGCTGTTCGCGACGCCGCGGCTGATCGATCCCGAGACCGCGAGCCCCGGGCTGTGGTACGGGATCATCGGGGAGTCGTCCTTCGACGCCGGTCTCGGCCAGCTCGGAGTGCAGGCCGTCGGCGTGGCGGCGACGTTCACCTTCGTGCTGGTGGCCTCGCTCGGGGTCTTCTACGCGATCAAGATGGCGATCGGGTTGAGGGTTCCCGAGGAGCAGGAGCTCGCCGGGCTCGACATCTCCACCCACGGGATGTACGGGTACCCGGAGCAGTTCATCCCGCCGGAGGAGTATCCGACGCCGCTGGTCGAGCCGCACGTCGCCGGGACACCGGTCGGCGCGGCGCCGGCCACGGCCCCGGCCCAGCGTCCCACGAGCGGCTGAGAGGGGGTGAACGAACGAATGAAGAAGGTCGAGGCGTTCAT
>DATAFB010000021.1:0-13029 GCA_036257695.1 Solirubrobacterales bacterium | reverse complement strand
GGAACGCGATGTAGGTCGCGAGGCCGGTGATCGCGAGCGTGACGAGGCGCTTGGCGAAACGCAGGAAGGCGAGCCGATCGCGCGCCCAGAGGACGCCGGCGGTGGCGAAGGGGACGATGAAGTAGGAGGTGTAGACGAGCGTGAAGGCAACGTCCCACCAGTTGACGGCGCCGGGCTCGTACAGGCGGGCCTGGAGCCATTCGGTGGGCGTCACGCCGAAGAAGACGAAACGGTCGAAGTCGATCATCGGGTGCACGTGGACGCCGATCCCGAGCGAGTTAGCCGCGCCGCGGGTGAAGTCGTAGGCGCCGAGCACCACCACGATCGGCAGCCAGTCGAGAACGAGCTGGAGGATCTGCCGCGGGTGCCGGCCGAGTGAGGCACAGGCGAGGGCCCCGCCGGTCCAGGCGATCACCAGCTCGCGCTGGACGGGGATCCCGTAGTGCGCACTCCAGGCGACCAGCAACACGAAGTAGAGTCCGAGCGCGTAGCGCCGTACCGACGCCCAGTCCGCAAAGCGGGAATCGGCTGCCTGTTCGGCCCTGACCTGTGCGAAGTCGGACGTGGTCACTGCGCCTAATCTACGTATTCCTTTCGCCTCTCGCTAGGACGGCGTGTTCACGCGCCCGGTCGTCGCGGAGGTGCTCCCCTCGGACCAGCCTCAGCCGCGCTGCAAGCTTCTCGTCGTGGTGCCTGACCGCCGCATCGGCGATCGCCTGCATTTGCCCAACGTCGGCCGGATGGACCTCACGTCGGCAATTACGACAGAACCCGTGGGTAGGCTCGATCTCCCAGTCGGGATCGCCGTAGGCACTGCGGTGGCAAGAGCAGCAGGAGGCCATCTACGCGGCTCCTGTGTGGCAGCCTTGCAGTGCCCCGGTGGCAGGCGTGTGGCACGGTTGCGCGCCCCGAGCCGTAGGCGGCGAGAACGACTGGTAGCAAGCAACCCTCTACCGGGGGCGCTGCTACCAGTCGGCTACCAGTTGAGGCGCACGGGCGAAGCTCCAGGCACGGACTCCCATCCGGTTGCCGTGCGCGCAAGGGCGCCGTGACAGCGCATGGTCGAGCGGTGTTGGCGGGACCGGACGGGACCTGACGGAGGTCCTCACTGAATCGGGGCGGCCGGATTTGAACCGGCGACCTTTCGGCCCCCAGCCGAACGCGCTACCAAGCTGCGCCACGCCCCGTGAAGTCCGAGTTTACGCCAGAGCGGGCGACCGGAATCGAACCGGCGACGGGAGCTTGGAAGGCTCCTGTGTTACCAACTACACCACGCCCGCCCGCGGGGGCGATTATAGGTGCGTGATCGAGGCGTCCGGAGGCCTCGTTACGAGCGCTCTTCCTCCTCGCGATCGGGCCGCGGCTCGAGCACCAGGCCACGAAGAAAGCCGCGGATCTCCTCACGCAACGGCTTGCCGGGGCCGTCGTCGAACTCGCCCGCCCGGACGCGCGGCCACAGCGCCGCGTACTCGGCCCCGAGCAGGAACACGATTGCCACGATGTAGATGAAGACGAGGAACACGATCACGGCGCCGAGCGAGCCGTACACGGCGCTGTAGTTGCCGAAGTTGTCGATGTAGAGAGCGAAGCCGCGCTTCGCGAGCTCGTAGCCGATCGTCGCGACCACGATCCCCGGCCACACGTCGCGCAGCCGCGGTCGCGGGTAGGGCACGAATCGGAACAGGACCGCGAACACGATCGCCGACAGCGCCAGGGGGATCAGGAAGCCGGAGGCGCCGAGGGCGCCGTCGAGCACCCGACCGGGGATGCCGAGGTCGTGGCCGAGGTCGACGGCGAGGCTGCGCAGGACCGTGACCGCGAGCGACAGCCCGCTCAGCAGCCCCAGCCCCACCACGAGCACGATGTCGAGCGCCTTGGCGCGCAACGCCGGCCGCTGTCGCTCGCCCCCCCAGATGATCGCGAGCGAGTTGCGGACCGCCCCCATCAGCGCGCTGGCCGAGTAGAGGAGGCCGACGAGTCCGACGAGGCCGAGGGCCTCGGTGTTGCGGGTGACGCCGTCGACGGCCCGCTCCAGGTCCCGCCGGCCTTCGTCCTCGCTCAGCGGCAGGGTGTCGAAGAGGAAGTCGACGACCTCGGCCCGCGCCTTGTCGTCCCCGATCACGATCCCGAAGACCGCCGCGGCGACGATCGCGGATGGGAACAGCGACAGCAGCGCGTAGTACGAGATGCTCGCCGCGAGCTGCGAGCAGCGCTGCTTGAAGAACGCGTCGATCGCGCGCTCGGTCAGCTTCGCGGCGCGGCCGAGCGCGTGGCCGGCGCGCGCTCGCACGCGATCGAGCGCGCTCCCCTCCCCTCCTCCTGCGGGCTCCATGCGACCACGGTAGAGGGGAGTGCGACCGGAACAGCGGGGGAGCCGGGATTCGAACCCGGATTCGCGGTTTTGGAGACCGCGCGCATAGCCATTAACTCACTCCCCCGAGAGCGGGCTTCAGCTTAGAGCGACGACCTGGAGCTTCGACACGAACCGGCCCCGCTCCTTGGGAATGCGGGCGGAGGGATTCGAACCCACACGCTCTTTCGAGCACCGGGACCTAAACCCGGCCCGTCTGCCAGTTCCGGCACGCCCGCGAGCCCGTGAGACCGACCTGTGGCACGCGCCCGCACAAGATTCTAGACTTGCCCCCGGGATGGAGGCGACGACCGTCCGCGAGGGCTACGAGCTGTGGCGGCCGAACCGGGAGAAGCCGGAGGCCCAGATGACCAAGGCCCTCGTCACCCTGGTGCTGCTCGTCTCGGCCGCGCTGCTCCTGATCGTGACGATCGGGGGCTGGGAGCGACTACAGAGCACCGGCGTCGCGGTAATGACGATCGTCTACGCGGTGCTGTACATCGTGTTCGCGATCCTGATCGCGCGCTGGAACCGCGGCCTGCTTCCCGTCGCGTCGGCGCTGGCGATCATCCTCGCGATCTTCGCCGCCGTCGCCGCCCCGGGCTGGTTCGCGCGCGCCAAGGACGGGCTCGACTCCCCCGCGCTGCCCGAGGAGCTGCTCGGGCTGCTGACGCTGGTGCTCGTCCCGGTCCAGCTCGTGCTGATCGCGATCGCGCTGATCGCCTTCAACCAGGAGTGGCACGTCGAGGAGGAGCGCCCGATCGGCGGCGAGCATCCGCACGACGACGAGCCGCCGCCGGTCGCGCCCGGGCCCGGCGAGCGCGCCCCGCAGCCGACCTAGCGCAGGTTCCTCAGAACAGCCGCAGCGGCGGCTCGAGCAGGTGCGGCCCGTCCTCGCGCACGTCGTTGACCGCGTCGGACACCTCGCGCACCTCGAGCGCCTCAGCCCCCAGCGGACGCAGCAGCTCGCGCAGCGCGGCCGGGTCCTGCCCGTCAGCGATCCACGTCCCCTCGACCTCCGGCTCGAGGATCACCGGCATCCGGTCGTGGATCGGCCGCACGACGTCGTTCGGCTCGCAGGTGACGATCGCGCAGCTGTGCACGGGCGCGCCGTCGCCCTCGCCGAGCGCCGCCCAGATGCCGGCGAACGCGAACGGCTCGCCGTCGGCGCGCGAGATCCACACCGGCTGCTTTCCGTGCTCGGTGTGGCGCCACTCGTAGAACCCGTCCGCCGGAATCAGGCAGCGGCGGGCGAGGAATGACTCCCGGTACGCGGCCTGCTCCTCGATCGTCTCGGCGCGGGCGTTGATCAGCGCCCGCGAGCCGTCCCGGGCCCACGCGCCAGGGAGCAGCCCCCAGCGCAGCCGCCCCGCCTCCCGGCGCCCGTCCGCGGTCTCACGCACCGCGAGCACAGGATCGGTCGGCGCGATGTTGAACCGCGGCCGCTCGTCGAAGCCGAGCGCCGGGTCGACGTCGAACCCGAACCGCGCCCGCAACATCGCGGGGTCGACCTTCGTCAGCGTGTAGCGGCCGCACATCGCGGCCCGAGGCTACTGCGCGACGGGGCGGTCGAGTGCGGGAGGTGGGACTCGAACCCACAAGCGCTTGCGCGCAATGGATTTTGAATCCATCGCCTTTACCGGTTTGGCCACTCCCGCGGCCCGACAACCATAGCCCCGCCCGGCGGCGATAATCCCCCCGCCCGTGGACGTCGGCGAGCGCATGCACGTGATCCGCCGCCTGTGCTCGTTCGAGCGCCGGCGCGCCGGGACCGACTCCGAACGGCGTGCCGCCAAGTGGCTCGCCGAGCGGCTGCGCGAGGCGGGACGCGACGCCGAGGTCGAGCCCACCTACGTCCACCCCCAGTACGCGCTCGTCCATGCCGCCCACTGCGCGCTCGGGATCGCCGGCAGCCTCGTCTCGCTCGCCTCCCCCCCGGCCGGGTTCGCGATCGTCCTCGCCGCCGCGACCTCGATGTACCTCGACCTCAACACGCGCTTCTACCTGCTGCGGCGACTGTTCTTCCGCCGCGCGTCGCAGAACGTCGTCTCCCGCGGGGCGCGGCCCGACGCCCCCGCCCGCGTGATCCTGTGCGCGCACTACGACGCCGCCCAGACCGGCCGCGCCTTCCGCCCCCGCACCGTGCGCCGCGCCGCGAGCGTCGCGAAGCGACTGCGGATCCCGCTCGGCCCCTTCCGCGTCGTCTTCTGGTCGCTCGCGGCCCTGCTCCCGATCCTCGGCGCGCGGATGGCCGGTGTCGAGGCCGGGTGGCTGGCGATCGTCCAGATCGTCCCCACGCTCGTCCTCGTCGTCGCCGTCTTCGCGCTCGTCGACATCGCGCTCTCCGACGTCGTCCCCGGCGCCAACGACAACGCCTCGGGGGTCGCGACGACGCTCTCGCTCGCCTCCGACCTCGACCGCGACCCCCCCCACAACATCGACGTCTGGGTCCTGCTCACCGGCGCCGGGTGGTCGCTGCAGGAGGGAATGCGCGGCTTCCTGCGCGCCCACCGCAAGACCCTCCCGCGCAAGGGGACCTACTTCGTCTGCATCGACGCGGTCGGCCACGGCGACGTCCGCTTCGAGACCGCCACCGGGTGGGTGGTCAGCTATCCGCACGACGTCCGCGTCGTCGGGCTGTGCGAGGCGATCGCCGCGGCGGACCGCGACGGGGAGCGCCGCTACGGGGCGCGGGCACTGCGGCTCGGCGCCCTGCCGGGCGACAGCCTCGCGGCCCGCATCCGGCGATACCCGGCGACGACGATCACGTGCGCCGACGAGCTCGACGTCGTCCCGGGCGCCGAGACGGCGGCGGATGTCCCCGACCGCGTCGACCCCGAGGCGCTCGACCGCGCGCATGGGTTCGCGCTCGACTTCGTGCGCCAGCTCGATCGCGAGGCCGGCCGCCGCGCGGGCCGCGACGCGCCCGTCTCCGGCGCCTGACTCGCCCCGCGAGCGCGGTGGTATAAGGCCGCCCGTGGCCGTGGACAAGGCAAGCGCCGACGCGCGCAGGCGCGGGGAGCTCCTGTGGACGCCCTCGCCGGGGACCGTCGAGCGTGCGGCGATGACCCGCTACATGCGCTGGCTCGCGGCCGAGCGCGGCGTCGCCGCGGACGATTACGCCTCGCTGTGGGAGTGGTCGGTCGCCGAGCTCGAGGCGTTCTGGGCCTCGATCTGGGACTTCTTCGAGGTCGCCGCCGCGACGCCGTACGACGACGTGCTCGCCGAGCGCACGATGCCCGGCGCGCGGTGGTTCGCCGGCGCCGAGCTCAACTACGCCGAGCACCCCTTCCGCGGCAAGCCCGACGACGAGGTCGCGATCCTGCACGCGTCCGAGCTGCGCGGCCTCGACCAGCTGACATGGGGCGAGCTCCGCGACCAGGTCGCCCGCGTGGCGGCCGGCCTTCGCACGCTCGGCGTCGAGCGCGGCGACCGCGTCGTCGCCTATCTCCCCAACGTCCCCGAGACCCTCGCCGCGTTCCTCGCCACCGCGAGTATCGGCGCGGTGTGGTCCAGCTGCTCTCCCGACTTCGGCGCCTCGAGCGTCATCGACCGGTTCGCCCAGATCGAGCCCAAGATGCTGTTCGCCGCCGACGGCTACCGCTACAACGGGCGCGACTTCGACCGCCTCGACGTCGTCGCCGGCGTCCAGCGCGCGATGCCCGGCCTGCGGCGCACCGTCGTCCTCCCTTACCTCGATTCGGCGCCCGACCTGATGCGGCTCGACGGCGCGATCCGCTGGGACGAGCTGCTCGCCGCGGGTGAGGGCGCGCCGCTCGACTTCGAGCAGGTGCCGTTCGACCACCCGCTGTGGGTGCTGTACTCGTCCGGCACCACCGGGCTGCCGAAGGCGATCGTGCAGGGGCACGGCGGGATCCTGCTCGAGCACCTGAAGAAGCTCCACCTCCACGTCGACGCCCACGAGGGCGACCGCGTGTTCTGGTTCACGACCACCGGGTGGATGATGTGGAACTTCCTCGTCGGCGGCCTGCTCACGCGCGCCGCGATCGTCCTCTATGACGGCAGCCCCGGCCATCCCGACATGGGCGTGCTGTGGGACCTCGCCGAGCGCACGCGGATGACCTGCTTCGGGACCAGCGCCAGCCACATCGCCGCGTGCATGAAGGCCGAGGTGGCTCCCGCGGCGTCGCGCGACCTCAGCCGCCTGCGGGCCGTGGGATCGACGGGCTCGCCGCTCGCGCCCGAGGGCTTCCAGTGGGTGTACGACGAGCTCGGCGCCGACACGTGGCTGTTCTCGACCAGCGGCGGCACCGACGTCTGCACCGCGTTCGTCGGCGGGGTTCCGATCCTCCCCGTGTACCGCGGCGAGCTCCAGGCACGGGCCCTCGGGGCGAAGGTCGAGGCCTTCGATGAGGACGGCAAGTCCGTCGTCGACGAGGTCGGCGAGCTCGTGATCACCGAGCCGATGCCGTCGATGCCGCTGTTCCTCTGGGGCGACGACGACGGCTCCCGCTATCGCGCCAGCTACTTCGAGGACTACCCGGGCGTGTGGCGCCACGGCGACTGGATCGAGATCACCGCGCGCGGCACGGCCGTCATCTACGGGCGCTCCGACTCGACGATCAACCGCCAGGGCGTGCGGATGGGAACGAGCGAGATCTACCGCGCCGTGCAGGCGGTGCCCGAGGTCCTCGACGCGCTCGTGGTCGACGTGCCGAGCCCCGGCGGCGAAGGCTGGATGCCCCTGTTCGTCGTCCTGCGCGACGACGCCGAGCTCGACGAGGAGCTCACGGGCGAGATCAAGCGCCGCATTCGCGAGCAGTGCTCGCCCCGGCACGTCCCGAACGAGATCTTCCGGATCGCGGAGGTCCCGCGCACGCTCAGCGGTAAGGTGCTCGAGGTGCCGGTGAAGCGGATCCTCACCGGAACGCCGCCAGAGCGCGCAGCCAGCCGCGACTCGCTGGCGAACCCCGCCGCGCTCGACTACTTCGTTTCGCTGCGCGAGCGGCTGGCTGCCGAGGGATTGGTCGCGTCCGATTAGCCGCCTCCCGGCACGTGTTGAACCGAATCGCTCCTTCGTGCCGTAAGCCCCGACGGTCCGAGAATCGCCATGACCAGCACGGGGGACGGCGACGTGATGTGCCTCCACTACATGATGGACATCGAGGCGCACACGGTCAGCTACCTGCGCGACCTGCTCGCCACCCGCGCCGCCGGCGATCCGCCGATCACCGCGTTCCTCTCCTGCTGGGTCTACGAGGAGCTGTGGCACGGCGAGCGCCACCTCCGACGTCGAGCGCCGCGCGAGGAGCGCGCCGCGCACGTGATGCGCATCGGCGACTCCCAGCCGCCGGCGCTACGCAGGCGTGATCGGGTTGCGCCGCTCCGAGAGGCGTCGGTCCTTGGACTCGGCGAGCGCGAACCGGCGCACGAGCTCGCTTCGCAGGTCCTCGGGCTCGATAACCGCGTCGACGACGAGCTCGGAGGCGAGGTGGAGGATGTCGATGTCCTGCGAGTACTCCGTGCGCTTGCGCTCCACGAACTCGGCCCGCTCGGACTCGTCCTCGATCGCCTGGATCTGGTTGTAGAACACGGCGTTGATGGCGGCCTGAGGCCCCATCACCGCGATCGACGCGGTCGGCAGCGCGATGCAGCAGTCCGGCTCGAACGCCGGGCCCGCCATCGCGTACAGCCCCGCGCCGTACGCCTTACGCACCACCACCGACAGCTTCGGCACCGTCGCCTCGGACACGGCGCTGATCATCTTCGCCCCATGGCGGATGATCCCCTCGCGCTCGACCTTGGTCCCGATCATGAACCCCGGCACGTCGGCGAGGAACAGCAGCGGCACGTTGAACGCGTTGCAGGTCCAGATGAAGCGCGCCGCCTTGTCGGCCGAGTCGACGAACAGCACCCCGCCCTTGACCTTCGGCTGGTTGGCGACGATCCCGACCACCCGCCCGTCGAGCCGCGCGTAGCCGACGATCACCTCGCGCGCCCAGCGGTCGTGGACCTCGAGGAACGAGTCCGCGTCGACGACGGTGTCGATCAGCTCCGCCATGTCGAACGGCTCGTTCTCGTCCGCCGGGACGATCTCCGAGACGGGTTGGACCGAGGCGGGCTCGGCCGGCGGCGCGGACGGCGGAGCCTCGCGCCAGCTCGTCGGCATGTACGACAGGTAGCGGCGGGCGAGGTCGACTGCGTCCTCGTCGGTCGACACCAGCATGTGCCCGCAGCCCGATACCGACGTGTGCATCTTCGCCCCGCCCATCTCCTCGAGCGTCACGTCCTCCCCGATCACCATCTGCGCCATCCGCGGCGACCCGAGGTACATCGACGCGTTCCCCTCGCGCATGATCACGACGTCGCAGAAGGCGGGGATGTAGGCGCCGCCGGCGGCGCTGGGCCCCAGCAGGACGCACACCTGGGGGACTCGCCCCGAGAGCAAGACCTCGTTGTAGAAGATGCGGCCGGCGCCGCGGCGGCCGGGGAACATCTGCACCTGGTCGGTGATCCGCGCCCCCGCGGAGTCGACCAGGTAGATCATCGGCAGCTCGAGCTTCAGGGCCCGCTCCTGAACCCGCAGGATCTTCTCGACCGTCTTCGGCCCCCACGAGCCCGCCTTGACGGTCGGGTCGTTCGCCATCAGCGCCACCTTGCGCCCGCCGACCAGCGCCAAGCCCGTCATCACCCCGTCCGCCCCAAGCCCCTCCTGATCCCAGTTCGCGAGCAGCGCCTCCTCGGCGAAGGACTCGGGGTCGACCAGTCGCGCGACGCGTTCGCGGACCGGCAGCTTTCCCTGCGCCGCGACCTTGTCGCGGTGCCGTTCGGGCCCGCCGCTCAGCGCCGCCTCGAGCGCCGACGCGAGATCGTTCGTTTGGCCCGTTCTGCTCAGGTCTCGACCTGTTCGCCCCGCGGCGGCTCGCCCTCAGCGCGACCGCGACGGTCGACGGGATCGAGCTCGGTGGGCGTCGCGAAGGGGTCGCTTCCAGGGCGCGGAGCGTGAGCCGAGACGGCCGCCTTCAGCTCCACCGTGAGCCGGTCGATGTCCGCGAGCAGCGCGTCGCGACGGCTCACGAGGTCCGAGATCACCGTCTCGACGTCCCCCCTGCGCCGCTCGCCCTCGTCGACGATCCTGCGCGCCTTCGACTCGGCGTCGCCGATCGTCTGGCGAGCGTGCTCCTCCGCGGAGCGCCGCGTCTCCGTGGCCTGCTCCCGCGCCCGCTCGAGGACGGTCGAAGCCTCCTCCGTAGCCTCCGCCCGAAGCTCCTGCCCGGCGGTCTCGACCTCCGACAGGATCCGCCCCGTCTTCTCACCGACTCTCTCGAGCTCCCGCTTGACGAGATCGGATCGAGCCTGGTCGCCGCCGCCGGCCTCGAGCCAGTCCGCGAGCTTGTTGAGGAAACGCTCGACTTCGCGCTTGTCGTAGCCCTTGCGCGAGATCGTGAACGTCGCGCTGCGAATCCGCTCGATGCTGTCCTGCTGCACTCAGAGCCCCAGTTCGCTGGGAACCGGCTTGTCGCCGGAGTAATCGTAGAACCCATTGCCCGACTTGCGCCCGTACATCCCCGCGGCGACCATCTTGCGCAGCGTCGGCGGGGCCGCGAAGCGGCGCTCGCGGTACTCGTCGAACATCACGTCGGCGATCGCTGCGAGCGT
Source organism: Solirubrobacterales bacterium (assembly GCA_036257695.1). Lineage (GTDB taxonomy): Bacteria > Actinomycetota > Thermoleophilia > Solirubrobacterales > 70-9 > DASPWW01. The sequence goes on along the minus strand of DATAFB010000021.1, from coordinate 3,059 downwards.
GTCGAGGCCGACGAAGTCGGCGAGCGTCAGCGGGCCCATCGGGTGGTTCGCCCCCGCCTTCATCGCGACGTCGATCTGGTCAATCGTGCCCACGCCCTCCTCGTGGGCGCGGATTGCGTCGAGCATGTACGGCACGAGCAGCCGGTTGACGATGAACCCGGTCTTGTCGCGTGCGTGGACGCACGTCTTGCCGAGCTTCTCCCCCACCTCGAACCCGGTCCTCAGTGCCTCCTCCCCTGTGGTGACCGTCTGCACGACCTCGAGCAGCGGCATCACCTGGGCGGGGTTGAAGAAGTGCAGGCCGAGGAAGCGCTCGGGCCTCGACGTGACGACCGCCTGGTTGACGACAGGCAGCGACGAGGTGTTGGTCGCGAACAAGGCCGAGTCGCCGTCGACGATGGAGTCCACCTCACGCCACATCTCCAGCTTCGCATCGAGGTCCTCGGTGATCGCCTCGATCACGAGGTCGGAGCCGGCGAGGTCGCCGTATTCAAGCGTCGGGGTGATCCGCGCGCGCACCGCGTCGGCGTCGTCCTGGGACAGCTTCTCCTTCTCCACCGCCCGCCCGAGCTGCTTCTCGACCCTGCCGATGCCCTTGTCGAGCCGTTCCTGCTCGATCTCGCGCACGACCACATCCCATCCCGCCTGGGCGCAGATCTGCGCGATCCCGTGGCCCATTAGCCCGCAGCCGAGGACCCCGACCCGGTCGATAGCCATCACGAGCCTCCGGGGACGGGCACGCCCATCCTCCTCAGCTCCTCTGCCATCGCCTCGGCGAGGGCGGTGATCCCGCTCAGCGGCCGCACCATCACGGTCAGCTCAGAGACCTGGCCGTCATCGTCGAACCGCAGCAGGTCGAGACCGTCGATCTCCCGCTCACCGACCCGTGCCTTGAAGATCAGCGCCACGGCGCCGTCGGGCGCCTCGAGCCGCTGCACGTACTCGAACTGCTCGAACACTCGCGTCACCGCGCGCAGCACCGTCGCGACCGCCTCGCGCCCTTCGTACGGCCGATACACGACCGGGCTTCTGAACGTGACCTCGGCGGCCAAGGCGCCGGCGATGGCGTCGGGATCCCGCGCCTCGACGGCGCGCTCGAACGTCGTCTCGCCGCTCATTCGAGCAACGGTATGCGATCCGCCGCGCCCGCGTGTTCAGATCGCGCGCAGCAGCTCGTCGATCGACTCCTCGAGGTCGCGCGCCACCGCGTCGGCGTCGGGAAGCGCCTTGCGGTCCGCGTACACGCCGAAGCACAGGCGGTCGCCGACGTTGAGCACCCCGATCGAAAGCGCGTGGCGATCGGCCAGCGGAACCACCGGGTACGCCTCCTTCAGCTCGCACCCCCGCAGGTACACACGCTCCGCAAGCCCGGGGATGTTCGAGACGACGAGGTTGAAGCTCCTCGGGCTGGCGACCAAGCGCGACACCGCGCCCTGGACGGGCATCGGCACGCGCGCGATCGAGCGAACGATGTCGTTGGCTCCCTCGGGCTCACCCGCGAGCTTGCGGCGTGACGTCTCCGCGTGGATCCGTCGCACGCGCCGCCGCGGATCGGGCTCGTCGCATGGGAGGTCGACGAACATGAACGAGATCCGGTTGCCGAGCTCGCCGGCGCTCCCGCTCTCGCGCACGCTGACCGGGACCATCGCCTTGAGCGGGATCGGCCTCTCGCCGCGCCGCTCGAGTAGCCGCCTCATCGCCCCCGCCGACGCCGCCAGCACGACGTCGTTGAGCTTCGTCTCGAACGACCCCTTGATCCGGCGCAGGTCGTCGAGCGGCCGTGACAGGAACGCGAGGTGACGGCGAGGCGAGCTGGGCGAATTGAGAGCGTCCACCGGCGTGGCCGGACGCACCGAGCCCAGCAGCGCGCGCACGGCCCGCCCCGCGCGCCCCGCGAACTCCGCCGCTCGCCGCGGGGAGCGGACCGCCTCGGCGGGTAGCGTCGCCGCCTTCACGGGCCCGTGCGCGAGGTCGGCGACCCCGCGCGCCAGCATCCCCGCGGGGCGCGGCGCCGGGCTCGGGCGCCAGGGCTCGGGATCGTCCGGCGGTGGCTCGGGCTCGGGATCGAGCAGCATCGACGTCAGCTCGACCGCCGCGATCCCGTCGACCATGCAGTGGTGCGCCTTGCCGACGACGCCGATGCGGCCGTCCTCGAGCCGAGGCGCGATCCGGATCTGCCACAGCGGCCGGTCGCGGCGCAGCGGCTCGGACATGCACGCCTCGACCACCTCGCCGAGACGCGGGCGATCGGAACGCAGCACGTGCTGCCAGAGGTCGAAGCCGGGGTCGTCCACCCACTCAGGCGCGTTCAGGCCCAGGGGCACCGACCGCAGCCGCTGGCGGTAGCGCGGCGCACGGCCGAGCCGGCCGCCGATGTGATCTCGGAGCTCCTCGAAGCTCGGTCGCGGCGCCTCGGCGGGCGGGTCGTGAACGGCGGCCCATCCCACGTGCATGTGCGCGGTCGGCGTCTCGACGGCGAGAAACGCCGAGTCCAGCGCTGACAGTCGGGTTGTCATCACAACCCCCCTCTCTCATCGCTTACTCCTCCTGCCCCTTGCCGAAGGCGTGAATCAACAGCCTCTCCGCTTCGGGGCGCGCCTAAACCGCTATTTCCCCCACTCGACGGGGCCGGCGCGCAGCACGTGGGCGCCGAGCGGGCGCCCGAGCACGTCCTGCGCCGCGCGCGAGGCAGCGATCACCGCCTCGACGTCGATCCCGGTCTCGATCCCCATCTCGTGCAGCATCGAGACCAGGTCCTCGGTCGAGATATTCCCGGTCGAGCCGGGGGGCACGGGGCACCCGCCCAGCTCCCCGAACGACGACTCGAACGACTCCACCCCGGCCGACAGCGCGGCGAGCACGTTCGCCAGCCCTTGCCCGCGCGTGTTGTGGAAGTGCGCCGTCAGCTCGACGTCCGCGAGCCGCTCGCGCGCGAGGGCGAAGAACTCTCCCACCTGGCGCGGGTTCGCCATCCCGGTCGTGTCGCCAAACCCGACTTCCTCGCACCCCGCATCGGCGAGGTCCTGCGCGATCCCGAGCACCCGCTCCGGCGGCACCTC
>DATAFB010000020.1:0-2184 GCA_036257695.1 Solirubrobacterales bacterium | reverse complement strand
CTGATCGAGCTCCCGCTCGTGCTCCCGCCCGCCGCCGCCGGCATCGCGCTGCTGGCGTCGTTCGGTCCGAGCGGGATCCTCGGTGGCGCGGTCGAGGACCTCGGAGTCAGGCTGGTGCTGGAGACCGCGGGCGTGGTGGTCGCGCTGACCTTCGTATCGGCCCCGTTCTACGTCCGCGGCGCGATTGCGGCGTTCGAGGCGGTCGACCGCGACCTTCTCGACGCCTCGCGCACGCTCGGCGTCGCCGAGGCGGGGACCTTCCTCCGCGTCGCGATCCCGAACGCCGTCGCCGGGCTCGGAGCCGGGCTCGCGCTCGCGTGGGGCAGGGCGCTGGGCGAGTTCGGGGCGACGCTGATGTTCGCTGGCTCGCTCCACGGAGTCACCCAGACGACCCCGCTGGCGATCTTCGAGTTCCTCGGCCGCGACTTCACCGCCTCGCTGGCGCTGTCGGCGGTGCTGGTGGTGGTCTCCGCCGTGCTCCTGCTCGGCGTCAAGCTCCTCGTCCCCGACCCCGCCGGTGCTCGCCGCTAGCGTCCACACCCGTCTGCGCGAAATCGAGCTCGGGCTCGAGCTCGAGGCCAGGCCCGATACGCCTGTCGCGCTCGCGGGGCCCTCTGGCGCCGGGAAGACGAGCGTGCTGCGCGTCGTCGCGGGCCTGCTGCGCCCCGACTCCGGGCGCGTGACGCTGGGAGCCGAGACGTGGCTGGACACCGGCCGGAGCGTGAGCGTTCCCCCCGAGCGCCGCGGGTGCGGGTTCCTCTTCCAGGGCTACGCGCTGTTCCCGCACCTGCGCGCGTGGGAGAACGTCGCCTACGGGCTCGGACGGCCGCGCCGCGCGCACCGGGCCGCGGCGCTCGAGCTCCTGGACCGGTTCGGGGTCGCCGCGCATGCGGAAGCAAAGCCGCGCGAGCTCTCCGGCGGCGAGCGCCAGCGGGTCGCCCTCGTCCGCGCCCTCGCCCGGCGGCCCCGGGCGCTGCTGCTCGACGAGCCGCTGTCCGCACTCGACGCGCAGACGCGCGCCTCCGCCGCGCGCGAGCTCTCGAGCGCGATCTCCGACGCCGGAGTGCCGACGCTGATCGTCACCCACGACTTCACCGAGGCGGCGCTGCTGGCCGACGAGGTCGCGGTGCTCGATCGCGGTCGCGTCGTGCAGCGCGGAACCCCCGCCGCGCTCGCCGACTCGCCCGAGTCGGCGTTCGTCGCCGACCTCACGGGGGCGGTGGTGCTGAGCGGGGACGCGCGCGCCGCAGGCGCGCTGACCGTCGTCGCACTCGACGGCGGTGGTGAGATCACGAGCACCGGCACAGCGCGTGGCCGCGTCGCCGCAAGCGTCTACCCGTGGGATATCGCGATCGAGCCCCCAGGGGCGGCCTCGGAGGGCTCGGCGCTCAACCGCCTCGAGGCTGAGGTGCTCAACGTCACCGCGGTCGGCAACCGCGCCCGCGTCGGCTTGTTCGCCGGCCAGCATCTGACGGCGGAGGTCACCGGCGAATCCGCCGCACGGCTGCAGCTCGCGCGCGGCGACCGCGTGGCTGCGACGTGGAAGGCGACCGCGACGCGGTTGATCCCGCGGTGAGCGCTCGTGGCGCCGCCGGTAGATTGCGGCAATCCGACGAGGAGGAGGCCGATGACGGCGCAGGAGTGGATCGAGCGGTTCGCGGCCGAGGTCGGGGCGAACCCCCCCAGCGACGACGAGTTCAACGCGATGCTCGACCTCGCCGCGGTCGCGGCGCACGACTCCGAGCGGGTCGCCGCCCCGGTCGCGTGCTGGATCGGCGGCGCTTCGGGGCGGTCGCTCGACGAGCTGCAGGCGATCGCGAAGCGGATCGCGCAGGCCGACGAGCCGGCGTGACTGGCTGACTAGCCAAACGGGCGCCGATCGGTCACAATCGCGGTCCGATGGCCGCCGACGCCGAGCCCCCGGCCAGCACCGAGGAGCGGATCACCTACTGCCGCATCTGTGAGCCCCTGTGCGGGCTCCGCGTGACGGTCGAGAACGGCGAGGTGAAGAAGATCCGGCCCGATTCGGACCACCCGCTGTCGGCCGGGTTCGCGTGCCCGAAGGGGATCGCGATGGCCGACGTCAACAACGACCCCGAGCGCGTCCTGCACCCCCTGCGCCGCAACGCGGAAGGCGAGTTCGAGCGCGTCTCCTGGGACGCGGCGCTGGACGAGATCGGAACG
>DATAFB010000019.1:0-12040 GCA_036257695.1 Solirubrobacterales bacterium | reverse complement strand
GCGTCGAACAAGCCCGACGCGAGGGCGCTCGAGCGGGCGCGCGCGGCGGGAGTCGAGACCGCGGTCTTCGAGCGCGACGGCTACCGCGACCGCGAGGCGCGCGACGAGGCCGTCGGCGACTGGCTCGCCGAGCGGGACATCGACCTGGTCGTGCTGGCCGGCTACACGGAGCTGATGTCGCCGCGGTTCGTGGAGCGGTTCCGGAACCGGATCGTCAACGTCCACCCCGCGCTGCTGCCGTCGTTCCCGGGGCTGGACGCGGTCCGGCAGGCGCTCGACCACGGGGTCAAGGTGACCGGCGTCAGCGTGCACTTCGTCGACGAGGGCGTCGACTCGGGGCCGATCATCCTCCAGCGCGCGGTCGAGGTCCCCGACTCCCGCGACCGGGACGCGCTCGAGGAGCGCATCCACGCCGTCGAGCACGAGCTGCTGCCGCGCGCGATCCGGCTGATTGCGGCGGGCGCGGTACGCCTCGACGAGGGCAATCCGCGCGTGGTGCGCACGGAGCGAGACCGCGGGTAGCGCGCCTTGCGGCGCGCGGGCGCGCGCGCATACACTCGGCGTGGTCGCGCAAGCCGTCCCGCAGGAGGGGCCCGAACTGAGCACACAGCCCACCGCCACCGACGCCGGCGGCCCGCTGGGGGCGCCGGTCAGCGTCCGCCGCGCCCTGATCTCGGTCTCCGACAAGACCGGGATCGCCGAGTTCGCGCGCGGGCTCGCGGACCTGGGCGCCGAGATCGTGTCGACGGGCGGCACCGCCGAGGCACTGCGCGAGGCGGGGGTCGAGGTGCGCTCGGTCGAGGAGCTGACCGGGTCGCCGGAGATCCTCGACGGGCGGGTGAAGACGCTCCATCCGCGCCTCCACGCGGCGCTGCTCGCGGTCCGCGACGATCCCGAGCACGCCGACACGCTCGAGGCGGAGGGGATCGAGCCGATCGACCTCGTGTGCGTGAACCTGTACCCGTTCGAGCAGGTGGTCGCGCGCGCCGACACCACCGAGCTCGAGGCGGTCGAGAACATCGACATCGGCGGGCCGACGATGATCCGGGCGGCGGCCAAGAACCACCGTTACGTGGCGGTGGTCGTCAAGCCGGAGAGCTACGACGCCGTGCTCGCCGAGCTGCAGGAGTCCGGAGGCGAGATCTCCGCCGAGACGCGCCATTGGCTCGCCAACGAGGCGTTCGCGCTCACCGCCCACTACGACGCCGCGATCAGCCGCTGGTTCGGGGCCCGCTACGAGGCGTTCCCGGGACACCTCGCGGTGGCGCTGGAGAAGTTCCTCGACCTCTCGTACGGCGAGAACCCGCACCAGCGCGCCGCCCTGTACACGGAGGTCGGCGCGCGCACGCACGTCCTGTCGCGGGTGGCGAAGCTGCACGGGCGAGCGCTGTCGTTCAACAACGTGCTCGACCTCGACTCGGCGCGGGGGCTGCTGGCCGAGTTCGACCGTCCCGCGTGCGTGATCGTGAAGCACAACAACCCCTGCGGGGTGGCCGAGGCGGAGACGATCGACGAGGCGCACGCGAAGGCGCAGGCATGCGACCCGCTGTCGGCGTTCGGCGGGATCGTGGCGCTGAACCGCGAGGTCGGGGCGGCGCTCGCCGAACGGCTCCACGAGACGTTCATCGAGGTCCTGATCGCCCCCGGGTTCGAGGACGGCGCGCTCGACGTCCTGCGCCAGAAGGAGGCGGTTCGGATCATGGAGGACGCCGAGCAGCGAGCGTACGAGTCGCCGGACCGTGACGTGAAGCGCGTCCGCGGCGGGCTGCTGATCCAGGACCCCGATCGGAGCGCGGACGCGCGCGAGACGATGCAGGTGGTGACGAAGGCCCAGCCCGACGACGCGCAGTGGGAGGACCTGCTGTTCGCGTGGCGGGTTGCGCGGCACGTGCGCTCGAACGCGATCGTGATCGCAAAGGAGCGCGCGACGATCGGGATCGGCGCCGGCCAGATGAGCCGCGTCGACTCGGTCCGGATCGCGATCGACAAGGCGCGCGCGGCGCGCGGCGATGAGGCGGACGCCGTGCTCGCGGGCTCGGCCATCGCCTCGGACGCCTTCTTCCCGTTCGCCGACGGCCCCGAGCAGGCGATCGACGCCGGCGCGACCGCGTTCATCCAGCCCGGCGGGTCGGTTCGCGACAAGGAAGTGATCGCCGCCTGCGACGCCGCGGGTGCAGCGATGGTCGTCACCGGCCGGCGCCACTTCCGCCACTAGCGCGCCCGTGGCCCTGCTCTACGTGGTGCGGGTCTTCTGCGCCGACGACGGGTCGGGCGGCAACCCGCTGGGCGTGTTCCTGGACGGGCGCGAGGTGGCGGAGGGCGATCGCCAGCGCGTGGCCACCGACCTCGGGTTCGCCGAGACCGTCTTCGTCGACGACGGCGAGCGTGGCGACGTGCGGATCTTCACCCCGGGCGAGGAGCTCGACTTCGCCGGCCATCCGATGGTCGGGACGGCGTGGCTGCTTGCGCGGGAGCGCCAGCCGGTGCCCGCCCTGCGGCCACCCGCGGGCGAGGTCCCGGTGCGGGCCGACGGCAAGCTGACGTTCGTCGCCGGGCGCCCCGAGTGGGGACCGGCGTGGGAGTTCATGCAGGTGGACTCGCCGCAGGGGGTCGAGTCGCTCACCGGGCCGCCCGACGACCGGCCGCTGATCGCCGTGTGGGCGTGGATCGACGAAGAGGCCGGCGAGCTCCGCGAGCGCGTCTTCGGCCGCGCGATCGGCATCGTCGAGGACGAGGCCACTGGCTCGGCGGCGATACGGCTCACCACGATCCTCGGCCGCCCGCTCGACATCCACCAGGGGGTGCGGGGCTCGCGCATCGTCGCCCGCCCACGAGACGACGGGATGGTCGAGATCGGGGGACGCGTCGAGCTGGACCAGATGCGGAACTACGCGCTCTGAGCTGTTTTGTCTAGTCGCGGCCTGCGTACGTGGTGCCCGGAGGTGGGCACGGGATCAAGCCTGTCTCGATCTCGCCGTGGCGGTTCACACAGACAAGGATGCATTTTCTGGCCTCCTCGCGATACGAGGCCAGGGACTTTCCACGCGCCGACGTGATCGAGAAAGCGCTTCGTGCCCGGGTTCACATGGTGGAAAGCCAAGCTGAACGCGGTCCTGTCGTACCCGCAGATCGCGCAGCGCCCGCCGGCCTCCTCGATGAGGATCCGCCGAAGCTTCTGATGCCGGCGTTTAACGGCCTCGCCGATGCATCGTTTGCACCGCCACCGCCGCCTCTCCTTTCCTGCCTTGTAATAGGCGAACTCGGTCAACCCGTGGCGCTGGCACATGCGCAGCTCGACCGGGCAGATTCGAGTGGACGATGGAGGGCGGCCGACCTGCTTCACGAGTGGGATAGGCGCTGGTACGCGGTGCGGTGCCAAAGCGAACAAATGTTCGCAGCCGTCGCGGACGTAATGCCTGCGTCGAACGGAAGAGCTAGATTGGACAAAGCCTCGGGGGCGTGGCCCGAAGGTCGGGCAGCAGACTTTTAATCTGCGAGCTCGGGTTCGATTCCCGACGCCCCCACTAAGAAATCCGCCGCTCGAACAGCTTCTCCAGCCTCGGGTTGCCGTCCTCCTCCCCCGGCACCGCCCGATCGAGCCGCACGGTTGAGGAGCGGCCGTCGAGCGACACCGTCGCGACCTGGTTGTCGAAGAACGGTCCCTCCCTGATCCGCCATCGGATCGGCGGGTCGTCGACGCCGGCCGCGCGGGCGAGCAGCCGGCCGATCGCGCGGCCCGGCCGTGAGACGCCCGCCTTGACCGCGAGCTCCTCGTGCGAGTCGAGCGCGTTTCGAAACGGCGAGCACACCGCCTGGTAGACGTGGCTCGACACGCCGGCGTCGCGCCGGAACGCGACGTCGGCGAGGTAAGCGTGGTGGACGTCACCGGACAGGATCCCGATCGTCGCGGGCGCCTTGCCGCCTCTGCCCGCGCCCACCTCCTCGAGCAGCTCGGCGAAGCGCTGGAACGAGCGCTGGAACGCCGCCCAGTGGTCGAAGTCGAGCGCCCTGCGCAGCCGCTCGCCCACCTTCGCGGCCGGCCCGCCCCAGGCGCCGTCGCACACCGCCTCGTTCCACGCCTCGGCGTAGTGCAGCCCGGGCCCGAGCAGGAACGGGTCGGTGGTCCCGATCAGCAGATGATCGAAGTCCCCCCTCGCGTGGTCGACGATCCACGCCCATTCCTCGCCGTCGAGGATCGAGCGCCGGCCGTTGTCCAGCACCCGTCCGGTCCGGTCGTCGGCCACCAACACACGGACGTTCGCAATGTCGGTGCAGAAGCTCCACCGTTTTCCATCCGGCACACGCGCCTCGTGCTTCGCGAAGCGGCGCAGCACCGCCGTCGGGTCGTCCGCCTCCCGCGCCTCGCGGTACTCCGGGTTCTCGTCAAGCTCGCGCGGCGACAGGTTGCCGATGTGCTGGTAGACCCAGTACGACATCAGTCCGCCGATCTCGCGCTCCTCCCACCACGGCTGGCGGCGCATCTCCTCGATCCACTCGCGCGAGATCAGCCAATCGTCGTGCATGTCGTGGTCGTCGATCACCATCGAGGTGGGCACCACGGACAGCAGCCACCGCATCACCGGCTCGCCCCACGCTTCCTCGTACAGTCGCGTGTACTCCTCGTAATTCGCCACCTCCTCGCCGGGCGGCTGGGAGACGTCGCGCCGCGACCGGATCCACTCCCGTACCCGGGGCGACCCCTCGTCCACGTAGACCTGGTCCCCGAGCATGAGCAGCAGCTCGGGCCACCGCCGCGCGCCGGCGATCATCTCCAGGGCCAGCGTCCGCAGCGCGTCGTGCTCGCGCCCGTCGGGGTGGCGATCCTTGCTCAGCGTGTACGGCGGCTCGTGCGGGAGCGCGACGCGGCAGGATCCGAACACGACCTCGATCGGCGAGTCCGGGTCCGGCGTGCGGATCGTGCTCGCCGGAAACGGCGAGTTGGGCATTGGCCACCGCCGCTCCCCGTCGAGCGCCACTTCGTATGGATGGGAGGAGCCGGGCTCGAGCCCCTCGACGCACACCAAGGCGTAGTGGTGGCCCTCTACGGTGAACGTCCGTCGGGTGCTGCCGAGCACCTCCACTTCGCACGGGCGATCGGTTTCGACCCACACAGTTGCCTCCTGCGGGTCGACGAAGCGCAGTACGGGGCCGAGCAGCAGATCGGTGATGGGCTTTCGCTACCCGCCGCGAGGCGCTTCTAGGCATCGGCGCCGCTCGCGGCCCGCGAAACGCCAGCTACAGTTCCGCCGATGTCCCTGCACCCGGCCGAGAACCGCGGCTATCGCGAGCTGTACCTGACCGGCCGCCAGCTCGTCGAGCGCTGGAGCAGGGTCGCGGACGCCCTGTCGGGCGACCCCCCCGAGGAGACGTTGCGCGGTACCTCGAACGCCGTCCGCGAGATGCTGCTAGAGCTCGAGCCGGCGACGGCACGCTACGCGCTCTACGGGCGCGTCGCCGCCCAGGGGACGGGCGGGCGCATAGGCGCCGTTCGGGCGGCCGTCGGCGATCGCTTCCTGGAGCGCAATCAGGCCCTGCGGCTCGCCGTCGACGACCTCGAACACGTGATGACGCTGCTCGCCTACCTCGCCGCTGTCAGCGAAGCCCGCGACCACGACGACCTGGCCGAGTTCGCGCGTTCGTGGGAGCGACGGCTCGTGTCGCACGCCAACGCCGTCCGGCGCGCCGTCGTCGAGCTCGGAGCCGACCCGAGCGCCGCGACGCGGCCGCTCGACCTCTCGCCCGTCGGCCGCGCCGCCCATCTCGGGGCGCGCGCGGTCGGCACGGTCGGGGAGTGGGTCGACCGCCGCGTCGGCGGCTCCTGAGCCCGCCCGGGCGGCACCGGACCGCTTGGGGCGGTCAGCTCAGGTCAGCCAATCCCTCATCCGGCGTGGAGGCCTCGGCGTGGCGCTTGCGGGCGATGCGGCCGGCGCGGCGCGCCGTGTAGCCCGCCTCGACCGCGCTGCGCATCGCCGCGGCCATCCGAACCGGGTCCTCCGCGCGGGCGACGGAGCTCGACAGCAGCACCCCGTCGCAGCCCAGCTCCATCGCCAGCGCGGCGTCGGAGGCGGTGCCGATCCCGGCGTCGAGGATCACCGGCACGCCCGCCGCTTCGACGATCAGCCGGATGTTGTACGGGTTGCGGATCCCCATCCCCGACCCGATCGGCGACCCGAGCGGCATCACCGCCGCGCATCCGGCCTCCTCGAGCCGCCGGGCGAGGATCGGGTCGTCGTTCGTGTACGGGAGCACCGTGAATCCCTCGTCGACGAGCGTCTCCGCCGCCTCGATCAGCTCGACGGCGTCGGGGAACAGCGTGCGGTCGTCGCCGATCACCTCGAGCTTGACCCACTCAGTCTCGAACGCCTCGCGAGCGAGTCGCGCGGTCCTGACCGCGTCGCGCGCCGTGTAGCAGCCGGCCGTGTTGGGGAGCGCGAACGCGCCCAGCGCGTCGATCACGTCGAGGACCGATCGCTTCGCGAGCGGATCGACCCGCCGCAGTGCGACGGTGACGATCTCGGCGCCGGAGGCCGACACCGCGCGCTCCAGGTCGTCGAGCGACCGGAACCCGCCCGTGCCGACGATCAGCCGCGACCCCCACGGCCTATCCCCGAGCTCGAAGAGCTCTCTGTCCGCGACGCGCTCGGCCCCGCCTTGAATCGCCTCCACCACCTCGACCCGCTGGCCGTCCGACAGCGGCGTCCCCTCCCAGCCGCTGCGGGGCACCACCTCGCCGTCGACCGCGACCGCGACGCCCCTGCGGCCCGAGTCGGCGCCGGCCGCCGCGATGGCGTCGGCGACGGTCGACCCGTCGGCGAGCTCCACCCGGTCTCCGTTCAGCTCCACGATCACCGCGCCACCGCCGTCTCAAACCTTCCTGGCCCCATCGGGATCGTCTCGGCGGGAGGGGCCTCGTCCGCGACCAGCGCCGCGACGGCGTCGGCGGTGCCCGGCGCGAGCAGGATCCCGTTGCGGTAGTGCCCGGTGGCGAACACGAGCCCGTCGAGAGCGCCGCGGCCGATGATCGGCGCGTTGTCGGGCGTCCCCGGTCGCAGGCCGGCGACCGCCTGGGCCAGCTCCAGTTCAGCGATCTCGGGCAGCACGCGGTACGCCTCGCGCAGCAGCTCGTACACGCCGCCCGCAGTCACCGCGACGTCGAAGCCACGCTCCTCGACCGTCGCCCCGAGCACCACCCGGCCGTCGCCGCGCGGAACCACGTACACGCGTTCCGTTGCGACGATCCGCTCGCACACCGGCCGCTCGGCGGGTCCGCGCAGGGCGACGACCTGACCCTTGACGGGCCGCACTGGCGGGCGCGCCTCCGGCGGCAGCCAAGCGGCGTCGCCCGACCAGCTGCCCGACGCCACCACCACCCGCGAAGCTCTCAACTCGCGTCCATCCACCGTCCGCACCCCGGAGATCGCCCCGCCCTCGACCAGCCCCGCGCTCGCCTCGGTCGCGGACAGCACCTCGACTCCCGCCCGCTCCGCCGCGGAGGCGAGCGCCGGCAGCAGCGACGCCGGGTCCACCTCGGCCTCGTCGGCGGCGTGGACGCCGGCTGTGCACGCGGGCGACAGCCCCGGCTCCAGCTCTCGCAGCCGCGCGGGACGCATCCACGTCGCGTCGAGGCCGAGGGAGCGTTGCAGCTCGTGGCGGCGGCGGAGCTCCTCGGCTTCGTCGCGATCGAGCGCGACGTGCAGCCCGCCACAGCGCCGGTAGGCGACCTCGTGCCCGGACGCCCGCTCGAGCTCGGCGACGAACGACGGGTAGGCGCGGGCGGAGGCGAGGTTCAGCTTCAGCAGCGTCTCCTCGCCCCACGACGCCTCGCCGACCGGCGCCAGCATGCCGGCGGCGACGCGCGAGGCGCCCGACCCCGGCGTCTCGCGATCGATTACGCGCACGGACAGCCCCCGCTGGGCGGCGCGCCACGCGCTCGCGAGCCCGATCACGCCCGCGCCGACGACGAGGACGTCGCTGGCTTCGGTCTCTGTGCGTCGCACTACCGGCCTCCTACCCGGGCGGGCCGGCTCCGCACCACCATCCCTGCGCCGGCATTACCCGGATCAGGTTCAGACGGTCGGCGGCGCCCCAGCCGCCCTCTCAGCCCGTTACGCCGGGCTCCCGTTCGTACCCCAATCGTACCCGCGACGACGACTGCGCCTAGGCTTCCATCGTGGCACTGCCCGCAGCCGAGCGTCACCCGCGCCTCGCCGCCGCGCGCGTGTACCTAGTGTGCGAGGCGCGTCCGCGCGGCGGCGACCCCGAGGAACTGCTCCACGCGGCGCTCGACGGCGGCGTCGGGATGCTGGAGCTGCGAGAGAAGTCACCCGGCGACGACGCGCGGCTGGTCGCCGCGGCCGCCCCCTTCCGGGCCGCGGCGGACGCGCACGGCGTCCCGTGGATCGTCAACGACCGCCCCGATCTCGTCCGCGATTGCGGCGCCGACGGAGTCCACCTCGGCCAGGACGACACACCGGTCGCCGAGGCGAGAACGGCACTCGGGCCCGAGCACCTCATCGGCCTCTCGACCCACTCCGCGGAGCAGGTCTCCGCGGCGTGCTCGGCCCCGCCCGACGCGAGGCCCGACTACATCAGCGTCGGCCCGGTGTGGGCGACGCCGACGAAGGAGGGGCGCTCGGCGACCGGACTGGGATTGATCGCGCACGCGGCGCGCGAGGCGACGCTGCCGTGGTTCGCGATCGGCGGCATCGACACGGCGAACGTGGGCGACGTGGTCGCGGCCGGCGCCGAGCGGATCGTCGTCGTCCGCGCCGTCCGCGACGCGGACGATCCCGAGGCCGCCGCCGAGGCGCTGCGCGAGGCCGTCGAGGCAGGGACGGAGGCGTGGAAGTGACCGGCAGCCACGAGCGCAAGCGTGCCGAGCGCCGCAAGCGCAAAAAGCGCTCCGCGGAGCGAGGGCAGCAGGACGGCGAGCCCAGCCGGTCGGAGCTCAAGGACCGTGCCGCCCGCGAGGCCCTCGAGCCGCTCGCGAAGGGCGAGCGCCCGACCGCGGTGACCGTCGGGGCCGTCGTCGCGGTAGTGATCGCGGTCGTGTTCTGGGGCTCCGCCGCGGTCGCCCTGCTCACCGACACCGAGGTCGGCGGCTCGGAGCCCCAGGTCGCGCCGCTCGTCCTGTTCGCGGCGATCCTGACCGTGATGGCGTGGGGGATGTGGAAGGCGCGGTACTGGGCCGTGCTCGGGTTCCAGGCGCTGCTCGCCCTGATCATGCTCGCCGCGGGCCTCGGGCTGGTCGGGGTCCAGACCGTGCTGCAGGCGATCGGCACAACCGCGCTCCTGGCGGGCGCCGGGACGCTGTTCTACTTCATGGTCAAGGCGCTGGCCCGGATCCAGATGCCGCAGCGGCGGCCACCCGCGTAGCCACCGCTCGTACTACCAGTTTTTCGGCTTGCCGCGCTGGAACAGCCACGCGTCGAAGAACTCGTCGAGCTGGCGACCGGACTCGCGCTCGGCGAGCGCGATCAATTCCGGGGTGGTCGCGTTCCCGAACCGGTGCTCGGCGTACCAGCGCCCCAGGATCGAGTAGAACGCAGCGTCGCCGATCTCCTGACGAAGCGCCTCCAGCGTCATCGCGCCGCGCAAGTAGATCGTGAGGTCGAACAGGTTCCGCGGCCCGCCGGGGTTTCCGGGGGCTGGGTTCCAGTAGCGCCGATCGCGCGCCGGCACCTCGTACAGGTCCCGGAACGAGCGACGCAGGCTGCGCCCGCCGGAGTGCTGCCCCCACAGCAGCTCAGACCACGTCGCGAAGCCCTCGTTGAGCCAGATGTCGGACCACCGCTCGGGCGTGACCGCGTCCCCGAACCACTGGTGCGCGAGCTCGTGCGCGACGGTCGCCTCATCTGGCGCGTGGTCGTACACGGCCCGCGTCTGCGTCTCGAGCGCGTAGCCGACGAACGGCGCGTGGTCGACGATCGCCCCGGTGGCGGCGAATGGGTAATCGCCGAACCGCTCCTCGAACAGGGCGAGCATGCGGCCCATCTTGCGCAGCGGCCGCCGTGATCGCCGCGCCTCGCGTGGGTCGACCGCGACCACCGACGGGATCCCCGCGACGGGCGAGCGGTCGAGGTCGAACCTGCCATTGGTCGCGGTTGCGAGATAGGTGGCCATCGGCTCGTCCTCCCGCCACACGAACGTCGTCCATCGCGGCCGTCGCTCCCGGTCGACGAGCAGGCCGTTGGCGAGCGCCTTGCGCCCCTTGCGAACCGTGAGCCGGAACCCGTACGTCGCCTTGTCCGTGGGGTGGTCGTTGCACGGGAACCATGTCGGCGACCCGCGCGGCTCGCCGACGACGAAGGCGCCGTCCCGCGTGGGGATCCAGCCCTCGAGCGAGCCGTCGGGATCGGTGAGCCTGCGCAGCCTGCCGTCGTAGGAGACCTCGACCACGAACCCGTCGCCGTCGTCGATCGGCGCCGGCGGGGTGATGATCAGCTCCTGCCCGCGGCGGACGAACTCCGCAGCACGGCCGTCGACGGTCAGGGCGGTGATCTCGGGGCCGCGGTAGTCGAGGTCGAACCTGCTCAGCCCCTGGGTCGCGGTCGCGGTGACGACGGTCGACGCGACTCCCCTCCGCGACCGGGCACGGTAGCGAAGGTCGATCTCGTAGTGGGACACGTCGTAGCCGCTGTTGCCGGACTTCGGGAAGTACGGGTCCCCGACCCCGGCCGAGCCTGGCGTGTACGCCTGCGCGCGCGCGTCGGCGGGGCCGCCCGCGGCGACCGCAAGCCCGAGCGCGACAACGGTCCCCGCGACCGCTCGCGTTCCACCTGCCATCGCGCGAGGATCGCACGTTGCCGTGGCCGCGCGCAACCCGCCCGGTTCGGCCCCGCCGCTCTCGGGTAGAGTCCGGCCTCATGTTGGCGCCGAGCACAGCGGGCGAAGCCCGCATGTGCGAGGCGACAGGCAGGTGGGGGTACTGATTTATGGCCGACTCCTACGACGTGATCGTCATCGGCTCGGGGCCGGGGGGCTACGTCGGGGCGATCCGGGCCGCCCAGCTCGGCCAGCGGACGGCCGTCGTCGAGCGCGACTCGCAGCCCGGCGGGAGGTGCCTCAACTACGCCTGCATACCGGCGAAGACGATCCTCCACACCGCGGCGGTGTACGACGAGGCCCGCAACGGCGCTGCCGAGCTCGGCGTCAAGGTGAACGGCGTCAGCCTCGACTGGAACGGCGTCGGCAAGCGCCGCGACAAGGTCCGCAAGACGCTCACCGACGGGGTCGCGATGCTGTTCGACAAGAACAAGGTCGACTACATCGAGGGCACCGGCTCACTGACCGCCGACGGGAGCGTGAAGGTGGGCCGCAAGACCTACGAGGCCAAGGGAGTCGTGCTTGCCACCGGCTCGGTGGCGCTGCCGATCCCCGGGGTCGAGTTCGGAGGCAGGGTCATCGACACGTGGGGCGCGTACTCGCTTCCCGAGGTCCCGAAGCGAATGGGGGTGGTCGGAGCCGGCGCGTCGGGCGCCGAGATCGCCTCCGCCTTCGGGCGCTTTGGGGTCGAGGTGGTGTTGATCGAGATGCTCGACCAGGTGCTGCCGGCCGAGGACAAGGACGTCGCGCGGGTCGTCGAGCGCGAGTTCCGCAAGCAGAACATCGAGCTCGTGCTCGGGACCAAGGTCGAGGGCGTCGACGCGGGAAAGAGCTCGGTGAAGGTGTCCTACGGCGGCAACGAGACCGAGGTCGACTACCTGTGCATCGCCGGCGGCCGGGCGCCGGACACCGAGCCGCTGAAGCTCGCCGACGCGGGCGTCGAGACCGAAGACAACGGCCGGGTCAAGGTCGACGAGTACATGCGCACCAGCCGCGACGGTGTGTTTGCGATCGGCGACCTCGTTCCCGGCGCCGACCTCGCGCACAAGGCATCCGAGGAGGGTGTCGTCGCGGTTGAGACGATCGCCGGCCATCCGACCCATCCGCTCGACCCGGAAGGGATCCCGGCGGCGACGTTCTGCCACCCGCAGGTCGCGAGCTTCGGGCTCACCGAGGCGCAGGCGAAGGAGACCGGGAGGGAGATCAAGGTCGGCCG
>DATAFB010000004.1:0-10048 GCA_036257695.1 Solirubrobacterales bacterium | reverse complement strand
CATGTACAGCCCGTCGGCGCCGAGCTTCGAGCACGCGAGGGTCGCGTCGATGAACCCGCGATGGTTGCGGCACATGATCGCCACCGCGTCTCCGGGACGGACCCCGGCGCCCCGCAGGCCGCGCGTCAGCGCGTTGCTGCGCCGGTGGAGCTCCGAGAACGTCAGCGAGCCGGCCTCGTCCTCGACCGCCGCCGAGTCGGGGTCGGTGATCGCGGACGTCGCGATCCCGGCCGCCGGCGAAGCGCCCCAGCGAGCGAGCTCGCGCAGCGTGCGCGCGAGGTGGTCGGGGCGCTGCGGGCCGAGCACGCCGGCCCCGACGAGGACGCGGAGGTTGAACGCCGCGTCGTCGAGCGTGCCCAGCGGGCCGAGACTCACCCTGCGGGCGAGCGACCCGAACGGCAGCCTGCGCGCGATCGAGGGCACCTGCATACCTTACGACCGCCGCCGCGGTCGGCGCGCCCCTACACCTCGACCAGCGCGACGGCGACGCACGCGATCCCCTCGCCGCGACCGATCGCGCCCATGCCCTCGTTCGTCGTCGCCTTGACGCTGACCGGCGCCGACAGGACGCCGGACAGCCGCCGCTCCATCTCGCCCCGGTGCGGCTCGAGCCGCGGTCGCTCGCAGATCACGGTCGCGTCTATGTTCACGGGGCGGCCGGGCAGCTGGCCGATCGCGACGCGCAGCATGTCGAGCGAGTCGGCGTCGCGCCACCGCTCGTCGTCGTCGGGGAACAGCGTCCCGAGGTCGCCGAGCCCGGCGGCGCCGAGCAGCGACTCGATCACGGCATGGGTCAGCACGTCGGCGTCCGAGTGGCCGGCGAGCCCCTGCTCGCTTGGGACCTCGACGCCGCCGAGGACGAGCCTCCGGCCCTCGGCGAAGCGGTGGCTGTCGTAGCCGATCCCGATCCGGAACGCGGGAGGCGTCGGCGGCGTCGCGCTCACCCCAGCGGCTCCATGCGGCGCTCGCGGCGCTCGAACACACAGATCTCCTCGACCCCCAGGTCCCGCAGCATCTCGATCGCCCGACCGTACTCGTATCCGACCTGCTCCGGGGCGTGGGCGTCGGACGACAGCGCGAACGGCGTCCGGGCCTCGACGCACATCTCGGCGAGCTCGCGGGCGGGATAGATCTCGCCGATCGGCTTCCGCAGCCCCGCCGTCGACACCTCGACTGCGATGCCGGTCTCGCCGATCGCCTCGACGGCCGGCTCGTAGTGGAACCGGAGGTCGCGCACCGGCCACGGGCGCTCCGGCCCCCACATCTTCACCAGGTCGACGTGGGCGAGGATGTCGAACAGCCCCGACCTTGCGGCCGCGGCGACCAGCCCGAAGTACCGCTCCCAGACTTCGTCCGCGTCAGGACTGCCCTCCCAGACGTCGTACCCCGAGTGGTCGACCATCCGGTCGCCGATGAGGTGCACCGATCCGACGACGTAGTCGAAGTCGCGGCCGTCGAGCAGCGCCGCGATCCGGTCCTCGGCGCCGGCGACGTAGTCCGCCTCGATCCCGAGCCGTAGCGGCGTCGTGCGCACGAACTCGCAGTAGGCGTCGAGGTCGTCCGTGGCCTCCTCGACCCAGAACGGGTGGCGGCTCACGTCGAGCGCCTGGTGGAAGCGGTAGAGGTGCTCGGAGACGCCGAGCTCGTCGATCCCGGCCTGCTCGGCCGCGCTGCGGTACCTGTCGACGTTCTCGTCGGTGAAGTAGCGCTCCGCCGTCGCCTGGTGCCCGTCCGGGCGCAGGTGCAGGTGGTAGTCGGTGAGCACGGCTGTACGCTAACGATGCGTGGTCCACCTGCGGATCGTCGTCCCCAACTACCAGTCCGAGCATGCGCTCGAGCTGCTCGACCACATCCCGTCGGTATGCAACGTCGTCTACCTCGAGCGCGCCGCCCGCAAGCCCGAAGGTGACGTGATCCTGTGCGACGTCGCGCGCGAGGACGCCAGCGTCGTCATCGGCGACCTGCGGGAGCTCGACATCGACATCGAGGGCTCGATCTCGATCGAGGAGATCGACTCGCAGATCTCGGCAGCGGCGCTGCGGGCCGAGAAGGCGGCGCCGGGGGCGCCGTCGGACGCGGTGGTGTGGGAGGAGGTCGAGGCGCGGACGTCGGAGAACGTCGAGCTGTCGGCGAGCTTCCTCGCGTTCATGGCCCTGGCGATGATGATCGCCGCGATCGGGATCATCACCGACCAGGTGGTCCTGATCATCGGCGCGATGGTGGTCGGGCCCGAGTTCGGTCCTCTGGCGGGGCTGTGCGTGGCCGCGGTTCAGCGCCGCGCCGACCTGCTGCGGCGCTCGCTGGTGGCGTTGATGGTCGGCTTCCCGGTCGGGATCACCGCCGCCTTCCTGCTCTCGCTGCTCCTCAACGTCACCGGCCTCGCCCCGGACGACTTCGCCGAGGAGGACCATCCGTTCACGGAGTTCATCTCCAACCCCGACTTCTACTCCTTCCTGGTCGCCTACCTCGCCGGGACGGCGGGGGTGCTGTCGCTCACCTCGGCCAAGTCGGGGGCGCTGATCGGGGTGCTGATCTCGGTCGCCACGATCCCCGCCGCCGCCAACATCGGCGTCGCGGCGGCGTTCGGGGACTGGTCCGAGGGGGTGGGCGCGATGCTGCAGCTGTCGCTGAACCTGAGTGCGATCGTGCTCGCCGGGGTGGGAACGCTGTTCCTCCAGCGCCGCCTCTACCGCCGTCGCCGCCTCGACCACCTGCGCCAGGCCGGCGCCCGCGAGGCGGCGGGACTCCCCGTGGGCCGCAGCCGTCGGGACCGGACCCCGGACCAGGAGCCGACCGCGACGCCCTGAGATGATGGCGCCGATGGCGCGCGACCTGGCCATCGTCCTCGGGGCCTTCGCCGTCGTCACGGCGCTGGCGGCCGCGCTCGGCGCCGCCAACTTCGGCACCGCGCTGGCGTTCGGGCAGATCGGGTTCGCGATCGCGCTGGTGTGGGTGCTGCTTCGCGACTAGCCCGAGCGTCGCCCCGCCAGCAGCAGCCCCGCGACCCGGAGGTCGAACGGGGTCGTCACCTTGAGGTTCTCGGGCGGCGAGGGATGGATCAGGACCGTGCCGCCGTCCTGCTCGACGAGCCACGCGTCGTCGGTCGCTTCGGCGAGGCGCCGCGGGTCGGCGGCGAGCGCGTCGCGTAGCGCGGCGGCGCGGAACACCTGCGGCGTCTGCGCCGCCCATAGCCGGTCGCGGCTCTCGGTTGCCTCGACCGCGAGGTCGCCGCCGCGGGCTCGCTCGCGCGCACGCTTGACGGTGTCGGTCACGGCGGCGGCGGCGACCACCCCGGCGGCGTCGGGGTGCCCGGCCAGCGCCTCGACCAGCTCGTCGATCAGCTCCGGGGTCACAAGCGGCCTGGCCGCGTCGTGGACCGCGACGAAGTCGGTCGCCTCGTCGACCGCCGCCAGGGCCGTGGCGACCGACTCCGAGCGCATCGCGCCTCCCGCGACGATCCGCAGCTCGAGTCCGTCCGGCACTGTGACCGCACCGCGGAACCCCTCCTCGCCGCCCGGCGGCGCCGCGACGACCGCCGCGCCGACCCCAGTCGCCTCCGCGAACGCCCGCAGCGACCACTCCAGCATTGGGCGGCCGGCGAGCTCGACCAGGGCCTTGGCGCCCTCGCGGCCGAGTCGCTCCCCCGACCCGGCCGCGGCTATCAGGGCCGTGGCGGATGGGGCGCCCTCCCCGTGACGCCCCATCCGTCCGCCCCTCTACTCCTCAGGCGGTCGCCTTGGCGCCGAACCGCTCCTCGAGCAGCTCGTCGAGATACGCCTCGGCGCCCTCCTCGTCCTTGCCGAGCGCGTACATGAACTCCGACGCGAGGATCTTCTTCGCTCGCGTGTACATCTGCTTCTCCCCCGTCGACAGGCCCTTCTCCCACTCGCGGATCGCGAGGTTGCGGACCACCTCCGCGAGCTCGAAGACGTCACCGGTCTTGATCTTCTCCCGGTTGTACTTGAAGCGCCGGTTCCAGTTCTTGGGCATGTCCGAGACCTCGCCGGTGAGCACCTTGATCACCTTCTTGACCTCGGCCTGGTTGATGACACGCCGCAGGCCGGCCAGTCCGGCGTTCTCACACGGGACCATGACCGTCATGTCGTTGTGCAGGATCTTGATCGTGAGGTAGTCCCGCCTCTCGCCAAGCAGCTGCTTGCTCTCCTTCTTGAGCACAACCCCGGCCCCGTGATGCGGGTAGACGACGTGGTCTCCCTCCGAGAAGTCGCACATCACCGGCTGCATCTCGGGGCCCGTCTCCATCGCTTCTTCTGCTAGCTCCGGAATATTCGCCTCCTGACGTAGAGACGGCCGCTCCAGGCGGCCGTCAGCTCTGTAGATACCGGTCGACGAGGTCGACCTCCTGAAGCCTGCGAAGGCCCTCGCGAATGTCAGGCGCCCGATCCTCCACCCCTTCGATGGACTCGAGATCGGCGTCGCTCGCGTTGAGGATCTCCTCGAGGGTTCCGAAGCGCTGTATAACCCGCTCCGCCACCAGCCGCGGCATGCGCGGGATCCGGCCGAGGATCCTGTAGCCGCGCGGGCTCACCGGCCAGTCGAGCGTGTTCACCTTGCGGTCGTAGCCGAGCAGCTCGGCCAGTCGCCCGAAGTCGAGAAGCTCGGGATGGGGCAGGCGCGCAAGCGCGCCCAGCGTCGCGTCGACCGCGCGCTCCGAGCTGTCGGTCGCGTAGTCGCGCACGAGCGCGGCGCGGTCCGCGGTCACGCCGACGACCGTCTCCTCGAGCTGGGTCTCGATCAGCCTTCCCTCGGTCCCGAGCTCGATGATGTAGCGCTCGACCTCGGCCGCCATCCGCGTGACCAGCTCGGCGCGCTGCAGCACGGCGAGCACGTCGTGCAGGACCCCGCCTCCCTCGAACTCGAGCGCCGTCAGCCGCGCCGAGACCTGGTCGAGCCGGGCGCGGTACTTCTCCAGCGTCGCGAGCCCCTGGTTTGCCTTGCTGAGGACCGTCGGGATGTCCTGGAGGATGTACTTCATCCCCTCGAGATAGAGGGTGACGACGTCGCGGCGCTCGGAGATCGAGATCACCAGCGAGTGCGTCTGCTTCGAGACCCTGTCGGCGGTCCGGTGCCGCGTGCCCGTCTCCATCGAGACGATCGTCGGGTCGGGCATCAGCTGGACGTTCGCCCACGAGATCTTGCTTGCGTCGGGGTCGAGGACGATCGCGCCGTCCATCTTCGCCACCTGGTACAGCAGCGCCGGCGTGTAGTCGATGTCGAGCCTGATCCCGCCCGAGAACAGGAACGAGATGTCCTCCGGCTCCCCGAGCACGATCAGGCCGCCGGTGCGGGCGTGGACGATGTTGTCGATGCCCTCGCGAAGCGGCGTCCCGGGCGCGACCATGTCGAGGGCGCGCAGCAAACGCGGGTCCTGACGTGCCTCCAGCTCGTTCAACTCGTCCCCGGGTAGCGGCGGCATCGTCGCGAGCCATCATGGCAAAAAGGCGCTGCACGTTGCGGACCCGGAGAATTCCGTGTGGAAAGCTCGGAATACGGTCTGTCAAGCGGCCTTGGGCAACCGCGCGCCGAACGCCGACCGGAGGGCCCGCTCAAGCGCCGGCTGGGGGTCCAGCCCCTCGATCGCCTCCGACGCCGGGGGCCCGATGACCGAGCCGAGGCCGAACTTCAGCGCCTCGGCCACGCGGCGCTCGGGGTGCGCGACGTGGCGCAGCTCCCCGGTCAGCCCGACCTCGCCGAAGCACGCCCTCGGCCGCCCGGACCCGTCGACGAGCGGCGCCCCGCGATGGGCGGAGGCGAGCGCGAGCGCGACGGCGAGGTCGGCTCCGGGCTCGTCGACCCGCACCCCACCGGCGACGTTGACGAACACGTCGGCGCTCGACAGCGACACGCCGGCGTGCCGCGCCAGCACCGCGAGCACGAGGCTGAGCCGGTTGCGGTCGATCCCTGTCGCGATCCGGCGTGGCGGCACGATCTCGGTCGGGGCGACGAGCGCCTGGACCTCGACCAGCAGCGGCCGCGTCCCCTCCATCGCGCACAGCACGCACGACCCCGGCGCCGCGGTCGCCTCGCCGACGAACCGCGCCGAGGGATCCGTCACCTCGGTCAGCCCTCCGGAGCGCATCTCGAACACCGCGACCTCGCTCGTCGCGCCGAAGCGGTTCTTGAGCGCCCGCAGGGTGCGGTAGCTGCGCTCGCGCTCGCCCTCGAACAGCAGCACGCAGTCGACGAGGTGCTCGAGCGCCCGCGGCCCCGCCAGCGACCCCTCCTTGGTCACGTGGCCCACAACGAGCACCGCGACGCCGAGCCGCTTCCCCGCCTCCAGCAGCGCCGCGGCTGACTCGCGCACCTGGGACACCGACCCGGGCGCGCCCGACGCCTCATCTGCGTGCAGAGTCTGGACCGAGTCGACGATGCAGACCTCGGGCCGCTCTGCCTCGAGCGCCGCGATCACAGCGGCCAGGCGCGTCTCCGCGATCACGGGGACGGCGAGCGCCTGCTCCCCGAGCCGCTCGGCGCGCAGCCGCACCTGCGCCGCCGACTCCTCTCCCGACACGTACAGCGTGCGCCGACCGGCCGCCGCGAGGTTGCCGAGCGCCATCGCGGCGACGGTGCTCTTGCCGATGCCCGGCGAGCCCCCGAGCAGGATCAGCGACCCGGGGACGATCCCGCCGCCGAGCACGCGGTCGAGCTCCCCGATCCCGGTCCGCAGCCGCGCGACGTCGGGCGCCTCGACGTCGCGCAGTGGGACCGATCGCGGAGCGTCGGCGCCCGGCCCGCGGCGGCGCCCCCCGCGGCGCGGCGCCGCCGTTTGCTCCTCGAGCGTGTTCCACTCGCCGCACCCCGGGCACCGCCCGGTCCAGGTCAGCGTCTGGCGGCCGCACTCGGTGCAGGCGTAGCGGGACTCGGAACGCACCATGGCTTCGATCGTAAGAACCGGCCCCGACGCCACTTCGCCCCCGCGTCCGTCATGTAGATTCCCGCGCGGCAAGGAGGCGGAGGAGATGCGCAGGAATTCGAGACCGGTCGGCGGACGACGGGCCGTGGCCCTGGTGGTCGTGGCGCTCGCCGCGACCGTGGCGATCGTGGCCGCCGCAGCCCCGCGCGCCTCAGCCGAGGAGATCCCGAGCGCGCTCGGGATCCCGTGCGCGCCCGGGTCCGGCGGGATCCAGGAGTGCACCGGGTCGGTCGCCACGCGGGTGTCGAGCTGGGACGGGGTCCCGCTCGACGTCGACCTCACCTTCCCGCCCGCCGCCCACGACGGCCCTCACCCGCTGATCGTCTACCTGCACGGCTGGGGCGGGAGCAAGAGCGGCCCCGCCGTCGACGTCGAAGCGCTCGCGCGGGAGGGCTACGCGGTGATGGCGTACTCGGCGCGCGGGTTCGGCGACTCGTGCGGCTCGGAGGACTCCCGCGACGCGCCCGGGTGCGCGCGGGGGTGGATCCACCTCGCCGACGCCCGCTTCGAGGCTCGCGACACCCAGCACCTCGCCGGCCTCCTGCACGACGCCGGACTCGTCGAGCGCGGGATCGGGGTCACCGGCGACTCCTACGGCGGCGGACAGTCGCTGATCCTCGCGGCGCTTCGCAACCGCGTCATGCGGCCGGACGGCCACCTCCGCCCGTGGCGAAGCCCCGATGGCGACCGCATGCGGATCGCGGCAGCCGCTCCGCGGATCGGGTGGTCCGACCTCTCCTACGCGCTGACGCCGAACGGGAGCACGCTCGACTTCCGCAGCCACAACCCCCACCGGCTGCCGGCGGGCGTGGCGAAGGACTCCTACCTCACCGGCCTGTTCGTGACCGGCCAGACGAACGGCTTCTACGCGCCGCCGGGGGAGGACCCGGAGGCCAACATCCCGCAGCAGTTCGACCTCATCCAGGCGGGCGAGCCCTACGACTCGAACCCTGCCTTCCGCGAGCTGCTGCGCAACACGAAGCGCTTCCACTCCGCCTACTACGTCGAGCAGGGCGTCCCGCGCCGCGAGCGCGTGCAGCCGGCGCCGTTGCTGATCTACAACGCGTGGACGGACGACCTCATCCCCGCCACGGAGGCGATCCGGTTCGCGAAGCGCACCCAGGTGCGGCACCCGGGGTCGAAGCTGTCGCTGTTCTTCGCCGACGGCTTCGGCCACCCGCGGGCGACCTTCGACGAGACCCCCGGGGTCGAGGAGGCGCGCGACGCGCTGTTCGCGCGTTACCTGATGGGCGAGCGCGCCGGCGGCAGGCTGCCGCGCGTCCAGACCTACACCCAGAACTGCGCCGGCGCCCCCGCGGGGCCGTTCCGGACCCGCAACTGGCGCAGGCAGCACCCCGGCGAGGTGAGGTTTTCGACCGGCGATTCCCAGAGCTTCGACTCGGAGGGCGGCGACCCGGCCTTCGCGCAGGCGGTCGACCCGGTTTTCGGCGGCGGGGGCAGCTGCCGCACCGTGGACGCCGCCGACGACCCCGGCGCCGCCACCTACCGCCTCCCCGCCGCGGGCGGCGACGGGTACACGCTGATGGGCTCGCCGACCGTGGTCGCGAGGCTGCGCACCCAGGGCGAGTTCGCGCAGGCCGCGGCGCGGCTGTGGGACGTCGCCCCGGACGGCACCCAGACCTTCGTCACGCGCACGATCTACCGCCCGGACGGAGACGGTGAGCACGTGTTCCAGCTGCATCCGAACGGGTGGCGATTCGAGCCCGGCCATGCGCCGAAGCTGGAGCTGCTGGGCCGCGACCCGGGCTACGCGCGGCTCTCGAACGGCGCCGGGTTCACCGTCACGGCCAGGGAGCTCGCGCTCGAGCTGCCGGTGCGCGATCGCCCCGGGGACGGGCCGGTGCGGCGCTACTCGCCGCCGAAGTAGCCGCTACCCCAGCCCCAGCGTCGAGGCGAGCTCGTCGAGCTGGCGCTCGATGCCGGCCTCGTCGGCGGCCTGAATGTAGAAGCTACAACGGTGGACGCCCGCCCGCTCGCCGCGCTCGATCAGCTTGGGGTCCGGCTTCGCGCCCGACAGGGTGACGGGGATCGGGTCGCGGCCCGCCTCGGCGGCCAGCCGCCGCAGCTCCTCGAGCCGGTCGCTGAGGCCGGTGACGCGGTTCGGCATCCACTCGTCGCCGAACGCCACCACGCGCTCGAGCACGCGCGGCGCGTTGCCCCCGACCAGCACCGGCGGGTGCGGCTTCTGGGCCGGCTTCGGCCAGCACCAGATCGGGTCGAAGTCGACGTGCTCGCCGTGGTACGAGGCCTCGTCCTCGGTCCAGATCGCCTTCATCGCCTCGATCCGCTCGCGCATGATCGAGAACCGCCGCCGCGGGTCGGTGCCGTGGTTTTCCATCTCGTCCTCGTTCCAGCCCGCGCCGACGCCGAACAGGAACCGCCCTCCCGAGACCCGGTCGAGGGACGCGACCTCTTTCGCGGTGATGATCGGGTCGCGCTCGATCACGAGGCAGATCCCGGTCGCCACGAGCAGCTTCGACGTCGCGCAAGCGGCCGCGGTCAGCGCCACGAACGGGTCGTATGTGCGGCTGTAGGGCCGCGGGAGCTCGCCGCCCGCCGGGTACGGCGTCCGGCGGCCGACCGGGATGTGGGTGTGCTCGGGTAGGAACAGCGACTCGAACCCGCGCTCCTCGACCATGCGCGCGATCATCGCCGGGTCGGCCGCCTCGTCGGTGAGGAAGATCGCGATCCCGTACCGCATCGACTCAGTAGCGCAGCAGTCCGACGACCCCGTCGTGCTCGTCGAGGGCCGTGGCGGCCTCGCCCTCGAGCGGGGTGACGCCCGCGTCGGTCTCCAGCGCCCGCTCGATCATCAGCTCGGTCACCGGGAGCCCGTCGACACCCAGCGGCGGCCCCTCGTAGGCGAGCCCCTCCTCGATCCCGCGCCCCGTGTAGTCGCGCTCGGCGTCGAACAGCAGGTGGTCGACGCGGCCCTCGACGAGCGCCTCGAGCGTCTCCTGGGGGCCGAGCGAGCCTCGCTCCTTGCCCGAGTACGCCGCCTCCTTCGCCGTCTCGACGAGCTTCAGCTCGCGCTCGCGGTTGAGCTCGGGGATCAGAGCGTCGACCCGCTCGGCGATCCGCGACCTCGGCTCG
>DATAFB010000159.1:0-12574 GCA_036257695.1 Solirubrobacterales bacterium | reverse complement strand
CGGCGCCGCGCGCCGGGTGGCGGTCGCGGCGGGGATCGCGGTGGCGCTCGGCGCGGCAGCCGTCGTCGGCGGGGGCGAGGACGCCCGCGCGGGCTCCCAGGCGCAGCCGAACATCGTCGTGATCACGACCGACGACCAGTCGCTGAGCATGATGCGCGGGCGATACATGCCGAGGACGACGGAGCAGATCGGCGAGCGCGGCGCGACGTTCACCGACTACATCGTCACGACCCCGCTGTGCTGTCCGTCGCGGGCGACTCTGCTGACGGGGCAGTACGCCCACAACCACGCCGTGCTGACCAACCACTACGACCTGCTCGACGACAAGGACAACGTGCTCCCCGTGTGGCTGCGGCGAGCCGGCTACCGGACCGCGCACGTCGGCAAGTTCCTCAACGCATACGAACAGACTGTCGGCAATCGGTTCGAAATCGCCCCGGGCTGGGACGTGTGGTTCACGGCCCTCGGCGCGACGCGCTACTTCGACTACGAGATCTCTGCCAACGGCCGCCGGCGCCACTTCGGCGACGGGCCCCGCTCCCACATTACCCGGGTGCTGAACCGCAAGGCCGCGAGCCTGATCCGGCGCTTCGCCCCGGACCCCCAGCCGCTTTACCTGCAGCTCGACCACCGCGCGCCCCACACCGAGACCGGGACCAACTCCGGCGGCCCCTGCGGAGCGCGGGCCGTCCCCGAGGACCCGCGCGACGAGGAGCGGGTGCGCGACGAGCCGCTCCCGACGCCGCCGTCGTTCAACGAGGCCGACGTCTCCGACAAGCCCTCCTACATCCGCGACACGGCGCTGCTGAGCCGCGGCCGGATCAAGAGGATCACCAAACGCTACGACTGCGGGCTCGCCGCGCTGCAGTCGGTTGACCGCGGGGTGAAGAAGGTCGTCCAGGCCCTGAGGCAGACCGGTGAGCTCGGCAACACGGTCCTTATCTTCACCTCGGACAACGGGTACTACTTCGGCGAGCACCGAATCGCGCGCGACAAGACACACCCGTACGAGGAGGGAATACGGGTGCCGCTCATGGTCCGTGTCCCGGCGCGATTAGGTGCCGCCGCCGCCGGGGAGAAGCTCGACGAGCCCGTGGCGAACATCGACCTCGCGCCCACCCTGCTCGAGATCGCCGGCGCCGACCCGTGTGCCGCCGACGACGACTGCCGGACGATGGATGGGCGCTCGTTCATGCCGCTGCTGCGGGGGTCCGGCGAGTGGCCCAACGACCGCGGGCTGCTGGTCGAGTACGACGGCGCCAGCAGCAAGGGGACGTCGAGCTGCGAGTACCACGGGATCCGCGCCGAGGGGTGGATGTACGTCGACCACGTCCGGATCCCCAACCCGCTGACGGGCGTGTGCGAGGAGACCGAGCAGACCGAGCTCTACAACCTCACCCTGGACCCGTACCAGCTCGACAGCCTCCCGGCCGAAGGGCTCCCCGTCACCGCCCCGCTGCGCTCGAGGCTGGCGCGGCTTCGCGATTGCACCGGGATCGAGGGCCGCGACCCCGCCCCGGCCGACGGCCTCTCGCACTGCGAGTGACAAGAGCCGTCGGCATCGCGGTGGTGGCTGTTGCGCTCGCGTTTGCCGCGGCGGTGCCTGCCGCCGCCAAGCCGCAGCGGCCGAACATCGTCGTCGTGACGACCGACGACCAGACGCTCGCGTCGATGAGCGAGGCCACAATGCCCAACGTCGCGGCGCTGACCCAGATCGGCGCGACGGAGTTCACCGACGCCGTCGTCACGACCCCGATCTGCTGTCCCTCCCGCGCGTCGCTGCTGACGGGCCAGTACGCGCACAACCACGGCGTGCTCGCCAACAACCCCGGGTACGGGGACCTCCGGGGCAAGGCGAACACGCTGCCCGTGTGGTTGCGGCGCGCGGGGTACGCAACCGCGCACGTCGGCAAGTACCTGAACCGGTACGTGTCCTCGGTCGACGAGCGCGGCGACGTGGCGCCGGGGTGGGACGAGTGGCACACGGTGCTCGACCCGACGGGCAAGTACGTCCGCTACTACGGCTACCGGCTGGCGGTCAACGGCGAGGTGGAGCGGGTCGGCAAGCGGCCGCGCGACTACATCACCCGGGTGATCAACAGGCGCGCGGCGCGGATGGTCCGCGAGCGGGTCCCGCGGCGCAAGCCGCTGTACCTGCAGGTCGACCACCGCGCTCCGCACACCGAGGCGGGGGTGAACAGCGGCGGGGCGTGCGGCGGCCTCGTGCCCCCCGATCCCCGCGACGCGCTCACGTTCACCGGCACGCCGCTCCCGCGGCCGCCGTCGTTTGACGAGGAGGACGTCAGCGACAAGCCGACGTTCGTGCGCAGCCTTCCCCGCATGTCCGCGACCACGACCTCGACCGTCGAGCTGCGGTACCGGTGCGCGCTCGCGTCGCTTCTGAGCGTGGACAGGGGCGTCGGCCGGATCGTCGACGAGCTGCGCGAGGCCGGGGAGCTCGCCAACACGGCGATCGTGTTCACCTCCGACAACGGCTTCTTCTTCGGCGAGCACCGGATCCCGGAGCAGAAGACGCGCCCCTACGAGGAGGCGCTGCGGGTCCCGCTGCTGATCCGGGCGCCCGAGCGGGCGCTCGGCGGCGCCGCGGTCGACGAGGTGGCCGAGCCGGTCGCGAACATCGACCTCGCACCGACGATCCTCGACCTGGCGGGCGCGACGCCGTGCCGGAGCCGGTCGCGCTGTCGGGTGCTGGACGGGCGCTCGCTGACGGGGCTGATCCGTGGCGACGGCGGGTGGCCGGCGGAGCGAGGCATCCTGCTCGAGTTCGACGCCGGCGAGCGCGCGCGGCGGGCGAAGGTGTGCCGGTACGAGGGCGTGCGGGCCGAGCGCCACACCTACGTCAGGCACACCGCGGTCTCCGACCCGGTGACGGGATTGTGCGTGCCGACCGAGGAGGTCGAGCACTACGACCTCGCGGCGGACCCGTTCCAGCTCGACAACCTGCATCCGGCCGAGCCGGGGTCGTCGCAGGCGGCGGACGAGGCGGAGCTCGGAGCGAGGCTCGAGGGGCTGCGCCCGTGCGCGGGGATCGCCGGGCGGGATCCGCGGCAAGGCGGCCGCCCATATTGCGAGTGATGATGCCGAGACCGTCGTGGAGGCGCTGAAGTCCGGGCGCGCGAAGGTGGAAGGAATGCGGAGGCCTCGGCGTCATCCCGAGCGCCGACAGCGTCGTCCCGGCCGGGCAAGTAGGTTCCCGGCATGAGCTTTCTGCAGGTTCTCCCGCTTGCGTTCGTGATGGTCGCCGGCCCGCAGATCCTCAGCTCGATCTTCTTCGCCACGAGCGAGCACTGGCGGGCGAACTCAGCCGCCTACATCCTGGGGGCGGCGCTGTCGATCAGCATCGTGGTAACGCTCGCGTTCTTCCTCAGCAGCGGCGCCTCCGATCAGGGAGCGTCGAACAACACCTTCTACTACGTCATCCTGGCACTGCTGCTCTTCGCCATGGTGCACACGTTCCGCACCCGCAAGACCGCGGAGCCGCCGAAGTGGATGGGAAGGCTGCACACCGCGAGCCCGAGGTTCTGCTTCGTGCTCGGGTTCCTGCTGCTCGGCTTTTTCCCGAGCGACTTCGTGACGTCGATCTCGGTCGGCTCGTTCCTATCGACGAAGGGCGATCCGTGGTGGCACTACGTCTTCTTCCTCGCCCTCACCCTGCTGTTGCTCGCACTGCCCAGCCTCCTCGTGCTGCTCCTGGGCAGGCGCGCGCAGGAGTTCCTGCCGAAGGTGCGCGACTGGATGAACGCGAACTCCTGGATCGTCAACGAGCTCGTGCTGCTGCTATTCGTCGGGATAGTGATCAGCAGCATCGCGGGCTGATCTCGAGCGATGCCCGAACGCCCACTCGCCCCGACGCCAGAGCCGAAGCCAGAGCGCCGACGGGCGCCGTTCCCTGCCCGGCTCTTCGGGCGTGGCGCCCGGGGCGCCGGCAGGGTGGCGGAGGCGACCGGGCTGGAACGGGCCGCTGAGCAGGCGGTCGAGGACGCGATCGTCCGCGCAGTCGAGAGCGAGGCGGTGGAACGGGCGGTGGCGAGGATGCTCGATGGACCGGCGCTGGACCGCGCGGTCAAGCGCGCGTTGGAGAGCCCGGGGGTCGAGCAGGCGTGGGAGCGGGTGCTGGCGAGCGACGAGGCGCAGAAGCTCGTCGAGCGGATCGCCGAGGCACCCGAGATCCGTGCCGCGATCGCGTCGCAGAGCGCCGGGCTGCTCGAGGACATCGGGCGCCAGGTTCGCGGCGTGGCGCGCCGCCTCGACGACGCGGTCGAGCGCCTGGTGCGGCGGATCCTGTTTCGGCGCCGCCGTTCCGAGCCCACGGATCGCGCGGGCCTCGTCAGCCGCGCGCTGGCGCTGGGGATCGATGTGGCGCTGCTGAACGTGGGGTTCTTCGCCGCGTCCGCGCTGGTCGCGCTTGCCGCGTCGGTGTTCCTCCCCGACCCCGACGGGGTCTCGACTTCGGCCCTCGTCGTCGGAACGGGCACGTGGCTGGCGGCGGGAGCGGCGTACCTGCTCGTCTTCTGGTCGCTCGCGGGGCAGACCCCCGGAATGCGCTTCTTCGACATCGAGCTTCGGCTCCCGGACGGATCGCGGCGTCTCGGATTCCGCCGCTCGGTCCGTCGGCTGGTCGGGCTGGTGCTGTCGGCGATCCCGCTCGGCCTCGGCTTCATCGGCGTCGTGCTCGGCGATCGCCGTCGCGGGCTGCTCGACGTGATCGCCGGCACGGAGGTCGTCTACACGGAGCAGTGACGCCCGGGCGCGCCTCCGGGCGGTCTTTATCCGCGAACGCCGACCGTGATCTCGGCGGTCGAGAGCGAGCGCCCCGACATCGGCTCGTTCGCGGCCCCGGACGGCACCGTCACGATCCTGTTCAGCGATATCGAGAACTCGACCCTGATGACCGAGCGGCTCGGCGACGAGCGGTGGCTCGAGGTGCTGCGGGCGCACAATGCCGTCTTCTGCAGCCACCTGCGCTCACGGCGGCTACGAGGTCAAGAACCAGGGGGACGGGTTCATGCTCGTGTTCCCGACCCGACCCGGGCGGTGGGATGAGGCTGCACGCGGGCGAGGCGATCCGCGAGGAGTGCGACTTCTTCGGCCGCAGCGTGATCCTCGCGGCGCGGATCGCGGCCCAGGCCGGGGCGGCGAGATCCTCGTCTCCGAGTCGCTGAAGGAGATGGCCGGCGATAGCGACTTGTCGTTCGACGGCGGCCGCGAGCTCGAGCTCAAGGGGCTGAGCGGGACCCACGAGGTGTTCACCGCGCACTGGGAGGAGCAGCCCGCGACGCCGGGTTCGGCTTAGCCTGAGCCGATGCCGCGAGTCTGGATAGTGACGATGGTCGTGCTGGTCGCGTGCCTGATCGCGTCGATGGTGATCGCGACGATCAAGCTCTGGTGAGCCAGCGCTTCGGGTTGTCGACCATCATCGTCCGCTCCTGGTCGGCGGTCATCCCCGCGTCGCGCAGCTCGGGAACGACCTGCTCCGGGACAAGCGTCATGCTCCAGTCCCTGGCGAGGCCGGCGGCGAGCATCTGCTCGGCGATCCCGAGCGGGAACCAATCGAGCGTCGCGCAGTGGTCCGCGGACAGCAGCATGCGGTCCGCGTACCCGCGCGCGAGCAGCTCGAGGACCGTCTTCTGCCGCCGCTCGTAGGGGAGGAAGAGCTCGAGCCCGTAGCGGTCCATGCCGATGAGCACGCCCGTCTCGAGCACGCGCTCGATGTAGTCGAGGTCGTCGGTGTCGCCGGTGTGGGCGATCTGGACGCGCGCCGGGTCGACTCCCTCCTCGATGAAGATCCCGACCTGGCGCGGCCCGGTGTCGCTCGCTGGCCGCGAATGGGCCATGATCGGGGCCCCGGTGCGGTTGCTCGCCCGCGCCGCGGCGCGGTGCAGCTTGTCGACGTTCTCGGTGATGCCGGGCTCGTCTGCGGCACACTTGATGAACGCAGCCTTGATCTCGGTGCCCTGGATCCCGCGCTCGATGTCGTGGACGAACAGGTCGGCGATCTGGTCCGGATCGCGGGTGAGGAAGAACTGCGGCAGGTGGTCGTAGGTGTAGATCCCCGTGCACGCGACCACCTGGAGCCCGGTGTCGGTCGACACCCGACGCATGAACTCGACATCGCGGCCGAGGAACATCGCGCTCGGGTCGCAGATCGTGTTCACGCCCAGCTCGACGAGCCTGCCCGCGAGCCGCGCCGCGACCTCGTACGCGCCGTCGGCGTCGACCTCCCGCAGCGGCTCCTCCTCGGCGATCGTCTGCGCACCCGGCCACTGGGCGTAGACGGCCTCGTCGCGGGCCTGGAGGTGCTCGTGGGCGAGCGTCGTGCCGAGCTGCTCGGCATCGATCGCCCCGCCGACCGTCTCCACCTCACCCATCGCGGCCGCCATCCTATGCCGGATAGTATGCGCGCGGTTTCCGACTTATGGAGGACTCAATGTTCGGCCGCATCGTGGTTGGCACCGACGGCTCCGACACGGCGAGCGCGGCGGTTCGCCGCGCGGTCGAGGTGGCGAAGGCGTCGCAGGCGCAGCTCGAGATCGTCAGCGCGTACGAGCCGATCTCCGCCGACCGCCTCCGGGGCGAGTCGGCCGAGCTCCCCGGCGACGTCCAGTACACGGTGACCCCGCGCGAGGACGTCAACCTGATTCTCGAGGGCGCGGCGGCCGAGGGGAAGAAGGAGGGCGTCGAGGTCATCACCCACCCGCGCGAGGGCGATCCCGCGGACGCGATCCTCGACGTCGCCGAGGAGAACAAGGCCGACCTGTTCGTGGTCGGGAACAAGGGGATGACCGGAGCGAAGCGGTTCCTGCTCGGCAGCGTGCCGAACAAGATCTCGCACCACGCTCCCTGCGACGTGTTGATCGTCCGAACGACCTAGCGCGCGGTCGCCGCCCCCGCGTCGACGAGACCGGCGCCGTAGCGCTCGCTGTCGCCCAGGCCGCGCTCGGTGCGCGCGGTCGACTTCAGCCGCCGCTCCACCTCCTCGGGGGTGGGCTCACGCCCGAACCTCTCCTCGAGCGCGGCCCACACGAGCGTCGCGACGCCGGCGACGTGGGCGGACGCCATCGAGGTGCCCTCGTAGTGTGGATAGCCGAAGCTGTCGAAGCCTCTCGATCCCTTGCGCAGCGTGAGCTGGCTGATGTCCCGCCCCTCGGCCGCCGGGTCGCACTGGGGTCCCGCCATCGCCATGTCGCGGCCACCGCCGGGGGCGACCACGTCGAGCCCGAAGCCCCAGTTGGAGTAGTTCCCCAGGCAGGCGCGCTCGGTGGTGCCGGCGGTGGCGATCACGTGCGGCGCCAGCGCCGGGTGGGCGACGGTCGACCGGGGGCCGCCGGGGGGATTGCCCGCGGCCGCGACGACGACCGCGCCCTTGGCGTGCGCCTTGGCGATCGCCGCGCACACGCTCGGCACGTCGGCGCACTCCTTGACCGCGCCGCGCGGGAACTCGAGGCTGAGGTTGATCACGTCGGCGCCGTGCCGGTACGCCCACTGGATCCCTTTGGCCACCTGACTCGCCTTGCCGCTGCCGCTCTCGTCGAGCACTCGGACCGGGATCAGCTTCGCGCCGTAGGCGAGGCCGGTGACGAACTTGCCGTTGTCGGTCCGCTCGCCGATCGTTGAGGCGACGTGGGTGCCGTGGCCGTTCTCGTCGAGCGCGACCTTGTCGCGGTCGATGAAGTCCTTCGCGGCCTTGAACTGGCGGCGCTTGAGGTCGGGGCTGCGCGCGAACTTCTTGCCGCGGTCCCGGTACGCGACGCCGGTGTCCACCACTGCGACTTTGACGCCGCGGCCGCCGGGGCGCCCGAGCTGGATCAGGTTCCGCCACGCCTCGGGCGCGTCGATGCCCCCGAACGCCTCCAGCGATCCCCCGGTTCCGTCGTCGCACGCGTTCCCGCATGGAAGGAAGTGCCACTGCAGTTCCTGCCACCCCCCCTCGGGGAACGTCTTGCGACCGCGGTCGTCCGGGATCCATCCCGCCCCCGATGCGTGGGCGATGTAGTTGGGAACCGCCCAGCGCACCGCGGGGTTGCGGTCCAGCGCGCGCGCCGCGTCGCGCACGCCAACCTGCTCGGGAAGCTCGTAGGTGCGCTCGTTCGCCTGGCCGCGGAACCGCACCAGGACCTCGCCGGGCTCGAACGAGGCGGCGGCCGCGGACGCCGCCGCTCCGCCGCACGCGAGCGCGACCGCGACCAGCGCAGTCGCTGCGGTCAGCGGATGTCGCCGTCGTCGTGTCATCAACGTGGATCCGCGGCGTGCGCCCGCGAGATGCGGATTGAAGCGTCCCGCCCCTCGGCACGAAGACCGATCCGGCCGTAGGCACTAACACTGGGCAAGGCGCTAAGTTGCCAAGTGGTCCCGTGGGCGCGAATCGCTTCTTCGGCCGCGACGAGCACTTCATGCGCCTCGCCCTGCGGGAGGCGGAGCGCGCCGCGGAGCACGACGACGTCCCGATCGGCGCGGTCGTCGTCCGTGACGGCGAGGTTGTCGGAGCGGCGGGCAACGAGCGCGAGCTGCGCGGCGATCCGACCGCCCACGCCGAGCAGCTCGCCCTGCGCGAGGCGGCTGCGACCGTCGGCGGGTGGCGGATACCGAACTCGGTCCTGTACGTCACGCTCGAGCCGTGCGCGATGTGCGCGGGGGCGATCGTACTCGCCCGGGTGCCTCGAGTCGTGTACGGCGCGGCCGACCCGAAAGCCGGGGCGGCCGGCAGCGTGCTCGACGTTCTCGGCGAGCCGAAGCTCAACCATCGCCCTCGTGTCCAGGGCGGGTTGCTCGCCGACGAGTCGGCCGCGCTGCTGGAGTCGTTCTTCCGCTCGAGACGTTAATCCCGCGAAATGCTCGGCTTCGCCTCCGCTTCCGCGGGGTCTACGGCATTCCTGAGGCGGTCGGAGTACGTCACTGGGTAGGGCTCGACGCCGTCTTCCGGGGGGCGCAGCGCCTCGGGCAGGGCGTCGAGCTGCGATGTGGTCCGGGCGCGGATCTCGTCGAGCGTATCCTCGCGCACGATCTCGCCGTCGCGCATCGCCTCGGCGAGCAGCGGCTCGCCCCCGGGCGCCTCGTCCTCGGCCGCGATCACGTCGCCCGCCATCGTGCCCCCGTCGTAGACGCGGTACACCTGCTTCGGCCCCGGGTGGGTCGCCTTGTGGGGAGAGCGCTTCCACACCCCGCGCCACGAGCCGTCGGCGCGGTCGGCGACGAGCTTGTAGACGCCGTTGACCACGGGTGAGTCGCGGCTGGTCCCGAGCTCGGTCCCCACCCCCCACAGGTCGATCGGCGCGCCGGCCGCGACCAGCTCGGCGATCCGGTGCTCCTGAAGGTCTCCCGATGCGACGAGGACCGCGTCCCGCATCGCGGCCTCGTCGAGCAGTCGCCGCGCCTCGCGCGACAGCTCGAGCAGGTCGCCGGAGTCGAGCCGCACGCCGCGCAGCGCGATCCCCGTGTGGCGCGCGGCCGCGATCGAGTTCCGGACTCCCTGCGCCGAGTCGTAGGTGTCGACCAGCAGCACCGTGCTGTGGGAGAAGTCCTCGAGGAAGGCGCGGAAGGCGTCCTCCTCGCGCTCGAACGACATCACGTACGAGTGCGCCATCGTGCCCACCGGGCGCAGCCCGTAGCGCATCGCGGCGGCGACGTTCGACGTCCCGCCGGCGCCCGCGACGGCCGACGATCGCGCCACCTTCATTGCCGCGTCGATGCCGTGGTCGCGACGCGGCGAGAAGTCGATCACCGAGTCGCCGGCGCCGGGCCGCCCCCCGCCCGCGGCGAGCACGACCCGGGCGGCCTTCGTCGCGACCATGGTCTGGAAGTTGACCTGGTTGAGCAGCAGCGTCTCGAGCAACTGGGCCTCGATCCGCGGCCCGGTCACGCGCAGCAGCGGCTCGTTGGCGAAGCACACCGTGCCCTCGGGGATCGCGTGGACGTCGCCGGTGAACCGGAATCCGGACAGGTACTCGAGGAAGTCGTCGGCGAATCCGATCGAGCCCAGGTAGGCGAGCTCGGGGTCGGAGAAGCGCAGCTCGCGCACAAGCCGCAGGGTGGGCCCGAGGCCGGCGGCGAGCAGCCACGTCCGGTGGGGAGGGAGGCGGCGGGCGAAGAGCTCGAAGATCGCGTCCTGGTTCATGCCCCGCTGGTGGTAGCTGGACGCCATCGCGAGCTCGTACTGATCGATCAGCAGGCCGGTCTCCGACGGTGCGAGCAGGCCCGGGTCATTAGCATCCGGCACGCACGCAAGCCTACGGCGGCCGGATGGAGGAGGCGAGCGCACCGCTCGTGGTCGGGATCGCACTGCCGACGCTGGTGCCGTTCCGACCGACCTGCTGGGCAACTACTTCGAGAACCCGATCTCGATCGCGGTCTACGCCGCCAACGTCGCGATCATCAGCGGGATGGAGGTGGCGCTGTTCCGCAAGGCATACCGCGCCGACCTGCTCACGCACTCGATGCCGGAACTCGTCTACCGCTGTCGCGGCGCGGCTAGTACCACTTGCCGCGGGCGAAGCCGCCGAAGAAGATCAGCCCGATCAGGGCGATGACGATCCCGAGCCACAGGCTCCAGAAGATCGCGACGATGATTCCGGCGATGACGATGATCCCGCCCAGCGAGATACCGGCCATGCTTTCTCCTCCTTGAGGGCCTGGATTTGCATCAGTCCTGATACCCGCTCGCGCCGGGTTGAATCTCAGGGCCGGTCGAAGATCCGCTCGGTCCCGCTGATCAGCGCGACGACGCCCGCGGTCGATATCTGCCCCAACAGGTACCCGGGCCGCTCGGTGGGAGTGAGCGTCACCTCGGCCCGAGCAAACTCGACCCCCTCGAACGCGTCGCGGGTCACGGCGACACTCTTCACCGATTCGCCTATCGGCTCGCCGGTACGCGGATCCGGGGCATTCGCGGCGAGCCTCGTCTCCAGAGCGGCCGCCACCTCATCGGTGCGTTCCGGCGTCCCGCCGAGCACGCACAGGACCTCGCGCCCCTCCTCGACGACCCCGGCCGCCACGATCTGCACGTCGAGCTCCGTCGAGACGATCTGCTTGTCCGGGACGAGACGGGCCGCGGCGACGTCCCCGAGGCAGTCGGCCGCGGCGGAATAGATCGGCTCGTCGATCAGCCGGCCCCCTTCGCCCAGCAGCGTCGCCCGCGCCCGATCGGAGATCGCGAGGACGCTCAGCCGAGGGCCAAGGGCATCGAACGCGCCAAGCCCGTTAACACCTGCGTCCAGCAACGGCTCGGGCACCACGGCGTAGTCGCCGATCTCGATCAGCTCGATCGACCCGCGTCGCCTCGCCCGACCGCCGGCGTCGATCAGCGCCCGCGCGAGACCCCGTCCGTCGACCCCGTCCAGCCGGAGGGCGAACGCGTAGGAACCGCCCACCGAGACGAGCCGCTCGGCCGCCAGCGGGTCGAACCCGAATCGCCGTCGAAGGCGCGGCGCCACCTCGACCGCGGTGCGAGCATTGGGGAGCAGGGCGCCGGAGACCGCCTCGGCGTGCAACCCCCTGCGCTCGGCAAGCTGCGGCTCGAGCCAGCCGACACCGAGCGACCCCGCCTCACCGCCGCCTCCGACCTCGGCCAGCGACTCCGCGAACGGCCCCGTGGGCGCCGGATCGTCCGCGTCCTCCCCGCATCCGGCGAGCGCGAGCAGCGCGGCCACGAGGCAGCCGACTCCGGTTCTGACCCCCACCCGCGCACAACTATCACCCTGGAGCGGCCGAAGGGGAGCGGGTGGGTTCGATAGCCGCGAACCACCTGCTGTCAAGCGGTTTCCCGGCGGCGCGAGTGAGACTGGCCCCGAGAATCTGCGCCGAGATCACGATCTTCGCGCGACGACGTTGGTCCACGGACTCGTATCGGCGTGACGGGAATCGGGATCATCGCGGTTGGCTCGATCGTTATCGCGATCATTTCCAACGCGTGTGCGGGAGGTTCCGGGGGTCGAAGACCTACGTCCGTCGTGAGGGATTCGCCGAATTCTTTCGCGCCTGGACCGAGGAGTGGGATGAGTGGGCTGCGGCGCTCGAGGAGGTCATCGACGCCCCGGGCAACCGGGTCGTGGCGGGCATTCGTCAGTCGGCAACCGGCAGGTCGAGCGGCGTCGCGGTCGAGAACCGGTTCTGGATCGTCTACACGCTCGCAGGCGGGCGGGTCGTGGACCAAGCGCAGAGAGCGGCGCGTAACGCCCGAGCTCGCTGGCCATCGGCACTGCGTCGGCGTCGCAACCGCGAATCAGGTCAAATCTGCCTGCGCTCCAAGCGGCTCGTGGCGGGTCCCTCGAGCACGGCGCCGTCGATGTCGAAGCGTGAGCCGTGGCAGGGACAATCCCAGCTGCGCTCGGCGCCATTGAAGCGCAGCAGGCAACCGAGATGGGTGCATCGCAGCGAGACCGCATGAAGGGTTCCATCGTCGGCTCTGAAGACGCCGATCTTCGCGAGGCCGTCCCGTAGCACCCGCCCCTCCCCGGGTCGCAGCACCGAGGCCGTACTCCTGGGGGCCGGGATCACCCGGTCACCGAGGAAGTCTGCCGCCACCCTCGCGTTCATCTCGGCGAGCTTCGGGAGGCCCCGC
>DATAFB010000158.1:0-24430 GCA_036257695.1 Solirubrobacterales bacterium | reverse complement strand
GCGGCTCATGTGCGAGCGCGTGTACTTCGACGCGAACACGGTCCGCGAGCAGCTCGGGATCGCGCACGACCCCGACTCGCTGGCCGGCCGGGTGTCGACCGTCTTCAACCACCCGATCACGATCGGGCAGGCGATGGTCCGACGGCTCACCCGGCGCTGAGCGTCTCTACTTGAGCAGCCGCGACAGGCGACGGTCCTTGTAGACCTTCCCCCCTGTCTGCTCCTCGGGGCAGTACGTCATCACGTGCTCGGCGAAGTGGACCGCCTCGAGCGTGGTGCCGCAGCGCGGGCACGGCTCGCCCTGGCGGCGGTGCATCTGGAGCGGCATCGGCAGCTTGTCGGGGACCGTGTCGCCGATCACGTCCTCGTAGTGCTCGATCGCGCGCCCAAGCACGTCGAGCCCGCCGCGCAGGCGCTCCACCTCCTCCGGCTCGAGGTCGGACCCCTGCTGGAACGGCGACAGGCGCGCCTCCCACAGGATCTCGTCGACCCACGAGCGCCCGATGCCGGCGATCACGCGCTGGTCGCGGAGCATCGGGTGGAGGTGGCGCGGCTGGTCGATCGCCGCGGCGAGCGTCTCGACCGGCGGCGCCGGCCACGCCTCCGGTCCGAGCGTGACGACCATCTCGTCGCCGGCGACCTCGCCCTCGCGCAGCAGCTTCGCCCACGCGCGCTGCTTGCTGCCGAACTCGCGCAGTCGCAGCTCGCGCCCGTCCGCCAGCCGGATCAGCACCCGCGATGTGCGATCGCGCAGCGAGGCGCGCTTGTCGAACGCCTGCAGGCGGCCCGCGGACATCAGGTGGACGAGGAGGTCGAGCCGGTCGTCCGCGCCGTCGCCGGCGCCGAACTCGACGACCGGCATCTTCCCGATCCGGCGCACCTCCGCGATCGAACGCCCCTCGAGCGCCCCGAGCGGCGGATCGACGCTCTTCAGCGCCACCATTCCCGGCGACAGCGCCGACTCTACCTCGGCGCCCTCCAGCGCACGCGACAGGCGGCGTGCGGTGATCTCGACCTCCGGGATCTCGGGCACGCAGAGGAAGATAGAGCGGCTCTCGGGGTAGACTGAAGCCAGTTCATTCGCATGGTCGTAGGCCGGTGGGGCAGCGAAATCGGTCGGGCCAGCGAACATCGGAAAGGACGCGGGTGCAGGAGCTCCCGACAATCCAATCCAACGGCCGTCCGCGGTTGACGCCGGACGAGATCACCGAGCTCTCGGACGAGGTGCGCGCGCTCGCCGCCGAGCGCGACGCCGTGATCCTCGCCCACAACTACCAGGTGCCCGAGATTCAGGAAGTCGCCGACTACGTCGGCGACTCGCTCGGCCTGTCGCGCAGGGCCGCAGAGGCCGATTCCGAGGTGATCGACGTCTGCGGCGTCCACTTCATGGCCGAGACGGCGTCGGTGCTGTCCCCGGACAAGACCGTGCTGATCCCCGACCCCGACGCGGGCTGCTCGCTGTCGGACTCGATCAC
The DNA here is from genome assembly GCA_036257695.1 of Solirubrobacterales bacterium. Taxonomy (GTDB): domain Bacteria; phylum Actinomycetota; class Thermoleophilia; order Solirubrobacterales; family 70-9; genus DASPWW01. The sequence goes on along the minus strand of DATAFB010000158.1, from coordinate 22,955 downwards.
GGCCGACCAGCTGCGCGAGTGGAAGGCGAAGCACCCCGGCGCGATCGTCGTCATGTACGTCAACACCTCCGCCGAGGTCAAGGCCGAGACCGACTACTGCTGCACGTCGTCGAACGCGGTCCAGGTCGTCGAGCACGTCCTGCGAGAGCACGGCTCCGAGACGAAGATCCTCTTCGGCCCCGACATGTGGCTGGGGCGCTACGTGGAGCGCACGCTCGGCATGGATGCCGAGCGGGGTCAGCCGCTGCACGTGTGGGACGGGGAGTGCCACGTCCACGCCGGGATCCGGCCCGCCGACATCGACACCAAGCGGGCCGAGCATCCCGACGCCGAGTTCCTGATTCACCCCGAGTGCGGCTGCGTGACGCAGACGATGGAGTACGTCGCCGCCGGCGACATCGACTCCGAGGGGGTCCAGATGCTGTCGACGTCGGGGATGCTGCGATACGCCCGCGAGCATCCCGACGGCGAGTTCATAGTCGCCACCGAGACGGGGATGCTGTACCCGATGCACGAGCAGGCGCCGCGCGCCGAGCTGTTCGCCGCCAACGAGGCGGCGGTGTGCAAGTACATGAAGATGATCACGCTGCCGAAGCTGCGCGACTCGCTGCGCGAGATGCAGCACGAGGTCAAGGTCCCCGAGGACGTCGCCGAGCGCGCCCGGGTCCCGATCGAGCGGATGGTGGCGATCGGCTAGCGCCCCCGATTCGGGTAGCTTGCCACCCGATGGTCGAGGTAGGGGGCCGCATCGTCCTCGCTGCAGTGCTCATCGCTGCGAGCGTGGCGAAGCTCGCCAGTCCACGATCGAGCAGCGCGGCACTGTCGACCTTCGGCGTCCGCGGCCCGCGTGCCCGCTGGATCGCGTGGGCGGCGCTGATCGCGACCGAGCTCGTGCTCGCGGCCGGCGTCGCCGCGGGGCTCGACGTGGCCGCGTACCTCGCCGCGTTGCTGATGGCGGCGTTCGGGGCCGCGATGCTCGTCGCCCTACGGCGCGGCCAAGCCGGGGCTCCGTGCGCGTGCTTCGGCGCCCGCTCGACCGTCGGCTGGCCGGCGGTCGCCCGCAACCTCGTGCTGTCGTTCGCGTTCGTCGCGCTGCCGCTGCTTCCCGAGGGTGAGCTGAGCACCGACGAGTGGCTCGGGCTGGGGCTGGCGATGGCGCTGCTCGCGTGCGCCGGGCTCGCGATCGCGGTGCTCGCGCTCGCGCGCGAGGTGGGGATGCTGCGGCTGCGGCTGGGTCCTGGGACGGCGCTCGAGATCCCCGAGGAGGGCCCCGCGGTCGGGACGAGGGTCGGAGTCGTGGAGCGGTTCTCGCGCCGCCCTGCGGCCGAGCTGGCGCTGGCCGTGTTCGTGTCGGAGGCGTGCCACGTGTGCCGCGGCCTCGAGCCCGCTATCGAGTCGCTGGCCAAGGACCCGGTGCTCAGCGTCGAGACGTTCGAGGAGGCGGCGGAGCCGGAGGTGTGGCGCGCGCTCGATGTCCCGGGAAGCCCCTACGCCGTGGCGCTCGACCTCGACGGGACGGTGCTCGCGAAGGGGACGTTCAACAACCTCGCCCAGCTCGAGAGCGTTCTCGCCACCGCCGAGCGGCGGCGGGCGGAGCGGGCGACGATCGAGGCCGTGGGTGTCTGATCCGTTCGAGGCGCTCGCCGCCAACACCTCGCGGCGAGGGTTCCTGTCGAGGGTGGCCGGCGCGCTGATGGCGGCCACGGCCGGGGGGACGATCGGGCGGGTGATCGAGCCGGGGGACGCAGACGCGTTCCACTTCTGCGGCCACATCTTCACCACGGGTTCGTGTCCTCACCCCAGCGGCCTGCCGCGGATCGACTCGCGCGGGTATCCGCTGCGGCCCAAGGACGGCCGGCCGGTCAACGACCGCGGACAGCTCGTCGACCACGGCGGGCGACCGGTGGACGGGCACGGCAGGCCGCTCGACAACCTCGGCCGCCGCGTCAACAACCGCGGCGAGCCGGTCGACAAGAACGGACAGGTGCTGCTTGACCCGGACGGGCGACCGCTCCCGCCGGCGCCGCGGACGAAGCGTGGCAAGCGAACGAAGGTGTGCGATCGAACGGCGCGCCGGTTCCGGATCTCCACCCAGACCGACGGCAGCTGGTACCGATGCTGCGGTGGCCGGGTGCGCAAGCTCGTTGACTGCTGCTCGAACTCGAATCGCCGCATCAACGGCGACGCGGCGCTCGAGGGCTACTGCTTCGGCGGCCGCAAGGTGTTCTGCGTCATGTACTTCCAGACGAAGGTGCCGTGTTGAGCGCCCTCGAGATCGCGCTGGCGGCCGCCGCCTTCCTGATCGGGCTGACCGGGACGTGGTCGCCGTGCGGGTTCTCGATGGTCGACACGATCGGGCCCACCGGGCACACCGGCGGACGCCGGACAGCGGTCGCCGCCGCCGCGACCTTCGCCCCGGGAGCCGTGGTCGGCGGGATCGTCACCTTCGGCGCCCTGGCGGCGATCGGCGGGCTGATCCATGGCGCCGGCGGCACGCTCGCGTACCTGGTCGCCGCCGCGATCGCCGTCGTCGCCGCGATCGCGGAGGCGCGCGGGAGCCCGATCGTGCCCCAGATCCGGCGCCAGCTACCCGAGCACTGGCGCCGGATGCTGCCGATGCCGGTGGCCGCGGCGGGGTACGGGGTCCTGCTCGGGCTCGGCTTCACGACCTTCGTGCTCAGCTTCGGGGTCTGGGCGCTGGCGGGGATGAGCTTCGCGGTCGGCGACCTCGACGCCGGCCTGGTCGTCGGGGCCGCGTTCGGTGTCGGGCGCGCGTTGCCGATCGCGGTCCTCGCGCCGATCGCCGATCGCCCCCTCGGGATCAGGGCGACGGAGCTGATGGCCGAGCGCCCCGGCATCTACCGCGGGGCGAGGATTGGCGACGCCCTCGCCCTGCTCGCCGCCGCCGCGGCGCTGACCACCGCGGGCACCGCGAGCGCGGCCCGGCCGGAGGCCGAGCCGGCCGCCGATCCGTCGACCGAGGCCGGCGATCTGGCGTGGCAGCTCCCGGACCGTTCCGGCGTGCTTCGCCGCGCCGGACAGCAGACGCCGCGGCCGCTGCCGGGCGATCACCCGGCGATCGGCGGCCCCTACGCGGCGGTCGCCACCGGGGTGTCGGTGCGACTGCTCGACCGCGCCACCCTTCGCCCGATCGTCGAGATCCCCGCGCCGGGTGTGGACGCCGTCGCCGTCTCGGCGCAGTGGTTGGTGTACCGCGTCCGCCGCGACGGTCGCGACGTCATGCTCGGGCGCTCGATCGCGCGGCCGGCGAGCCCCGGGGAGGTGATCGCGCTCAGCGCCGCGAGCGGCTCCAACCAGCTCGGAATCCCGAGCCTGCACGGTGGGCTGGCCGCGTTCGCGATCGCCAAGCAGCGCGCGAACCGGATCGTCACCTACGCGCTCGAGTCCGGCAAGGGCCGGACGGTGGTCGCCTCGCACGGCGCCGCGCTGTCGAGCGCGTCGGTCGCGGGCGACGGGCGCAAGACGAAGCTCGTGTACGTGCGGGCGACGCGCAAGCGGCAGCGGTTGATGATCAAGCGAGTCGGCCGCAAGGGCGCCGGGCACGCGATCCTGTCGCGCAGGGGCCGCAAGCCGATGATGTGGTCGACGACGCTCTCCGACGACCGCGCCTACGTTACCCTGCTGAGCTCGGGCGGGGCGAGGATCGTCTCGACCCGGCGCTAGCCCGGCGGGGCCACCGCCTCCAACGGCACCTCGGGCTTGCCGACGGCCCGGTAGAGGACGGCGCTGGGCCGCGCGACCCGCCACTCGCCGTCGACCTCCACGAGGTAGACGAGGTCGTCCTCGATCGAGGGCTGGTCGCGGTCCGCGAACTCGGTGACGATCGTCGCCGTGACTCGGGCCTCGCCGGCGGCGATCGCGACGTCCGCGATCGAGTCGATCCGCGCGCTGGCGAACACCGGGTAGCCGCGCGGGTCGCGGTACCCGATCGATCGCTCCAACGAGCGCGCGCACCCGCCGCCCTCGCGTGGGAGGGGGAGGTTGCGGATCGCCCCCGGCGCGAGCGCGGCGCACACGGCGGCGCCGTCGCGGTCGTCGATCGCGGCGACGTACGCGCGCACTGCGCGCACGGTGCGCCGCTCCTCGTCGGGGCTGGCCGGCGCGCCGCTGCCCTTGTCGCTCTCGCTGCCGCCGGCCGGCGGCGCGGGCGCGATGTCCGGAGTGAGCTCGCTGGCGCCCGTCCCGCTGCCTGCCTCTTCGCGACCGGAGGTCGCCACGATCACGGCGACGGCCGCCAGCGCGGCCGCGACCGGGACGAAGACGAGCCAGAATCGGCGCGGGTCGAGCCGTCGCATGCACCCTGATTACCACCTCCCGTCGCGGGTCGGGCCGGTGCCGTGATTGCGCTCCTTGGGCGGATCCGGTGGGCGGCTTCTGTCCGTCATCCCGCATACGCTCGGCCCATGGAAGCCGCTGCTAGCCTCGCCAACGTCAACATGCACCTGAGGCCGGTACCGGATCCGAAGCCGCCTCCGAAGGCGGCGCAGCGCGACACGGCCCCGTCGATCGCCGAGCTCGAACGGTGGGCGACCGTGCTGCGGATCGACTGCGTGCGGATGCTCGCGGTGGCCAAGTCCGGCCATCTCGACAGCTCGCTGTCGGCGGCCGACATCGTCGCCGCCCTCTACTACCGGGTGCTGCGACACGACCCCGACAACCCGGAGTGGCCGGAGCGCGACCGGTTCGTGCTCAGCAAGGGCCACGCGGCCCCGATCCAGTACGCCGCGCTCGCCCAGCACGGCTACTTCCCGCTCCGCGACCTGATGGGCCTGCGCCAGATCGGCGCCCACCTCCAGGGCCACCCCGACATGAACCACACCCCCGGGGTCGAGGTCTCGACCGGCTCGCTCGGCCAGGGCCTGTCGATGTCGCTCGGGATCGCGCTCGCGCTGCGGCTCGACGGGCTCGACTCGACCGCGCAGGTGTTCGCGCTGCTCTCCGACGGCGACTGCCAGGAGGGCCAGACGTGGGAGGCGGCGATGGCGTCGAGCCATTTCGGCGTCGGCAACCTGACGGCGATCGTCGACTACAACCACCTTCAGACCGATGGCACGACCGAGGAGGTCATGGACATCGGCGACGTGCGGGCGAAGTTCGACGCCTTCGACTGGGACGCGGTCGAGATCGATGGCCACGACATGAACCAGGTAGTCGAGGCCCTCGAGCGCAGCCGCACGCTGGATCGCCCCGCGGCGATCGTGTGTCAGACCCGCAAGGGCCGGGGCGTCTCCTCGATGGAGAGCAGGTTCGGGTTTCACGGCAAGCCGCCGAGCCCGGAGCAGGGCGAGCAGGCGCTGTCGGAGCTCGAGGCGACGCTGGAGCGTCAGACGGCTGCGCTCGACGGAGACTCCGGCGACTCCTCCGACGAGAAGAGCTGATGCCTGCCGAGGCGAAGACCGAGCCGATCGCGACCCGGCACGGGTACGGCGACGCGCTCGTCGACCTCGGCGCGGAGCACGACGACGTCGTCGCGCTCGACGCCGACCTCGCGGTCTCGACCCAGTCGATGAAGTTCGGGAAGAAGTTCCCCGACCGCTTCTTCAACGTCGGCACTGCGGAGGCGAACATGATGTCGATGGCGTGCGGGCTCGCGGCCACCGGCAAGCGGCCGTACTGCTCGACGTTCGCGATCTTCGCCGCCGGCCGCGCCTACGACCAGATCCGGCTCGGGATCGCCCACAACGAGCTCCCGGTCCGCATCGGCGCCAGCCACGGCGGCGTGTCGCTGGGCGAGGACGGCGCCTCGCACCAGATGATCGAGGACATCGCGCTGATGCGGGCGATGCCGAACATGCAGGTGATCGTCCCCGCCGACTACAACCAGGCCTACCGCGCGACCGTCGAGTCGTACGACTCCGACCGCCCGATGTACATGCGCTTCGGCCGCCCCTCGACCCCGATCGTGTACGAGCGGATCCCCGACGCGCTCGGCGAGGGCGTCGACGTGCTGCGCCAGGGCAAGGACATCACCCTGATCGCCTGTGGCCACATGGTGTGGCGCGCGCTCGAGGCCGCCGACTCGCTGCAGCGCGAGGACGGCGTCGAGGCCGAGGTCCTCAACGTCGCGATCGTGAAGCCGATCGACACCGAGACGATCCTCGAGTCGATCTCGAAGACGGGCGTCGCCGTCACCGCCGAGGAGCACCGGGTGGTGGGCGGCCTCGCCGACGCGGTGCGCCAGGTCGCGGCCGAGGAGCACCCGGTTCCGATCTTCGCCGTCGGGATGGGCGACGAGTTCGGGATCTCGGGGACCGGGGAGGCGTGCATGGAGCACTTCGGCCTCACCCCGCGCGGGATCGCCGACCGCGCCCGCGAGGCGCTCGTGCTGAAGCCGATCGTGTCGCACCCGCCGCTGATCGGCCCCGAGTGGACCTGAGCGGCTAGCGACCACCCTTCGCTACCCTTCGCGGCCGCGCAAGCCGATTTGCCTGCGGCGTGGGAGGGCGCAGGATCACGGTGGGCGCCGGAGAAACAGCTTTCGTATGGCCACGCGCACACGAGCGAGGCGAAAGGCACGCGCCGACGCCGCCCAGCGACGGGACCCCAGGGCCCCGATCGTCGAGCTGCGCGGGGCGACGGTGATCTACCCGGGCGGCCACATCGGGCTCGAGCGGGTGTCGCTGGACATCCACCGCGGCGAGTTCATGTTTCTGGTCGGCCCAACGGGATGCGGTAAGTCGACCTTCATCAAGTCGCTGATCCGCGAGGTCGAGCCCGCCGAGGGCGAGGTCGTGATCGCGGGAAGCGACATCGCCAAGCTGCCCGAGAAGCGGATCCCGTATCTGCGGCGGCGGATCGGGACCGTGTTCCAGGACTTCAAGCTGCTGCCGAACCGCAACGTGTACGACAACGTCGCCTACGCCCTGCAGGTGATCGGCGCCTCGCGGTCCGAGATCCGCCAGATGGTCCCCGAGACCCTGCGCCTCGTCGGCCTGTCGACGAAGATCCACAATTACCCCGACGAGCTCTCCGGCGGCGAGCAGCAGCGCGTCTCGATCGCGCGCGCGTTCGTCAACCACCCGCCGCTGCTGCTCGCCGACGAGCCGACCGGGAACCTCGACCCGGTGACCTCGATCGGGATCATGCAGCTGCTGTACCGGATCAACCGCACCGGCACGACGGTCGTCGTCGTCACCCACGACCGCGAGATGGTCGACAAGATGCGCCGCCGTGTGGTCCGGCTCGACGAGGGCCGAATCGTCAGCGACGAGGCCGCCGGGATGTACGCCGACGAGGAGTCGACAAACGAGTTCGCAGTCCGGATGCGCTCCGAGATGGGCGTCGGAGAGGGTCACACCAACGGCGAGGGACACGAGTAGCCGATGTCGCGAGTCGGGTTCTTTCTCCAGGAAGCGCTGCGGGCGCTGCGGCGGAGCGCCGCCCCCAGCATCGCGGCGATCGTGACGATCGTCGTCACCGTGCTGCTGCTCGGGGTGCTGGTCCCGGTCCTGCAGACGACCCAGGGCAAGACGGAGGAGGTCCGCGACCAGCTCCTGGTCAAGGTCTTCGGATATCCCGAGTCCACCGACCAGGAGGTCAGGGCGCTGCGCGACAGGGTCGCGAAGATGCCGCACGTCGAGCGGGTCGAGTTCGTGTCCAAGGCCGAGGCGCTGAAGATCCTCAGGCAGCGACTCGACGACGACTCGATCACCGAGGAACTGCCGAGCGGGAATCCGCTGCCCCCGGCGCTCAACGTGTACCCCGACGACGCCGACAACCTCGAGGCGATCCGCAGCGACCTCGCGCCGCCGAACTCGAAGGGCAAGCCGCAGCCGTTCAGTCCCGTGATCGAGGACGTCGTCGACTCCCGCGAGCAGGCGAGCCAGATCCGCGCCGTGACCGGCGCGATCAAGATCGTGCTCACCGCGATCACCGCGCTGCTGCTGATCGCCTCGCTCGGCTTGGTCGCGAACACGATCCGGCTGTCGATCTACGCTCGCCGCCGCGAGGTCGAGGTGATGCGCCTCGTCGGCGCGACCAACTGGTTCATCCGCTGGCCGTTCATCATCGAGGGCCTGGTCGTGGGGCTGTTCGGCGCGGGCTGCGCGGTGTTCATACTGTGGCTCGGCAAGGTGACCATCGTCGACCCGCTCTCTGACCGCTTCGCGCTCGTGGCCGCTCAGAACACGATCGAGTTCCTGCCGCTCGTCGCGATCCTGATCGCCGCCGCCATGGCGGTGTCGGCGCTCGGCAGCGGCATCACGCTGCGCCGCTTCCTCCAGGTGTGAGCCCCGACGCGGTGAGGGCCCTGCTCGCGGGCCTCGTCGTCGGCCTGCTGGCCGGGCTGTGGATCGGCGCCCAGCTCGAGGGCGGCGAGCTCGGCGACGTAGGCGACCTGCTGGGCACCGAGAGCAGCGCCAGCGACGAAGCCCTCGAGGTGATCGAGGCCAGCTACTTCAAGCCGGTCGAGCCCGACCAGCTCGAGGACGCGTCGATCCGCGGGATGGTGCGGGAGCTGCGCGATCGCTACGACGATCGCTTCTCGCACTACTTCGACCCCAAGCAGCTGCGCCAGTTCGAGCAGGCGACCTCGGGCAGCTTCTCCGGCGTCGGCCTGAGCGTGCGCGAGGTCAAGTCCGGGCTGCGGGTGACGACGGTGTTCGACGACACCCCGGCCAAGCGCGCCGGGATTCGCGAGGGAGATGAGATCGTCGCCGTCGACGGGCGCTCGATCGCGGGCGAGCCGGCCGACGTGGCCACGGGGATGATCAAGGGGCCACCCGGCACCACGGTCGAGCTTCGGGTGCGGCGCCCGGGCGGCGCCACGCGCGAGATCGAGCTCGAACGGGCTCAGGTCCGCGTTCCGGTCGTCACGGGACAGCTGCGACGCGCCGACGGCCACGAGGTCGCGTACGTGCAGCTCGCGGGGTTCAGCGAGGGGGCGCACGGCGAGCTGCGGCAGGAGATCGAGCGCCTCGATCGCAAGGGCGCCGAGGGACTCGTCCTCGACCTGCGCGGCAACGGCGGCGGGCTGCTCAACGAGGCGGTGCTGACCTCGAGCGTGTTCGTCGAGGACGGCGTGATCGTCTCCACCTCGGGTCGCAACCAGCCGGAGCAGGACTACGACGCCGTCGGCAACGCGCTCGAGCCGCGCCCGACCGTGGTGCTGATCAACCGCGACACCGCGTCCGCGGCCGAGATCCTCGCGTCGGCACTCGGGGAGCGCGACCTGGCGACGATCGTCGGCACGCGGTCGTTCGGCAAGGGGGTGTTCCAGGAGGTGATCGAGCTCGACAGCGGCGGCGCGATCGACCTCACCGTCGGCGAGTACCTGACCTCCGAGGGGCGCTCGCTGGCGGGCAAGGGCATCCCGCCCGAGGTGCGGGCGCGCGACGAGCTGCGCACACCGCCCGACGAGGCCCTGCAGCGCGGGCTCGAGGTCCTCGGGCGGGAGCTCGGCGCGGGCGGGTGAGCGCTCGAGCGGGCGCCCGCGACGCGGTCGGGCGCACGGTTGTCGTCGTCTCGGGCCGGAAGCGGTTCACCGTCGCCGAGCCGGTCTTCGAGCGCGGCCCCCAGCTCCCGCTCGCGAAGGGGTCGCGGCGGGTCCGCCCCGGCCGGATGGCCCTGGCCGAGATCCGAGGGGGGCGAGCCCGGCTGCTGCGCGACCTCGGGTCCCCGAAGCGGGCCCGTGACGTGCTCGAGGCGATGCTGCTCGACCGCGGGATGCGGCGCGGGTTTCGAGACCGCGTGAGCCGCGAGGCGGCCGACGCGGCGCGGTCCGCCGCCGAGCGCGGCGGCCGGCGCCACGACCTGACCGAGCTCGCCACGTTCACGGTCGACCCCGCGACGGCGCGGGACTTCGACGACGCGGTCTCGGCGCGCCGGGAGGACGGAGGCGTGCGGCTGTGGATCCACATCGCCGACGTCGCCTCCCACGTCCGCCCGGGGAGCGCGCTCGACGCGGAGGCATACGCGCGTGCGAACAGCACCTACGTCCCCGGCGCCGTCGAGCCGATGCTGCCACCGGAGCTGAGCAGCGACGCGTGCAGCCTCACACCCGGCGTCGATCGGCTCGCGGTCACGACCGAGACCCTGGTCTCGGCGGACGGCCGTCCCACCGGGACGCGGTTCTACCGCAGCCGCATCCGCTCCGACGTGCGGCTGCACTACGACGAGCTCGACGAGATCTTCGCGGGACGCGAGCGCGCGCCGGAGCCCGTCGCGCGCGAGATCGAGCTGACCCGCGGCGTCGCCGCCGCGCTCGCCGCGCGCCGGCCGACCTCGGCGGTGGTTGTCTCGGGGAGCGAGCCCGAGTTCCACTTCGACGACGGCGCCGTCGTTGACGCACACGAGGTCTCGCAGACCGAGGCGCACCGGTTGATCGAGCACGTGATGATCCTCTGCAACACCGAGGTCGCCCGACTGCTTGAGCAGCGGCGGATCCCGACCCTGTACAGGGTGCACGAGCAACCCGACCCGCAGCGCGTCGCGTTCCTGGTCGACCAGCTCGACGCGCTCGGGATCCCGACGCCGCCGCTGCCCGACCGGCTCAGCCCCACCGAGGCGGGGGAGCTCGTCGGGGCGATCAGCCGACAGGTGGCGGCGGAGGCCGAGCGGCGCGGCCATGGCCGAGAGGCGTATACAACGCTCGTGCTTCGCGTGCTGCAGCAGGCCTACTACAGCGACCGCAACCTCGGCCACGCCGGGCTGGGGACGCCGGCGTACGCGCACTTCACGTCGCCGATCCGCCGCTACCCCGACCTCGTGGCGCACCGCGGGCTGCTGTCCGCCATCGGCGAGCGCGAGGAGGCGCCCGAGCCCTCGGCGGCGGGCGACGCGGGAGTGCACTGCTCGGCGCGGGAGCGCGAGGCGACGAAGACGGAGCGCGACGCGGACTCGGTGTGCGCCGCGTTCCTGCTCGAGCGAGAGCTGTTCGAGGCGGGCTGGGAGCAGCGGTTCGAGGGCGAGGTCTCAGGAGTGGTCGGGGCGGGCGCGTTCGTTTGCTTCGGCGGCGACCTCGCCGACGTCTACGAGGGGTTCCTCCCGGCGCGGTTGCTGCGCGGCGAGCGCTACGAGCTCAACGAGACCGAGACGGCCCTGGTCGGGCTGCGAAGCGGGCGCGAGCTGCGCCTCGGCGACCCGGTCGGCATCGCGGTCGACGCCGTCGACGCTCCGCGCGGCCGCGTCGATCTGCATCCCGTGGAGGTGCGGTGATGGCGAAGCGAAAGCGCAAGGCCGCGGCGGGCGACGTCGCCACCAACCGCCGCGCCCGGCACCGGTTCGACTTCGTCGAGACATACGAGGCCGGGATCGAGCTGCTTGGGACCGAGGTCAAGGCGCTGCGCGAGAGCGGTGCCCAGCTCGGCGACGCCTACGCGGTGATCGATCGCGGTGAGGTGTGGCTGCGCAACGCCCACATCCCCCCGTACGCGCCGGCGGCGGACCAGAACCATGACCCCGAGCGGCCGCGCAAGCTGCTCCTGCACCGGTATGAGATCGAGCGGCTGGTGGGGCGGATCCAGCGCCGGGGGCTGACGCTGATCCCGACCCGGATCTACTTCAAGGGGCCGCGGGCGAAGGTCGAGCTCGCGCTCGCACGGGGGAAGGAGCAGCGCGACCGCCGGCGCGAGATCCACGATCGCGACATGCGCCGCGAGGTCGAGCGCGAGTTGAAGCAACGCTCCCGGTGAGCGATTTCGGGTCGCATGCAGGCAGACCGCATGCGACGATGGGGCCCGCAAATGGCGCTCTTCGGACGTAAGAAGAAGGACGAGACCGGCGCGGAGCCCGCCGGCGGCGAGGCTCCGACCGAGGTCTCGCCGCCGGCGTCCGCCGCCGCCACGCCGTCGACGACGCCGCAGTCGACACGGGCGATCCCTACCGGCGAGACTCCGCGCGAGCGCCGCAAGCGGTGGCGCGAGGAGCGAAAGCGGGTGAAGCAGGAGGAGAAGCAGCAGCGGCGCGCAGACAAGCAGCGCACCGCCGAGGAGAAGCGCCGGCGTGAGGAGGAGCGCAGGCGCGCGAAGCGCGTGGCGCGCGCGCGCAGGAAGGCCGAGTCAGGGCGCGCGAGGCGCAAGCGCGAGCGGGCGGAGCGCAAGCAGCGCAAGCTCGCGAAGAGGCAGGGCGGCGCCGCGACGCCCCAGCAGCAGCCGGACCAGCCCACCGCCGAGCCAACGGCTCAGGCGGCGACGCCGGTGACGCCGGTGCCCGTGCCGTCACCCTCCGTCCCGCGGGAGCCGACAGCGCCGCCGCCCGCGGACCAGGAGCGGCTCGTGCGTGAGGCCGCCGAGCGCCAGGCCCTCGAGCGGCTCGAGTCTCCGGCGCGCCGCGCCGACGAGGCGAGGGCGCGGGCGGAGGAGCAGCGTATCGCCGCCGAGGCGGAGCGGCGGATCAAGGAGGTCGAGGAGCTTCAGCGCCAGGCCGAGGACCGGATCGAGCAGGCACGCGTGAGGGCCGACCAGCAGGCGCGGACCGAGGAGACGATCGCCGAGGCACGGGCCCGGCTCGAGGAGATCGAGGCGCGCGCGGTCGAGGCCGAGGCACGCGCGATCCGGGCCGAGCGGCTGGCGGAGCTGAAGTCGACGGAGACCGAGCGCGAGGCGCGGCTGCGCGAGATGATGGACCGGATCTCGGAGGCGGAGGAGCGCGCGCGCGTCGCCGAGGAGAGGGCGCGTGCTGCGGTCGATCGGATCGGCCACACACCGGAGCCGCCGGCGCCTGCGCCCCCTCAGGCCGCTCCGGTCCCCGCTCCGCCGGCACCGGTCCCCGAGGCGACTGTCCAGGTGAGCGTCAACAGCGCCAGCTTCGAACAGCTGCGCGAGCTCGGCTTCTCCGTCACCCAGACGGGGCGCGTGCTTGCCTACCGCGAGCGCAGCAACGGCTTCCGCTCGATCGACGAGCTCGCCTCGATCCCCGGCATTCCGCCCGAGTTCGTGGCCGGGATGCGCGGCCGCTTGACGCTGTAGCGAACCCGGCCGCGGCGGAGACGAGTACGCGGCCGGAATTGTTACAGCCCGTACGCCTCCATCAGATAGAGCCACACCTCACTGCGGGTGGGGAACGTCGGCACCGCGTGCCACAGCCGGTCGATCGGGACCTCGCCGACGACCGCGATCGTTGCCGCGTGCACCCACTCCGCAGTCTCCGGCCCGACGAACGTCGCGCCGACCAGCACCCTGCGGTCCTCGTCGACCACGAGCCGGCTGGTCCCGGGAGCGTTGCGGCCGATGAAGCTCGCCCCCGCCGACCCGGACGTCGGGACGTCGACCGCGCGAGCGTTGATCCCGTCCTCCTTCGCCGCCGCCAGCGTGCGGCCGACCGCGGCGACCTGGGGCTCGGTGAACACCACCCGCGGGATCGCGTGCCGGTCCTCGGTCGCCGCCACGTCCTTGCCGAGGATGTGGTCGGCCGCCACCCGCGCCTGATACTTGCCCATGTGAGTGAGCAGCACCCGCCCGTTGACGTCGCCGATTGCATACAGCCACTCGGAACCGCCAACCCGGAGCTGGTCGTCGACCTCGAGGTAGCCGCGCTCACCGGGCTCGACGCCGACCTCGTCGAAACCGAGATCGTCGGTGTTCGGCGTCCGTCCGACGGCGACAAGCAGCTCCTCTCCCGACACCTCCTCGCCGCCCTCGAGCTCGACGGTGACCTCGCCGTCTCCGCCGCGGACGGCGCTCGCCTTCGCCCCGGTGCGCACGTCGACGCCGATCTCGCGCAGCCCGGCCTCGACCTGATCGCTGGCGAACGGCTCCTCGGGCGACAGCACCCGATCCATCGCCTCGACCAGCGCGACCTCGGACCCAAGCGAGCGCCACGCCTGGGCGAGCTCGACTCCCACGAACCCGCCGCCGAGCACGACCAGGCTCGCAGGCGCCCGCCTCGCGGTCGTCGCCTCGCGGTTTCCCCACGGCTTCGCGTCGCCGAGGCCGTCGATCGGCGGCATCGCCGGCGACGAGCCGGTGGCGACCACGATCGCCCGCCGCGCCCTCAACGTGTCGTCTCCCACTCGGAGGCTGCGCTCGCCGTCGAGCCGGCCGCGTCCGCGAACCGGCGTTATCCCGCGGCTCTCCAGCCACTCGACCTGCCCCGCGTCGTCGAGGTCGTGGACGACCTCGTCGCGGCGCGCGAGCACCGCCGCGACGTCGAGCTCACCGGTGACCGCCTCGGCGACGCCCGGCACGCGCCCGACCTCGATCAAGAGCTCGGCGGGGCGCAGCAGCGACTTCGACGGCATGCAGGCGTAGTACGAGCACTCGCCCCCGATCAGGTGGCTCTCGACGAGCGCCGTCTCGAGGCCGCCGCCCGCGACCCGGCCCGCCACCACCTCGCCCGCGGGGCCCCCGCCCAGCACGATGACGTCGAACTCGCGCTCCGCCATGGGGGCGGAGCCTATTCCCAACGGCTACACGTCGCCGAGATCGCGCTCGAAGAAGGTCTCGGCGACACCGACCGCGAGCAGGGCCGCTAGCGCCAGGTACGTGACCGCGACGAGCACCCGGGTGCGGGTCGGCACGTCGTGGTACGCGCGCGCCTCGGGCGAGTTGCGCTGCTTCCACCGCCGCCAGCTCTCGATCCCGCCGAACAGCAGCACCAGGAGCAGGATCGGGTTGGGGAAGAAGACGGTCAGCGCGATCAGCCCCGCGTAGCCGACGAACCACACCCACGGACTGAGAGCGGCCATCGCGCGGCCGCCGTCCAGGGGCAGGACGGGGAGCAGGTTGAAGAGGTTGAGCAGGAACCCGATGTACGCGAGCGCGCGCCACAAGTCGTCGCCGGTCGCGAGCCACAGCCCGAGCGGGATCAGGGTCGCGATCGTCCCGAGGACCGGGCCGGCGAGGCCGACCCGCGCCTCGGCGGCTGCGTCGTCGCCCATCGACTTGGCCGAGATCACCGCGCCGAGGAATGGGATGAACATCGGCGCCGACGCCTTGACGCCCTCGCGGCGCAGCTGGATCACGTGGCCGAGCTCGTGCAGCAGCAGCAGCAGCACGAAGCCGACCGAGAACAGCCATCCGAAGATCAGCTGGTAGGCGACGATCGAGACCAGCATCGAGCCCGACGTGGTGAGGAACTTCGCCTTCGGGAGCAGGAGCAACAGCGCCTTGAGCTTGGTCCCGAACTTGGCGACGAGGAGGCCGATCGCGACCAGCGGGCCGCCGACGCGGCGCAGCACGCTGCGCCGCCCCGAGCCGGGGTGAATCGGCTCGTGCTCGGGCGCGCGCGGCTCGGTCTCGGGTGCCGAGGGGGTCAGCGGAAGGCTGTGTCGGGCGTGCGATTCCATGTCATCCAAGTGTAGGTCGGGCCCCGCCTGGCCGCCCGTATGAGCGGCCAAGGACGCGTCGGGGTTCACCGGCGCGCGGCTGCAGCTCCTCGACGACTTCTTCCAGCAGTGGCTGTTCCTGGAGGAGCGCCCGACGATCACGCCTGAAGACTTCTAGCCGTCCCGGGCGGCGCGGCAGAGGTCCGCGCCGCCCCGGCTAGAATCGACCCCACATAGCACGGGGACGAATTGGCTTCGATTCGGTCGACTGTGCGAACGGTTGCAGGCCGAGGTTCCCGGAGGCCTCGTAAAACACCGGGACAAAGAAACAAGTGCGGACCACGAGTTCGCCCTCGCCGCTTAGTTAGTAGCTAGGTAGTGAGCGTCGGCCCTCCCTCGGCCCGTGGGGAGGGGTCCCGGCGTCAGAAACGGGCTCGCCCGAAGCGGTGCGCCTCCGCCGCCAGGGGACACTCAGGAGGCTGGCCCCGCGGACCTACCCGCCGGCGACGGACCCGCAGGGCGAGAGCAAAGCGCCGGCTATGCCTGTAGAAGCCGCTCGTTTTCACGACCGAAGACGCGGGTTCGAATCCCGCCGTCTCCACTAAGGACGCCATGGTTCGCACCACAGGCAGAGTGAGCACACCGAAGTCGCAGTCCCGCAACGCCGCAAAGCCGGCTCTCCTCGCTGGCGGCAACCCTCAGATCCCAAAGGGCGACGGCGACGCCCCCGTTCAGGCCTACCTCGCGGCCATGCCGGGCTGGAAACGCGACGTCGGGCGCCGACTCGACGAGCTGATCGTGCGCACCGTCCCCGGCGTGCGCAAGGCGGTCAAGTACAACTCGCCGCTGTACGGAGTCGAGGGCCAGGGGTGGTTCCTCAGCTTCCATTGCTTCACGAAGTACGTCAAGGTGGCTTTCTTCCGCGGCATGTCGCTGCGTCCTCTCCCTCCCGGCGAGTCCAAGCAGAAGGAAGTGCGCTACCTCGATATCCACGAGGACGACCAGCTCGACGAAGCTCAACTCGCCGGTTGGGTCAAGCAAGCGAGCCGATTGCGGGGTGAAGACCTGTGACGGAAGGCAAGCCTCCTTCTCAGCTGATCGACGCGAGGATCAAGGAGCTAGGCGACTGGCGGGGCGAGACGCTCGCTCGGGTCCGAGCTCTGGTCAAGGAAGCCGACCCCGATGTGGTCGAGGAGTGGAAGTGGAGAGGGGTTCCAGTGTGGGAGCACGCCGGAATCATCTGCACTGGTGAGACCTACAAGGACTACGTCAAGATGACATTCGCGAGGGGCGCCTCGTTGGAGGACCCTTCAGGCCTCTTCAACGCCAGCCTCGAAGGCAACACCAGGCGTGCGATCGACATCCACGAGGGCGACGAGATCGATGAGAAGGCGCTGAAGGCGCTGATTCGCGCTGCCGTGGCACTGAACACGTCCAAAGTCCAAAGCTAATCGGCTAACTCCATCGACGGCGAAGTGCCTACTCGCCGCGATGCGCCGGCACGGAGCGCTCGGCACCGCGTCCGACCTCGGCATCCACGACCACGGATGCTGGCTGTACCGCGGCGACGCCGAGCTCCGCCACGCCGTCGTCGAGACGGCGGCTCCGCGGGGATGGCGATTCGAGGCGCGCCTTTCTGGGTAAGACGTCTGTGTCAGCTGATCGACGTCGAGCTATGAGCACTCGCCCAGGGCATATCGGGGTTCCCACGATGGATCCGCCGACGGAGTTTCGCCACGAGGCGTTGCTTTACGCCGGCGAGGACCGCTTCCTCGATGGGGCCGTCCCGTTCATCCGCGACGGCCTCGCGGCGGGCGAGCCGATCCTAGCCGCCGTCAGCAAGGCCAGGATCAGGCTGCTGAGCTCCAGCCTGGGCGGCGGCGCGGAGCGCGTCCGCTTCGTCGACATGAACGAGGTGGGGCGAAACCCCGCCCGCGTCATCCCGGTGTGGCGCGACTTCCTCGACGTCCACGCGGTCGCCGGCCGCCCGTTGCGCGGGATCGGCGAGCCGGTGTGGGAGGGACGCAGCGCGGACGAGCTCGTCGAGTGCCGCCACCACGAGTCGCTTCTCAACCTCGCCTTCGATGGCGGCGTTCCGTGGCGCCTGATGTGCCCCTACGACGTCGAGGCCCTCGACCACGACGCGGTCGAGGGCGCGCACCGGACGCATCCCTTCGTGATCGACGAGGGCGGGGCCGACCACGAGAGCGAGTCCTACGTGTCGCCGGCCGACGACGCCGGCCCGTTCGAGGGGTCGTTGCCGGTGCCGCCCGCCGGCGCGGCGGCCGTCGGCTTTGCCGAAGACGACCTCCCACAGGTGCGGGCACACGTCTACGGCGCCGCCAGCGAGGCCGGCCTGGACCCGGAGCAAACAGCCAACGTCGTCCTCGCCGTCAGCGAGCTGGCGTCGAACAGCGTCCGCCATGCGGACGGGCAGGGCACGCTGCGGGCGTGGAGCGAGCCGGGCGAGTTCGTCGCCGAGGTGAGCGACGCGGGGCACTTCGAAGACCCGCTGGTCGGGCGCATCCGTCCCACTCCGGTGCAGCTCTATGGCCGCGGGCTGTGGCTGGTGAACCAATTCTGCGATCTGGTCCAGATCCGCTCCGCGGGCGACGGAAGCGTCGTCCGCGTCCACATGCGCCTCGAGTAGCCGGCGATCAGCGGCCGTTGGCCGAGAAGTGCTGGTAGTCGCGGGCGCCCTCCCAGCGGCCGCCCCACTCCCAGCCGGCGGCGCGGAGCGCGCGCACGACCGGTCCCCACCGCCGATCATTCCCTTGCGGTCGCGGGAGCGGTTCGCGAACAGCCGCCCGGCCGGCGGCGAGACGTGGTCGCCCGAGACGTACGGGTTCTCGACCGGGTTGAGGTCGATCGCGCGGCCGAACGCGTGCTGGGACCACACCCCCGCATGCGACTGGTGGACGCGTGCGGGGCGAGCGATCACCGCTCGATGCGAGCCGACAACACCTCGGCCTTCAACTGCCGTTTCATCGCCGGCCGGCCGGGACGCAGCCGGTCGCGGCCGGCTCCGCCCTCGCAGTCGTCGTCGCCGTGCCCGCCGTCGATCCGGTCGCGTCCGCCGCCCCCGTGAGCGAGTCGGATCCCGCGCCGCCGTCGACGCGCGGCCCGCGTCCGCGGTGGCGCGCGCCGTCGACGGAGTCCTCGCCGGCCCCGAGCTGGAGCGCGATCGCGGTCCGCCCGAACGTTCCCCGGCCGGGGTCGGCCGGCCGCGGCGGCGACTGAGGTCGCCGCCGCGAGCACCACGCCGAGGCCAACCGCCGCCCTGCGCATGGCATCAGTGTGCCATCAGCCTCCCGAGTAGCTGATCAGCTCCTCGCGGTCCGTCCCGCCGGACACCGACACCGCCATCACCGGCCCGACGCCCTTGGCGTAGAACTTGAGCTCGTACACCTTCGGCTCGAGCGGATTCGTGTCCTGGGTCATCAACACCGGGTCGTAGTGGCCGGCCGGGACCTCGGCCTGGGCGTCGAGACTCAGCACGGCGCCCTCGTCCTCCGCCTCCCCCTTGTAGTACTCCTGTCGGTAGCTCTGGCCGACCTCGGGATCGCCCGGCATGATGATCCCGGGCTGCGCTCCGTCGACCCCCGCCTCGAACGAGCCCTCCCTGGTCACCACCTTGTCGTTCTCGTACTCGGCGGTGTCCTCGCCCATGTACCACACGTTCCCGTCCTCGTCCTGCGCGTACCAGTCGTCGGTGATCTCGACCGGCTCGCCGGTCTTGGTGTCCGTGACGACGTCGCGCACGACCCGCGCCTCGACGCCGTTTGCGATCCGCTTCGTCCGGTCGGTGACGGTTACGACGACACGCTGCTGCGCTCCCTCCAGGTCGGTCTCGCGGTAGACCCACTTCGCGCCCGTCTTCATCGGCCAGTAGGGGTTGTCGATCTCGGCAGTGAAGTCGTTGGGATCGAGGTCCACCGGCTCGCTGCCCTGGGGGAGGTCCGAGCCGGACGTCTGGTCGTCGTCGCCCCCGCAGCCCGAAACGGCGGCCATGGCGAGGACCGCCGCCAGGCAGCAGATCGCGATCAGCTTCGTTCGAGGCATTCTTGTCTCCGTTCCCCGGTGGATCGGGGAGGTGTACGCGGCGTCGATGAGAGCCGCATGAGAGCCGTGCGGCGCGGCTCTCATCCTCGTTTCATCGCCGGCCACTACACCCCGGGAATCCCGACTACGGAGGTGGATCGATGAACATCAGCCGCAGAGCGGTCGCGATCGCCGCGGCGGTGCTGGTGGTCGCGGCGGGCGGCGTCGGAATCGCGTACGCCGTCGGCGGCGGCGACTCCGAGGAGCAGGTCACCGGGCCGAGCGCCGACAAGGCGAAGGCGGCCGCGCTGGATGCGGCCGGTGGCGGGACCGTGCTCGAGGCCGAGTACCAGGAGGCCGGCAGCGCCGGGTTCTACGAGGTCGAGGTCGAGCGCCCGGACGGCTCGCAGGTCGAGGTCCACATCGACAGCGGCTTTAAGCCTGTCGGGACCGCTGCCGACGATGACTCGGGCTCGGAGGCCGAGGACGAGGGGACCGAGGGCGCGGAGGACGAGTAGTCCCGCCGAGGATCTCCTCAGGCGGCCGGAACGGATATACGCACGGTGGTCGCGGGCTCGTTCGAGTCCGCGATCGTCGCGCGCCCGCCGTGCGCGGCGGCGATCGCCTGCACGATCGCGAGGCCGAGGCCGGCGCCGCCGCCGGTGCGCCCGTCGTCGGCGCGCGTGAAGCGCTCGAACGCGTGCTCCGCGAATCCTTGCGGGAACCCGGCGCCCCCGTCGGCGACCTCGACGACGACCAGCCCGTCGTCGCGGCGCGCCGACACGCGCACGTCGCCGTCTCCGTGGCGGAGCGCGTTGTCGACGAGGTTGCCGACCGCCTGCTCGATCCGCAGCACGTCGAGCTCGGCATCGAGGCCGGGTGGGACGTCGATCGCGATCTCGCGGCCGCCCTCCGCGGCGCGCCGGTCGAACCGCTCCGACACGCGCGACAGCAGTGCGCCGACATCGACCCGCTCCCGCTTCAGCGGCAGCCGACCGGAGTCCGAGCGCGCGACGACGAGCAGGTCGTCGGCGAGCCTCGACAGCCGGTCGACCTCCTCGGCCGCTGATCGCAGCGCGGCCTCGAGCTCGTCGCGGCTGCGCTCGGAGCGCTCCGCCAGCTCGAGCTCGGCCCGCAGCACGGCGAGCGGCGTGCGCAGCTCGTGGCTCGCGTCGGCGACGAACACGCGCTGGCGCTCGAGCGAGGCCTCGATCCTGTCCAGCATCCGGTTGAGCGTCTCCGCCAGGCGGCGGATCTCGTCGTCGGCGCGCGGCAGCGGCAGCCGCTCCCCGCTTCGCTCCAGCGTGATCTCCGCTGCGCGCCTGCGCATCGACTCGACGGGCGCGAGCGACCGGCTTGCGAGCACGTAGCCGAGGCCCGCGGCGATCAGCAGCGCCAGCGGCGCCCCGATCGCGAACGCGCCCGCGATCCCCGCCAGGGCCTCGTCGCGATCGCCCGTGGAGGCGCCGGCGACGATCACGAACGATTCTTCCGACGTCGTCGCTGGCTCGGCCAGCACCCGCGCCCCGGCGTCGAGGCCGGGGACGTCGCGCTCCACGAGCAGAGGCCCGGCGGCGGCCCGCTCGACATCGGTTGCGTCGAGCGCGGCGCCGGTGCCCTGGGCCAGCGTCGACGCGACCACCTCGCCGTCCGGAGTGAGGATCTGGGCGAACCCCTCCTCGCCCTCGAACAGCCCGCCCTGCAGCCTCGGCGGGCGATCGCCAGCGCGAGCGAGCACCACCTCGACGTCGTGCACCCGCGCCTCCACCCCGTCGTCGAGCGTTTCGGTCAGCCCACTCGATACGCGCAGGTACACGAACAGCCCCGCGAGGACGAGGACCAGGCACAGGGCCGCCGAGAACGCGATCGTGAGCCGGGCGCGGATCGAGAGCCGGTCCAGCATCACGCCTCCTTGCGCAGCCGGTAGCCGGCGCCCCGCACCGTCTCGATGCTGTCGGCGCCGAACGGCCGATCGATCTTCTGGCGCAGGTATCGCACGTACACGTCGACGACGTTGGAGCGGTTCTCGTACTCGTAGTCCCACGCGTGCTCGAGCAGCTGGTAGCGCGACAGCACCTGGCCGGGTCGCCGCATGAACGCCTCGAGCAGCGCGAACTCCTTCGTCGACAGCGCGATCTCCTGCTCGCCGCGCCACACCTGCCGCGTCGCGGGGTCGAGCCGCAAATCCCCGACCTCGAGCACGACGGGCCGCTCGACCGGCCCGCGTCGCGACAGCGCCCGCAGCCGCGCCAGCAGCTCGGCGAACGAGAACGGCTTCACCAGGTAGTCGTCGGCGCCGCCGTCGAGCCCCTCGACGCGGTCCTCGACCGCGTCGCGCGCGGTCAGTACCAGGACCGGCGACCACACGCCGTCGTCGCGCAGCCGGCGGCAGGTCTCGAAGCCGTCGATCCCGGGGAGCATGACGTCGAGCACGATCGCGTCGTACTCGGTCGAGCCCGCCATCCACAGCGCGTCCTCTCCGCGCTCGGTGACGTCCACCGACATCCCCTCCTCGCGCAGCCCGCGGCGGATCAGAGCCGCCATCTTAAGCTCGTCCTCGACGACCAGGATCCTCATGTGCGCAGGCTCACCGCTCCAGATGAGAGTTCGATGAGAGGATTGCATGATGAGCTTCGCGCGCGAGGTCGCCGACACGATCTGCTTCCTCCACGACGGCCGGATCCTGGAGTCGGGCCCGCCCGACCGCGTGCTGTCCGCTCCGGAGCGGCCGGAGACGCAGCGCTTCCTGCGCCGCCTGCTCGAGGCCGGACGGATGTAGGGACCGCAGCGGTCCTACACTCCGCCGCGAGGAGTGGCTCCCGCGGACGACCACGACGATCGCGAAGCCGAGCCGACCCGCGCCTCCGGCTCGCGTGGGCCGGAGGGATCGGGGCTCGATCCCGGCGCGACGTTCGCCGGCCACCGGATCGAGGCGGTGGCGGGCACCGGCGGCATGGGCGTCGTGTACCGCGCCCGCAACGTCGTCCTCGACCAGGTGCGGGCGCTGAAGCTGATCGCGGCCGAGCTGTCCGACGACCGCGGGTTCAGGGAGCGCTTCCGGCGCGAGTCGCGGCTCGCGGCGTCGATCGAGCACCCTAACCTCGTCCCGGTTCATCACGCCGGCGAGGAGGCGGGGCGGCTGTACCTGACGATGCGGTTCGTCGACGGCACCGACCTCGGCGAGGTGCTCGCGGACGAGGGCCGCCTCGACCCCGGGCGCGCGGCGCGGATCCTCGACCAGGTGTCGGCGGCGCTCGACGCCGCGCACGCCGGCGGGCTCGTGCACCGCGACGTCAAGCCCGCCAACGTCCTGCTCGAAGGCGAGCCCGCAAGCGAGCACGCATACCTGACCGACTTCGGGATCAGCAAGCTGGTCACCGCGGGGACCGAGCTGACGACGACCGGGCGCTTCGTCGGCACGGTCGACTACGTGGCGCCGGCGCAGATCGCGGGCGAGGGGGTCGACGGCCGCGCCGACGTGTACTCGCTCGCGTGCGTCGCGTACCACGCGCTGGCCGACGAGCCGCCGTTCCGGCGCGAGACCCAGATCGCGACGATGTTCGCGCACTCGAACGCGCCGCGGCCGCGGCTCTCCGAGCACGCGTCGGGGATCCCTCCGGCGCTCGACGACGTCCTCGCACGCGGGATGGCGCAGAAACCCGACGACCGCTTCGAGTCGGCAGGCGGGCTC